>CAVFYJ010000024.1:9771-38172 GCA_963626545.1 Acetatifactor sp. | reverse complement strand
GGCGCTTTCATCTCGGTCATTGAATGGCCGAGGATTCCCGCGCCAGATTCCTAAATACAGTTCTTATTAAATATCTTTATATCAAACAAGTGCTTTCTCCAGACTCATTTCAGTCTTGAGGCGGCACTTGTTTGTCTATTCCAAAACTTTCATCATTACTTGACGTGTGTACTGACACATGCTAACATAATTCCATGAAAGAATTTTCCTTTTTTCCAAGTTCTGATAAGTAGGAAAACGATTTTAGGATTCGAAAGGAGAATTGACTATGACGTGTTTTTATTGCAATGGTAATGTTCATCCCTCTACCACTACTTACATGGCCAATCATAATGGTTGCCACATCATTATTAAAAATGTTCCATGTGAGAAATGTACTCAATGCAGAGAAGAATATTTATCAGGCGAAACACTACAAAATATCGAAAATATTATTAAGCAGATCAATGGAATGTTGGCAGAGATTGCAGTTGTCGATTATCAAAAGACTGCTTAATCTTTCAGCATTTCAAATAAAAACATTAAAAAGGAGAATGAACAATGCCCGAACTAAGTAGATTTCAAGGAATGGTTATCAAAATGCTTTTTAATGATACCGTTCAGCACAACAAGCCACACGTCCATGTTTCATATGGAGAGTATAAGGCTTCTGTTGGTATTGACGGTGAACTTCTCGCTGGTTCACTGCCTCAAAAACAATTTAAAATGTTGGTTGGATGGCTAGCCCTTCACGAGGAAGAGGCCTATGCTGCCTGGAACAAAGCTGTCAGAGGTGAGCATTTTGATAAGATCACCCCTCTGCAATAAAGAATGGAGGTATCCTATGTTTGTATTAAATGGAATTGTATACGCAAGCGAAAAAAGAAACGACATTGAAGTTATTTCCGTAAAGCCGTTGGATGATATGATGATGATTCTCACATTTTCAACTGGAGAGCAGCGTCTTTTTGATGCTACAATATTGACTGGATCTGCTTTCCTTCCGCTTAAAGACGATAACATTTTTAAAAATTGCAAGGTTGTTGATGGTGCCGTTACATGGATGGATGAGGAAATTGACTGCGCACCAGAATTTATGTACGAAAACAGTTTTGCTTATCCCAGTTCTCAAACTGCTTAAAACAAAGGATAGAAAGGATTTTCAAATGAACCCAGCCAAAATATTTCAGTTAAAGGCTTCATGGGACCGCTTTGCAGCAGCCCATCCGAAGTTCCCACTTTTCTTACGTGCTGTTTCGGATAACAATGTAATTCAGGAAGGCACCATTGCAGAAATTACGATTACAACAGCTGACGGGCGCAAATATGCAACAAACGTAAAGCTGACTGCAAATGACATGCAACTGTTTGATGATGTTCGTCAGATGGTGAAATAAAAAAATTCAACGGCCTGCTGTTTATTTGAGCAAAGGTCGTTGAATTTTTTTATTTATCGAAACGCCACATCAAACTCCATTTAGAAAAAACAGCAGGTCGATTGGAATCGTTTATACGAAGCGAAGCACGTCCTCTGCCGTTTTTCTTGCCGGTGCATCTGGTGTGAATTTCTCATAACCTGCTGCAAGTAACACGGCAACTTCCTCGGTCTGAGGGATGCCAAGCTTTTCCTGAATATACGGTGCGTCATAGATGCCAAGCATAACGGTTCCGACTCCCTGTGCATGAGCAGCAAGCGCGAAAGTCTGAGCTGCTACACCGGCGTCAAACATCTGCCAGCCTTCCTTTTTGTCGGTGCTGTAGGAGCCATCCTTTTCAAAACCGCAAATACCCTTTACATAGGATACCACAACCAATACTGGTGTCTGCTTGAGGGTCTTTGTGTTAAAGGCAAAGCCGCAGCAGCCATTCTCTGCGATGTCATCAATGATCTCTCGGTTGTCCACTACGGTGTAGCGTGGTGTCTGTGTATTCTTCCATGATGGTGCCCAAATTGCACTATCCACGATTTTTTGAATGGTCTCGCGCTCTACCGGGCGATCCTGAAATCTTCTTACACTTCTTCTTGTTTTGATGCATTCAATTGCTTCCATTTATTTGTTCTCCTCTCCAAATACATTGTTTCCAAATTTGTCAAAACGTCTTAGCGATATTGAAAACTTTTTAAAATATTGTTTAGGCTGCGTTCAATATGCTGTTCCATTTCCTTTTTAGCAGCTTTTGCATCCTGCTTTTCAATCGCTTTTAAAATGGCAATATGTTCTTTCGTTGACTTTTTATAGTGATCCAATTTTGATGCCGTAACGCCTACACTTGGACCATTCCATAGACTAGACAAAAACTTATATAATCGGTCATTATCAGCCGCTGTCCAAATCGCAGAATGAACTTCCAGATTTAACTCCTCATACTCCTCTGTTGAGATATTCTCAATCAATTCCTGCTGTTTTTCCAGCTGTTTGATCAAATTCTCTGCCTCCGGCATTCCGCGCTCTGCAGCTCGCTTTGCCGCCTCAGATTCCAACAAAATACGCATCTCATAATGATCGGTAATATACTTCTCATCAATCGGCTTCACAATCGCACCTTTATTCATTCTCAGCTCAATCAGGCCTTCCGCCTCCAATGCCTGAAATGCCTCACGCACCGGTGTACGGCTAACCCCCAGCTGCTGTGCAATTTCCGTCAGACTCAATTCATCTCCACTCTTATATTCTCCCGAAAAGAGTGCCTTCTTTAAAATCGCTGTGATTTGTACCCGCACAGGCATCGCTTTTTTTAAACTCTCCATGGTTTCCAGCTCCCTTCCTCATTAGAATAGCATCCGAAAAACGCAATGTCAAATCTTTTATATTGAATATCATATACAATTTTATTGTTTTTTACCAAAGTCTGCTCTGCAAATTTGGCGATACTATAGAAAATCACTTTTCTCAAAGCAGATCTTGAAATGACTCTTGAAAAGCAAAATAAAATGTGTTATGATTCCCTCGAAATTGAATATCGTATACGATATTTTGTATTAGACTCATTTTTTTTCTAAACAGGAGGTTCTCATTATGCATGCCATTGAAAAGATTTTAGCGAAAAATAGTCATAAAACCCAAGTTCATACCGGAGAAATTGTAACTGCCCATATCGACTTTGCCGAAATTAATGATCTATATCTGCAAACCATTTATTCTTTCTATAGGATGTTATTTTAGAAGTGTTAGGCCGTATTCGAGCAGATGGCGCTGTTTATAAGGCGATTGATTTTACGGGAAGTTATGTTGAAAAGTTGAATGTCGCCGGTCGCATGACAATCTGCAATATGACAGTCGAAATGGGTGCAAAAACAGCTTACATGCAGCCAAATTCTGATGTTCTCAATTATGTAAACAAACGTGCAGTCCGTCCATATGAGGTTCAGTTTACAGATCCTGATTTTCAATACGCAGAAAGCTATACGTTTGATGTCTCAAAGATTGAGCCAAACCTCGCCTGCCCGAGCAGCGTTGAAAATGTTCATCCGCTGTCCGAAGTGATATCGTCCAATCGGGTACTGTTAAATCAAGGCTATATTGGAAGCTGCACAGGCGGACGCGTTGAAGATATTGCGGTAGCTGCTTCCATTGCCCGTATTTTCTTCCGAAATGCCATTAATCTTGGTCTCGTTCCCATCATTTGCAAGGGCATTCATACCAAAACTACCGACGGGCAGACACTCACGATTGACTTAAAAGGTGGCCAAATCACAATTGCCGAGACTGGCGAAACCTTTTCTTGCGAGCCACTTAGCAATCAGGCTCTTACAATTTTAAAAGCAGGCGGCATAAAACCACTTATGCGCGCCCGCTTTTCCAAAACACGTTAACTTATTATTTTCTTAAACGAACGGATTATAAAACCGTCCAAACCGAATCGTCACGAATAAACTGATGGCAAGCAGCACCACGCCAACCGCAATCGCGAGAAAATCTCTGCGGGCGAATGGTCTTCTTGTATACCAGGTGCGCTTCTTGTTTTTACCAAATCCACGCAGCTCCATCGCGTTGGAGATCGTGTCGATTCGGTTTAAACTTGTTAAAATCAGTGGCAATAAAATATTGACTGAGTTTTTCAATCGAGCAAAGAAATGCTCATTTTTACCAAGCTCCACGCCTCTTGCCTGTTGCGCCTGACTAATGCTGTGATAATCTCTCTGGATATCTGGAATATAGCGAAGCGCGATGGCAACGGAATAACCGACCTTGTAAGAAATTCCGATGCTGTTTAAGCTGGCGGCAAACTCACTCGGGTTGGTTGCCGAGATAAACAGAATCGCAACTGGCAGCGCAACAAAATATTTCAATGAGATGTTTAGCATATAAAATAACTGCTCTGCTGTCACGTCGTAGCGCCAAAACAAATGAAACAGCACATGCTTGGTTCCATAAAGCGTTGTTCCCTGATTCGGGTCGAATAAAAAGATAAATACATTGTTCAACACCAAAAAGACCAGCATAAAGAGCATCATAAAGCGGACTTCACGATACTTAATACGACTTAATTTGAAGGCGGCAAGGCTCACAGCAAACAAACCGAGCAGCATCCAGGTATTGTAGGTAATCATGCTGGCAAAGGTAAAGAGCAGGAAAAACGCCAGCTTGGTCGTTCCTGTCATCTTATGAATCACGCTGTCGCGTTCCAGATAATTTAATACCGTCTTAGCGGCCATGGCTGCGAACCTCCCTATCTTCCTGAATAAAGCGCTCGACAAAGCTTTCCGGCGGAGTAATGCCACAACGATTTGCGAGTGTAAAAAGACTCGTCTCCTTGAGTGCGGCACGCGCCACAAGCTCTGGATCACACAGTACCTGTGATGCCCTGCAATCGGCAATCATCTGTCCATCGGAAAATACAAGCGCCCTCGGTGTGTACTCTAACATCAGATGCATATCATGTGTAATCATGATAACCGTAACGCCCTGCTCGTTTAATCCACGCAAAAATTCCATAATTTCCGTATAATGCTTAAAGTCCTGTCCCGCTGTTGGCTCATCAAGGATAATTAACTTCGGATCCTGCACGAGAACACTTGCGATTGTCACACGCTTCTTCTGACCAAAGCTCAGTGCCGATACCGGCCAGTTACGAAATGGATACAGACCACAAATCTTTAAGGTCTCTTCGACTTTCGCTCGAATCTCCTCCTCAGACTTTCCAGACTTCTGAAGGCCAAGCGCAACCTCATCGTAAATCATCGTTTTTGAGATCATCTGATTTGGATTTTGCATGACATAGCCAATCTTTTTTGCGCGGCTTCGGATATTTTCCTTTAATAGATCTTGTCCCTCAAAGAAAATCTCGCCTTGATTTGGATCCTCAAAACCACACACTAGCTTGGAAAAGGTTGATTTTCCGGCTCCGTTTCGTCCCACAATGCTGACCATCTCACCTTTTTTTACAGAGAGACTGACGTTTTTCAATGTCTGCTGACCCTTATTGTAGCCAAAGCTCAGATTCTTCACTTCTAAAAGAGGTGTTCCCTCTGGCTCCTTTTGCGAGAATGGCTGCGCCGAAAACCAGTTTCGTAGCTTTTCCTGATCAAACTCATCTAACACAACCGAATCGGCATGGGCTGGCTTTTTTTCCTTTGTGATATCAACGCCTGCGTAGCGCATTGCTGTCACATACAGCGGTTCGCGGATGCCATTGTCGGCAAGCAGACTGGTTGAAAGCAACTCATCTGGTGTCAGATCAGCCAGAATTGTCCCCTCGTTGACCAGCACAATACGATCCACATTTCGCCAGAGCACATCCTCTAAACGATGCTCAATAATCAAAACAGTCGTGTCTGTCTTTTTCTGAATCTCATCAATCAGCTCGATTGCCTGCTTTCCAGCAGCCGGATCGAGGTTTGCAAGCGGCTCATCAAAGAGAAGAATCTTCACTTCATCGACCATAACACCGGCAAGGCTGACACGCTGCTTTTGTCCGCCAGACAGCTCATGCGGTGCATAGTCCAGATGATGTTCAATGCCAACAAGCTCTGCCGCATGCTTTGTGATCTCATGCATTTTATCCTGAGGTGTACAGCTGTTTTCCAGCGCAAAGGCGATATCTTCGCCCACCGTCAGGCCGATAAACTGTCCATCCGGATCCTGCAAAACGGTTCCCACATGGGCCGACAGCTCAAAAATACTGCTGTGCATCGCATCCACACCGTCCACAATCAGGCTGCCCGTGCTTTCGCCCGGATTGGAAAATGGGTTTAATCCATTGATACAGCCTGCCAGCGTACTCTTTCCGCTGCCGGAAGGCCCTGCGATCAGTACCTTTTCTCCCGGATAAATATCCAGATTAATCCCTGTCAGTGTCGGCTTTTTCTGCGCCCGGTACTGGAATGAAAAATCTTTAAAAGAGATAACAGGGGATTTTTTCTCAGTCATGTAAACACCTCATAAAAATAGAAAAATCAAAGCCTTTTCACAAGCTGACACCGATGAATTTAATCCATCAGATCAATCAGCTAAATGAGAAGGCTTTGTTAAAGTCTTATTCTCTGTCGAGAGAACCCTTCTTGGCGATCGTCTTTGTATATGCTACAATTAACAGTCCGCCGACAATCACAGCTGTGATGATATTGGAAACAGCTGCAAATACGCCCTGTGCAAATACCTTGTTTGCTGGCTCTGCATAGATCACAATGTCAAGCACTGGTGCTACGACTACCCAGCCGATCACATGTGCTACCACATTAGCGATTGCGAAGATAGCTGTCTTTGTCTTGTCAAACACACCTTCCTGTACATTGAGTTTCTTTGCGAACAGACCAATCACAACGCCGACAAATGCGGATGTGATTACCCAGCTCCACCACGGGCTGCCGCCCCAAGACAGATCAATTAGTGCATGACCGATGAATCCGATCAGGCCACCTGCCACTGGTCCATACATCGCAGCTAACAGTGCAAGTACTGCATACTGAAGGCTAATGTTTGTGTTCGGCACTGGGCTTGGGATTGCAACGAAACGACCAAGTACAAAGAACAGTGCTGCACCGATTCCCACGGCAACAACGGTTTTAATGCTGTTGTTTTTCATAACCTCTCCTCCTTTGAAATGTAACGCCAGCTGTCTCATTTATTTTGTTCAAACGAAACCAAAAATGAAACTAGCAAACGTATCATTTGTCTTTTTTGAGATATTGCTAGTATACGTCCTTAGAGAGGTCTTTGTCAATCGGTTCCTATCTTTTTATTCACTTCTCAGCGCGATAACCGGATCCTTCTTTGCGGCAAGCTTGGACGGAATCAATCCGGCAATCATTGTCAGTACTACGCTGATTGCAACAAGAATAACGGCACCGGTAACTGGAAGCTTTGCAATGTTTCCGATTCCAGTTAGATTGTTAATAACCATACTGATCGGAATATTGAGTAGTAATGTGACGCCAATACCCATCAAGCCTGCCGTCAGACCAATAATCGCGGTCTCCGCATTGAAGACTCTGGAAATATCCTTCTTGGAGGCGCCGACACTTCGAAGAATACCAATCTCCTTGGTGCGCTCCAAAACAGATATATACGTGATGATTCCAATCATAATAGAGGAAACAATCAGTGAAATGGATACAAATGCAATCAGACCGTAGGATACGGCATTGATCATCGTATTCACACCAGACATCAGAAGCGCCATATAATCAGTGTAGCTAATCTGGTCATCCTCCTCTGCCGTCTCGTTGTACTGCGTGATCACATCGGCGATCTTTTCCTTATCGTCAAAGCTCTTTGCATAAATGTTGATCGTGGACGGAGAATTGATGTCAACTGCAGACAGCTTCTGCAAGGTTTCCTCAAGTGTCGAACCCGAAACGGTTGACGGCATATATTCATCGTAATACTTTGCCAGAACTGTGGTATCATCGGTACTGTCGATCAACTCGTCAAATGCCTTTGCCACTGCTGCATATCCGGTGGTACCAAACAGATCGCCCTGCGCGGTCGCATTCACACGCATCTGAAGTACCTGCGCCTGTGCAGACTCCGACTTATTTTCCTTTACCATTTGTACCAGCTGCTTTTGAAGCATTGCCTGAAGCTCCTCGTCGCTGTAATCCTCCAGATAGGACTTTGCCGTTTCCTCGTCCATGCCCATCGTGCTAGCTACCAATGTAATAATTGCATCACGACTGGAGAAATTCTTCATATACATCGCAGTCATCTGCTCGATTTCTTCTTCGGTCGGCTCAGAAAGAATCTCGGTATAAATCTTTGTCTTTTCAATATCATTTAAGCCAGCGAAATATTCAGTAATCTTCTCTGCCTTCTCCTCATCGGTCGGATCATTCTCCTCGGTGATGACAAATGGCAATCCAGTCAAAAGATCAAGATTTTCATTTTCTGGAAACTTCTGCTCTTTTACAAGCTCGCTGTTGTTTGTCTGCTCGATCACATACTGAGTCAGCGCAGAGGTGTAGCCAAAGCTTCCTGTTGCAGAGGTTACAGCTGCATCTGGATTTGGCTTGATAATACCGACAATCTTCAGCTCATAGCCGTGATCAATCACTAACTCCATCGAATCTTTATCATCACCGATATACTTCCAAGTACCATTAACCTCTTTCGTGTAATAATCTGGATTTACAATCAGCTTAAAGGTCGTTTTTAACACATCATCATAGGAAATCTCGCGCTGCTCGATATTTAATGCCTCTGATTTCATAACTGCTCTCATCGAGTCCACAACTTCTTCATCACTGACTAAGCCAAGCGCATAAAAGGCAACATCGGTAATTTCATTGTTATCGGATAAAATCAATACAATCTCATCTGCTGACTCTGGCCATCTTCCAGCCTCAAGATCGTACTGGTCATACACCATATCCGAAATCAGCTCGCCATCATTTCCCGGAAGGAGTTCGGACCACAGACTCATCATACTGCTGCTCATCTGAGACATCGAAGATGAAGACATACCCATCATGGATGCCATGGAATTCTCCGAGGAGTCGCTTCCTGTTGATGATGAACTGGTCATTCCATTCATGAAAACAGAGGTCATATCCGTACTGCGATAGCCATCTTCGGTCTCAATATAGGTATTGAGTGCCACATCATACTGATACTGGATCGTTTCCACATGATCTTTTAATACATCGCTGTCCTTTTTCTCAGGCTCCTCTGCCATTTTTTCTTCCAAATAGGCCTTAAACTTTGTCAGATTATTTGTATCACTATCGGATGCAAACATTGCATTGAACATCTGACCCATACGGCTGTTGGAATAAACCGTATTTTCCTTTTTGTCTGCATTGTCTCCATCCTCCTGCGGCATTGCTGCCGTCAGAATGCTCGCAAGCGGGGATTCTTCCTTCGCAATCGAAACCGGATAAGAGGAAAGCGTATCGCGCTGTAAATCGTTTACATAGTCCTGAATACCGGTCGACAGCGACAAAATCAGTGCAATGCCGATGATTCCAATGCTACCCGCAAATGCCGTGAGCAGGGTACGTCCTTTCTTCGTTTTTAAATTGTTAAAACTAAGGGACACTGCGGTTCCCATCGACATGGAAATCTTCTTTCGCTTCTGCGGGGTCACACTGATCTGGTCTGGCACGTTATACGGATCGGTATCGTCTACGATGCGACCGTCCAGCACGCGGATAATTCGAGTGGAATATTTTGCTGCCAGCTCCGGATTATGCGTTACCATGATGACAAGCTTATCCTTTGCGATTTCCTTTAACAGCTCCATGATCTGCACACTCGTCTCAGAATCAAGTGCGCCTGTCGGCTCATCGGCAAGCAAAATGTCTGGATTGTTGATCAGCGCACGCGCAATCGCCACACGCTGCATCTGGCCTCCTGACATCTGATTTGGACGCTTATGAATGTGATCCGCAAGGCCTACCTTCTTTAACACCTCAATCGCTCTCGCACGGCGCTCCTTCTTGGAAATACCAGCCAAAGTCAATGCTAACTCAACATTTGACAGCACACTCTGGTGCGGAATCAGGTTGTAGCTTTGGAAGACAAAACCAATGGAGTGATTGCGGTAATAATCCCAGTCGGCATCCTTATATTTGCTGGTAGACACACCGTTGATGATCAGATCACCGCTCGTATACCGGTCCAAACCGCCGATGATATTTAAAAGTGTCGTCTTTCCAGAACCGCTCTGTCCGAGGATGGACACAAACTCATTTTCACGAAAATTCATGCTGACGCCTTTTAATGCATCCTGCTTGGTATCTCCTGCTACATACGTTTTTACAATGTTTTTTAACTGAAGCACTTTTTTCTCCTTTTCTTTTTTCAACGCGAAACGATTATCTTTCGCGTTTTTGACAATGCGACTTTCATTATATTCCCTTGATTTTTCTGCGTCAATTCATTGACTGTTTATTTTAGAAATATTTAATCAAACCTTCTCACATAGAAATGAAATTGACTAAAAATAGAAATCCAGTGAAAAGGAAAAACACTTGGAAATGAAATCCACTTGGAAACGAAACCCACTAGAAAACAAAAGTGGCCTACAACCTGTGCAGACCACCTCTTACCTCTTATAAAATCAAATTTTTCTCGTGTCAAAACTCATCCTCACGTCTATTGCCATGAATTGATTGACCAATTCCTGCTATTACTGCTGCTTCTCCAGCTTTACCAGACGGCTGGTTCCCAGTCTGTTGGCACCTAACTTTACAAACTCCTCTGCGTCAGCGAAGGAAGAAATACCGCCAGCAGCCTTGATCTGTACGTCCTCACCTACGTGGGAAGCGAACAGTGCAATGTCATCAAAGGTAGCTCCTGCCTTGGAGAAACCGGTAGAAGTCTTGATAAAGTCAGCCTTTGCAGCGGTAACAACCTCGCACATGCGAATCTTCTCGGTGTCGGTCAACAGACAGGTCTCGATGATAACTTTTAAGATCCTATCGCCACATGCAGCCTTCAGGCAACGGATCTCCTCCTCTACGAGGTCGTATCTGCCATCCTTTACCCAGCCAATGTTGATTACCATATCAATTTCGTCAGCACCATTTGCGATCGCATCCTTTGTCTCGAATTCCTTAACTGCGGTGGTGTTATATCCGTTCGGGAAACCGATTACGGTACAGATCTTCATCCTGTCGCCTACATAACCCTTTGCCTGCTTTACGTAGGACGGCGGAATACATACGGATGCTGTCTTGAAACGGATTGCATCGTCACAAATCTGACGAATCTCCTCCCATGTAGCGCCCTGTGCCAGCAATGTGTGGTCTACTTTATTTAACAGCTTTGCGTGATCCATTCTAAATCCTCCATTTTTCATTTTGATCAGTAATAAGCATTCTTTGCCTTATACATACCTTTAGTATAATGGATTACGCGATTTCTTTCAACCTATTTCTTTCACTTCGTCTGTTCTCCTTCCTCACATTTTTTCTTTTCGGCTTTGTTTCGTGCAGCAAGGATTCCTCCAATTTTTCCAGATTCCTTTGATGTAAGATTTCCATATCCACCCGCGTAGATTTTATCAATCACGCCGATCTCTTCGGCGATCTCAAGCTTTTGCAAATCTTCCTTCGTGAGCTTATTCCAGTCGGGTTTGGTCTTTCTTTGTACAGTATTTTTGTTATCTTTCATGCAAGTGCCTCCTTTCCATCTTTAGAATGCCCAAAAGATTCCCAGTAGATACGCTTGTTTTTCCAATCTTAGCATGTTATCATTTTTGTATCACAATAATTACCCAATAATTCTCACCATTGTGAACATAGAAAGGCAGGTTTTTATGATTATTGCAGTTGATATCGGAAATACCAATATCGTAGTCGGAGGAATTGAAGCCGATAACGTTTTATTTACAGAGCGCATCTCGACCCGTACGGATAAGACAGAACTAGAATATGCACTTGATTTTAAACTGATCTTCGAGCTGCATCACGTTGCTGACGCACAGATCGAAGGCAGCATTATCTCTTCTGTTGTCCCGCCATTATCGAATATTATGAAAACAGCACTTGCAAAGCTACTCTCAAAGGAACCACTTGTTGTCGGACCTGGCGTAAAAAATGGGCTTTCCATTCGCAT
Source organism: Acetatifactor sp. (assembly GCA_963626545.1). GTDB lineage: Bacteria > Bacillota > Clostridia > Lachnospirales > Lachnospiraceae > Anthropogastromicrobium. Next base: position 26,194 of record CAVFYJ010000024.1, on the reverse strand, counting down.
TGATAACCCAGCTCAGCTTGGCAGCGACCTTGTGGTAACAGCAGTTGCCGCCATCGCCGCATACCCAGTTCCCTCCATCGTAATTGACATGGGAACTGCCACCACTTTTTCTGTTATTAACAGTAAGCGTCAGTATATTGGTGGTGCAATCGTACCAGGTGCTGTTGTCGCACTCAACTCCCTCTCCTCACAAACCTCTCAGCTGCCATTTATCAGTCTGGATGCACCAAAGCAGGTAATCGGAAGCAATACCATTGACTGCATGAAAAGTGGCTCTCTCTTTGGCAATGCCGCAATGATTGATGGTATGATTCGCCGCATCCGCACGGAGCTTGGCGAAAATGCTATTGTGGTCGCTACAGGTGGTATCGCACCCGCAATTCTTCCGTATTGTGAGGAAGCAATTTCCTATGAGCCAGATTTAATGCTGAAAGGGCTCGCGTTGATTTATAAGAAGAACCAGGTGATACGTTAATGTGCAGCTTCAATACGTAGTGGGTGCTGAGACGAGTTGCTTTTACGAGGCACCCTTCGTTAAATTTTCGGGTTGCACACCTTGCGTTCCCATTTTGTGGGTGCTAAAATATCCCTAGAACTGCACATTCACGATGCAGCACAAAACGAGGAGGTACTTGCGATGCGAAATGAAGAACTTTTAATCCGCCTGACCCAGACACAGGGTATCGCCGGATACGAAAAAAAGGTACGCAAACTGATTGAAGAGGAGGTACGCCCTTATGCGGATGAACTGATTGTTGACCCGCTCGGCAGCCTGATTGCCGTAAAGAAGGGCAAGGGAGGCCCGCACTCCAAGAAGATCATGTTTGCCGCCCACATGGACGAGATCGGCTTCATGGTAAAGAAAATCGAGGAAGACGGTCGTCTTCTTGTCTGCAACGTCGGCTGGAACTGGACCGCTTCTGCCTACAACACAAGAGTTGTATTCCGTAACGGCGTCTATGGTGTCGTCAGCAGCATGAAGAATATTGAGGATGCGCACAACGACCCGAATGCACTCTTTATTGATATCGGTGCCAAGTCCAAGGAAGATGCACTGAAATACGTTCACGTTGGCTCTGTATGCGGCTACTGTGGTGAGTACCTGCCACTTGCAAATGATCTTGTTTGCTCCAAGACATTTGATGATCGTGTTGGCTGCTTCCAGTTAATTGAAGCCCTTCGCGAAAACGATGGAACCTATCCGAATGACATCTACTATGTCTTCACCGTTCAGGAAGAGGTTGGCTGCCGCGGATCGAAAACAACTGCCGCTTTCATTAAGCCAGATATCGGCATTGCTGTCGATGTTACCCCGGCTCACGATTATCCGTGTGATTTGACCGGAAGCAATGCAATCGGCGCAGGAATCGGCATCAAGGTTGCAGACCCATCCGTTCTGTGTGATGAGGATGTCGTTGCTGCGATGGAGCAATGCTGCCGTCACAAGGACATTCCATTCCAGTATGAAGTAATTGATAAGGGCGGCTGCGATGCGTCCAGCATGAACCTGTCCAACTGTGGTGTCCGTGCCGGTGGTATCTCCGTTGTCACCCGCTACGCACATTGCAGCAGCAGCGTTATTTCCAAGGAAGACGCAGAATCTGGTATTCGTCTGTGTACTGCATTTTCCAAATACGAATTTTCATTCTAAACTTAAGGGGGAACGAAACTTATGATACATACCACTTCTTGGCCATACGCCAATGAAACCGGTATCACACAGGAGCTTAGCTGCGACGTTCTTGTTCTCGGCGGTGGACTGGCTGGCTGCTATGCAGCCATCGCCGCTGCCAGACGTGGTCAGTCGGTCATCCTTGTCGAGAAAGGTGCGATTGAACGAAGCGGTTCTGCCGGAACAGGCTTTGACCACTGGGAATCTGCCTGCACCAATCCTTGCTCCGGTGTAACACCAGAGGAAATTGCCTGGGCCTATGTCAACGAGCAGGACTGGTACAGCAACGGAATTGCCCACTATATCGAGTGCCGTGAGGGCTATGACCGTATGCTGGACATGGAATCCTTCGGCGGCAAGGTACGTGATACCGAAAATGAATTTGAGGGTGCCGCTTTCCGTGATGAGAAGACAAAGCTGATGTTTGCCTACGACTATAAGAATAAGTTTACGCTGCGTGTGTGGGGTTCCACCTTTAAGCCATCTCTCTACAAAGAGTTAAAGCGCCTTGGCGTAAAGCTTCTGGAACATACAGAAGCTACTGCTCTTCTGACCTCTACTGTAAATGGTGTCAAGCACGGTGCTGGAGCCTGTGCGATGGATGTTCACACCTGTAAATTTTATATCCTTCGTACAAAATCAACTGTCCTTGCGATGTCCCGTCCAGCCAGAGTATGGCTGTTTGATGCCGATCAGCCGGGGCTTTGTGAATTTCGTCCATTCCAGAGCATCGGAAGTGGTCATGCGATGGGCTGGCGAAGCGGCATTGAGTTTACGATGATGGAAAAATCCGTTCGCGCTGAGTATTCCGCGGCTGGACGAAGCTTCCCAGCTTACGGCACTGGAAACAATCACAATACCTGGTACGCCGCAACAATGGTCGATGCCAGAGGTGTCGAGATTCCATATGTAGACCGCGATGGCAAAGAGCTGACAAGCGTATTGGAGCGCTATTATCCAGCTCCAGGTCAGAAATTCTTCTTAAAGGGTGGTGTCATCGACAATCCAAAGTACGAGTATCGCGGCCCAGAGACACTTGATTTTGATGAACTGATCAAGCGTGGCTATCAGCTTCCGTTCTATGCGGATCTGAGCCGTATGCCAGACGAGGAACGCCGCGTCATCTGGGGTATGATGGTCGGTGAGGAAGGAAAGACAAAAATCCCGATTCTGCAAAATTATACAAAGCGTGGCTTCGACCCAACAAAGGATATGCTGCAAAGCTATGGTACCGGATGGCAGTCTGCAAACTTCCTTGAGCAGGAGCGCCAGTTCTTTGGTGCACCGGGCGGTATTCTTCATGACTGGGACCTCAAGACAAATATTGACGGCATCTATGCTGCCGGTGATCAGCTCTATGCATCGGACTGTGCCGGATTTGCCTGTGCAACTGGCTACTATGCCGGACGAAAGGCCGCCGCTGCCGCAAAGTGTTGTGAGCTGCCATCTTACGATCCAGAGGAAGCAGCCCGTGAGCAGGCTCGTCTGTACGCACCGCTCTTTGTCAAAGATGGAATCAGCTGGAAGGAATTAAATCAGGCGATTGCAAAGGCCATGCAGAACTACTGTGGCGGTGTTCGCTGTGAAGCACTTCTACGCGAAGGTCTTGATCTGCTTGGTTCTTATGAGCGCGATATCGTTCCTCAGCTTTCCTGCAAGAACCCACATGAGCTGATGCGCATTCACGAGGTACTTGATATCCTCACGGTTGCCCAGATTGTGCTTCATGCTTCGCTGCATCGCCAGTCCAGCTCTGCACCGCTCTTCTTTACTAGAAGTGATTATCCTGAAATGGATCCAAAGGCCGACCACTGCCATATCGCACTCCATCAGGAGAATGGCACAGTAATTGAGCGCCGCGTGCCGCTTGATTTCTTCGGAGATTTACAGACTGAGTATGAGAAGCGAAACAAAGATTATGAGGAAGAAAAGGAGGCAAATGGATATGCAAAACGATAAGCTTGTAACCAATTCTTTCGACTTTTCCAGCGTCAGCTTTTCACTCGAGGAAGTTCCTTGCAGTGTTCAGCCGCTCTCCTTTGATGAATCGCTGTGCGTGGGCTGCGGAACCTGTGCACGTGTCTGTCAGTGTGATATTCTGTTCCCGTCAGACAAAAAAGGGACGCATCCGATTGTCGCGTATCCGGGCGAATGCTATTACTGTGGTGCCTGCGTGATGGCTTGCCCGCGACCAGGCGCAATTAGTCTGAATCATCCGCTTCGCAACCGCGCGAAGTTTGTGCCGATTATTTTGCAGTAATTGCATATCGAAAAATCCCCCGCTACCGATCTCAAAATCAGTAACGAGGGATTCTTTTTTATTTCACTTTTTTTCTAATTCATTCTCAAACGAACTCTTAGAATCTTTTCGAGCTTTTCAGAATTATTCAGCGTCAGCTGCCTTCTGATTCTCTGGAAGTTTGGTGCTGTTTCCAGCCTGGAATGCTTCGAGTCTCTCATCGATAACTTCCTGATAACCCTGATCTAAGTATTCCTGTGCATACTGCTCATACAGCGCATCAAATTCTTCCGGTGTACACATGGTCAGCTTATCTCTGTACTCTTTGTAAAGTTCACCAAGTGTTGTCTGATACTCAGACTGTGCAGAGATTACTACGGAGAACTGGCAGTCACTTAAACCATACTGATCCGCGATTGCAAGACGATCATAGTAATACTGGGTGATATCCTCGGTGAAGTTCTGCGGCAGATCCTGCGGAGTATCAGCCTTGATGTTTTCTTCAACGGTATCGAACGTTCTCTTTTCCTTCACAATACACCAATAGTCCTTGCTATTGTTGTAGCCCTGCTTGTAGTCACCGTTGTAATCACTTACAGTAACCGGGTTGCCATCTTCGTCTAAGTTGTAGTTCTCGCCTTCAATACCCCACTGGAAGGTGTACAGATTATCAGACTGGCTTAACCACTCCATATACATCCATGCAGCCTTTAACTCATCCTCTGTTGCTGTAGCGGAAAAGCCTACGATCATACCGAATGGGTTCTCTGCTCTCCATGCCGGAACAGTTACGATATCATCCTCGCCAGACTCATCAACTTCTGAATTAATCGGAGTAATTGCCAACTTTCCATCCGGATTCTGCTCGTAGAATGCAGTCAGGAAATCGGTACTTGCACTTACATAACCACTGTAGCTGTAGCACTTGCCGTTTACGAAGTTTGCCTTTGCAGTCTCAGAGTCAATGATGTAATACTCTGGATCAGTAATACCGGAATTGTAATCCTCGTTTGCTCTCTTTAACAGGTTGTAGTTCGGTTCCCATCCAAGTGACGGAATGTTGTAATCGCCGTACATAGCCCACTCTTCTTCGTTGCAAGGATACGTTCTGTATGACTGGTTCTGGTCAGAACCAACACCTGTGATCATTGCACCTCCACCCGGATGCTCGCAGATACCTGCGTCCATGATCTTCTGCATAGCGTCAAGATACTCAGCACGAGTGGTCGGTACATGATCATATCCAACCTGCTCTAACCAGTCCATACGAACGAATGTCTGGAACGAATAAACAGTATCGTAATATGGTCTCTCAGCCAGTGCAAAATAGGTCTCACCGCCAAGTGTGCTGTACATCAGACGTCCGCCATCTTCCATGGATGCATAATAAGTAGGAGCTACTTCTTTGAACTCTTCCATGTCAAAAGTTGTCAGATAACCGTCGTCTGCCCACTGAGCTACCTTCGGGTAGTCATACTCCATCAGAATAGTCGGCAGATTCTGATCTGCTGCAAGCAGTGCGTAGGATGTCATAACGTCGCTTCTGGTAATCGGAACGTACTCAACTGTAATGTTGTACTTGTCACCGAAATTTTCTTGAATCCAGCCGGTCCAGTAGTTATTGGAAACATCTGGAACACCCTCAGCACCTCTGTCATAAACCGGAACTCTCAGAGTTACGTTCTCTGCAAATGGTTCCCAATTGGTTGTGGAAACTGCCTCATCTGCCATTGCTGGGATGCATCCTGCAACCATAGCACCTGCCATAGATACGGCGAAGACCTTACGAAGATTCTTTTTCATAGTAAATATCCTCCTTTTATTAAAGATTCGTTTATATTGCATCACAGTTTTCCACGCTGCGATTACATATCTGTTTATTTAACTTTTTTCCCTTTGTTGTCAAACCTTTGATGTCGCTCTTTTTAATAAAAACCCTTTTTATAACCAATCAGCCCTTTACAGCTCCGATCATAACGCCCTTAACGAAGTACTTCTGTAAGAACGGATATACACAGATGATCGGGATGGTTACGAACATGATACATGCTGCCTGAAGTACCTCAGGTGTACTTGTAACAACAACCTCACCAGAAAGCTGTGCAGTCTGTGCCTCAGATGCAGAAGATACGAGCTGTGACAGCTTGTACTGAACCATCTTCAGTGACTCTGAACGAATGTAGTACTTGTTATCTGCATAAGAGTTCCAACGACCTACTGCGTAGAACAGAGACAGTGTAGCCAAAATTGGCTTTGACAGCGGAAGTACAATCTTCCAGATGATCTGGAAATTGGTTGCGCCATCAAGGAAGGCAGCCTCCTCTAAGCTGTCCGGAATATTGGACTGGAAGTAAGTCTTCATGATCAACATGTTGTATGGTGCATAAATCAATGGAAGAATCAATACCCATACGGTGTCGAGCATATGTAAGTCAGAATACAGCAGGTAAGTAGGAATCAGACCTGCACTGAAATACATTGGGAACATCAGGATAAAGGTAAAGAAGGTTCTTCCCTTTAATCTCTTTCTGGACAGCGGATATGCTGCACAGGTACAAGCGATCATACCCATCAGAGTAAACAGTAACGTTACGATTACACTGTAGAAGAAGGAACGAACCATTGAACCATCTTCAAAAATGGATACATACGCATCTACGTTAAAACCGATTGGCCAGAAACTAACTCTCTTTGCAAGTACTGCGGTATTGCTGGAAACAGACTTTGCCAGCAAATGAATAAACGGAATTACACAAGTCGCACACAGGATCACAAGGATGACCACCATCACGACGTCGCTGACATGAAATTTCGTTATGGCTCTGCTACCATCGGTAACAATGTCATTTTCTTTATTTTTCTTTGCCATGACAATTCACCCTCCTTATAATAATCCTTCCTCACCAAGCATCTTTGCAATGCGGTCAGACAACAGAACCAGTACAAGTCCTACCAGAGACTGGAAGATACCAACTGCAGTTGCCATACTGAACTTTGCACTTGCAAGACCCTTGTCGTAAATATAAATTGCAAGCTGATAGGAGAAATCCTTAACCTGCGTATTTCCAAACTGATCCAGACGCTCGTAGTTACTTCCCATAACCTTACCAAGATTCATGATAAGCAGGGTAACAACAGTTCCTCGAATACCAGGAAGTGTAATGTTCCACATACGCTGCCAACGGTTTGCACCGTCGATCATGGCTGCCTCATAAAGTTCACCGCTGATACCAGTGATTGCTGCCAGGTAAATGATGGTTCCCCAGCCCATTCCCTGCCATACACCGATTAACAGGTAGGTAACAGCCCAGTGCCATTTCTCAGTCAGGAACGGAATACCGGTCTTAATAATACCTGCATTCATTAAGAATACGTTTACCATACCGGTGGATGGGCGGAACATCTGATATGCAACGCTTCCGACGATAACCCAAGAAAGGAAATGCGGCAGATACAGAATTGTCTGCGTAACCTTCTTAAATCGCGGAAAACGAAGTTCGTTTAAAATCAATGCCAGAATGATCGGCATTGGGAAACCAACTGCCAAATCCAAGAGGTTGAATACGATGGAACTCTTTAACGCGCGGATAAAATCCTTATCCTTGAATACCTTTTGGAAAGTGCCCCATCCTACCCACTTACTTCCGGCATAACCCTTTGCGGGCTTATAATCCATGAAGATCATGCGGATACCGCCATATGATGCATAATTGAAGATCACAACTAAAGCAACAGGAATCATTAAAAGCAGATACAGCTGCCAATCCCGTTTCAAAGCATTTGCCCAGGTCGTCTTTGTCTTTACGCCCTTGTTGATCGTCGCTTTTGCCATAGTTTGTCTCCTCCTTTCTCTTTTTGTAGTGCAATCTGTTGCACTTGATTGTCTTTATTGTAACATACTCCATCATTTTTTCCAATCAAAACATCGCGTATACTATGCAAATTCAACCATTTTCATATAATTTCACACAATCATGCCAGCATAGCAAGTTTCAATTTGACAAACATGAATGGTTCAAGTAAAATAAAGCCATAGAAAGCAGATGATTTTGCATAAAATTGACATTATTAATGGAGTAAATTATGGCAAAACAAAAAAATATTATTACTGAATTTCGTAATTATCCACTTCGCGTCGAGTTTCCAATCCTGCTGTTGACAGGAGATCAATGGTGGATTTCTGATATTCCAAGTGAAAACCTTCATTTTCACAATTGTCTTGAAATTGGCCTGTGTCATGAAGGCGAAGGAACCCTTGTGATTCAAAAGGAAACATGCCATTTTTCAGCTGGGGATATCACATTTATTGCGCGAAACATTCCTCATACCACCTACAGCGCCCCTGGCACACAGAGCCGCTGGACTTACCTTTTTGTCGACCCACAGGAGCTTCTTGACCCGTTAACAGCCGGTTACGCGAAGCAGACTTCTGAACTGCTTCGAAAAATGAATACCGCATTCTTAATTCCAGCAGGTCACAATCTTTCTGTTTCTTTTTATTTCAATCAGATTTGCTATGCCATGCAGGAAAAACCAACTCATCATCATTTAAAGGTTCGCTCCGATTTTCTTTCAATGCTGATTGATGCCGTTGCGTTTCTTCCGGAAAAGGTTTCAGCGCCCGAAACACCTGAGAACGCATCGACTCTCTCGATTGTTCCAGCACTCGAGTATATTAAGCGAAATTATATGACAAATTTTTCGATGGATTATCTGGCAGAGCTGTGTGGATTAAGCCCGACCCATTTTCGCCGCATTTTTAATTTGGCGATGGGACGCAGCCCACTTGAATATTTAAATACCGTACGCATCAATACGGCGTGCTATTTGCTTCGCTCCACAGAGGACTCAATCTTAAATATCTCGGAGAACGTCGGTTTCCACTCAATCTCGAGCTTTAACCGTTACTTTAACCGTATGATCGGCATGTCCCCGAGGGAATATCGCTGCTGCGACTGTCAGGACGAGCGTTTACAAAAATCAAAAATCATGAAATGCAACGGTTGGATGGAAGCTGAGAAATAACAATTAAAAATAGTTAAATAAGAAGGAACGTAAAAAAGAGGAACTGCTTTTCGGGCGGTTCCTCTTTCTTCTATTATAATGATATTATACAATAATTCTTACAAATAATAGTTACAAATAACTACTAATAATAGCTCTTACTGCTCTTCTGCTGGCTTTACCTTTCTCGGGCGGCCTCTCTTTTTCTTTGCAGGTGCTTCGGCAGGCTCGGCAGACTCAGCTGATGTTGCCTTTGCAGGCTCTGCTGCTTCTGCCTTTTTCTTTGTTTTCCTTACCTTTTTTGGCTCTGCTTCCTTTGCAGCTTCTGCAACCTTCTCAGCCCCGATTTCTGCCTTCTTGCGACGACCTCTCTTTGACTTTTCTGCTGGTGCTTCTGCCACATCCTTAACTGCTTCAACAGGCGTTGCCTCTGCCACAGTCTCAACAGTCTCCTCTGGCTTTACCTTTCTCGGGCGGCCTCTTCTCTTCTTTGCAGGTGCCTCTGCCGCATCTTTAGCAGCCGCAATCTCTTTTTTTGGCTCTTCGTCCTCGATTCGGCAGAATGCTGCCGCTGTACGGCTTGGCAGATATGCGAAGAATCCGGTTCTTCCGTCTGGCAGCTCGATGGTGTTATAGACAACATCCTCTGCGATACGATCCTGTCCGCCAAATCTTCCCTCATCGGAGGTCAGAACTGCGTGATACTTTCCAGCCTTGGATACCGGAACGAAATAACCCTCGAAGGAACGATTCGGATGGAAGTTGAAGGAAAATACTACCTTGCCCTTCTCGTAGATCATCATGTTATCCTGCTGATGTACCCACATATTGTATGGATTCTCATCCTCTAAGATGTGATGCTCCTTGGTGAATGCAACCATTGCCTTATCGAAATCATTTAACCAGCAATACTTCAGATCCTTGTTATCCACTAAGCTCCACTGGCGTCTGCAATAATGATAGCTCCAGCCATTTCCTTCTCTCGGGAAGTCAATCCACTCCGGATGACCAAACTCATTGCCCATGAAATTCAGATAGCCCTCACCGCCAAGTGTCATTGTAATGAAACGAATCATCTTGTGAAGCGCGATACCTCTGTCGATGATGTAGTTCTGGGTGGTCTTTTCCATGGACCAGTACATTTCCTTGTCGCACAGACGGAACATGATCGTCTTATCGCCTACGAGTGCCTGATCATGAGACTCTGCATATGCGATGACCTTCTCGTGCGGTCTGTGGCTGGTCAACTCGTGCCAGAGCTTCCACATATCCCAGTCCTCATCCTTGTATTCCTTTAAGAACTTAATCCACATATCCGGAATACCCATTGCCAGACGATAATCAAATCCAATACCGCCCTCATCAATCGGGATACACATACCCGGCATACCGGACATATCCTCTGCAATTGCAAGTGAACCCTTTTTATATGTATGGATCAGCTCTGTTGCCAGTGTCAGATAGGTGATTGCCTCGATATCGGTATTCATGGAGAAATACTTATCGTAGTGATCAAAGCAGGTTCCCAGACCGTGATCCAGATACAGCATACTGGTGACACCATCGAAACGGAATCCATCAAAATGGAACTCCTGTATCCAATACTTTAAGTTGGAAAGCAGGAAATGAAGGACTTCATTCTTTCCATAATTAAACAGCTTAGTGTCCCATGCCTGATGGTAACCTCTTGCGCCGCTGTGGAAGAACTGATAATCCGTTCCATCAAACTCATTGATACCTTCGCGCGTATTCTTCGCTGCGTGGGAATGTACCACGTCAAGCAGCACACGGATACCCATATTATGTGCCTTATTTACCAGATATTTCAGATCCTCTGGCATACCACTTCTGGATGCCGGTGCGAAGAAGCTACCGATCTGATAACCAAAGGAACCGTAGTAAGGATGCTCCATAATGGCCATAATCTGGATGGTATTGTATCCAAGATCCTGGATGCGTGGAAGTATGTTATCTGCAAACTCGAGGTAGGAGCCAACCTTTCCCTCCTCCTGAGCCATGCCTACATGGCACTCATAAATATACGGCGGCAGCTCGCTGTGGAAATCCTGATCGGTCCACGCAAATGGGGTCTCAGGATCATACACCTCTGCACTCCACTGATAGGTCTGCGGATCCTGTACGACTCTTCTTGCATACAGCGGGATACGCTCAAGCTCCTGTCCCTCGTGCTCGACGATCGCTAAGACCTTGCAGCCGTTCCACAGGGTATCCTTTGACAGTTTCAGCTCGAAGACACCATTTTCCAGCTTCTCCATCGGGTGCTTTCTGTGATTCCAGCCATTAAACTCGCCAGCCAGATACATCTTCGAAGCGCCAGGCGCCCACTCACGGTAAACCCAACCTTCCGATGTTCTGTGTATACCAAAGTACTCATGTCCATTGGCAAAATCCACAATCGATCCCTTTGCGCCAACCAGTTCCTCTCTTTTTTTATGATAACTATTGACGCGCAGATCCAGATCAGCTTCATAAAGCTTCAGCACATCATCGTATTCCATAATCTTGTACTTCATAACTTTCCTTACCTTTCCGGTTCCCACAAAACCTTTTCTGAAATTACGAATAGACAGATATATCATACACCTTTTTCAGTTTTCCGTCAATATCTCTATGAATATTCGTGTTTGTTTTGACGTTATCGTACAATTTCCATAGTTTCCATATGCAGACTCGGAAGCGTTTTGGGATATGCAGCGATTGTCTTTTCGATGATGCGGCCACTCTCATATGCCTTTACGAGCTGACGCAGCTCACTGATTCGTAAAGCCAGCTTTTTTCCGGCATCCGTATCGGCGACAAGGATACGCCGTTTCATCTCCTCGGTAATCTGAAGCATTGGCATCTCATCCTGTTCTGGCTGTGACAACGGATGCGTGATATAATCGTGGTGCTGTGCAAGCGCCAAATAATGTGAGTTAAAGATTAATGTGTAGCCTGCAATTCCGGTCTTTGTCTGATACGCCTTTGACAGTCCACCGTCAATAACATACAACTTTCCATTTGCCTTAACTGGCTTTTCACCGTCCTTCTGACGCACCGGAACGTGACCGTTTATGATGTGACCATGCACCTCATCCACGCCAAACTCCTTTAATATGCGCTCGCACACCTTCGGATCGGCACTCAGACGATAATAGCTGTTATAAATCTCCTCGTGCAATGCTTTTTCTTTTGTAAAATAGCGTTCAAACGCAGACATACGGCTCTTACCAAATAGTGGTGAGTTGGCACTGCACCACAAAAGCCACATCTTATCGACATTGCTTTGCTTATTCGGATGGCCCTGCGGCAGAAAATAAGCTTCCCGCGCTGCCTTTTCAAGCCGATCTAGCAGTGCCTTACCCGAATAGGCCACGCCATCCACTTCGACCTGTTCAAATGTGCCGTCCTCGTTCATCGGAATGCAACCATGAAACAGCAGATTTCCATTCATGCACAAGTACATACTTCCATTACTATAAAGGAAACGAACATGGCGCTGCAAAGCCTCGCTGTGAGCAAAGGATGCGGCAAGCACATCCATCAGCTGAGATTCTTGTGGCGTAAGCGCGAGCGGATTTTTTGGATCCACGGTTGGGAAATTGGTATCGGTCAATGGGCAAGTAATGCCATTATACTGATAGAGTCCCTTCTCATAGTCAATGTGCTCAAGTAAATTTCGATCCTCCATATGGTATTCTGGATGACGATGCACCATCTGCCCAATCAGTTTTAGTTGAATAATCGCCATCGCCTTATGCATTTTCGCAGACAAACTTGTCGCTACCTTATCATAGACATTCTCATCCAATACCTTGGGCTGGAAGCGCTCACACGGATCATCGCGGTACGCAACCGATGCAAAGTCAGACAGCGGACGAAGATTGATTCCATAGCCATCCTCAAGGCAATCAAAATTGTTGTAGCTGATGCCCATGCGCACGACATTTGCGATCAGAATACGATTGCCGCAGGCAGCTCCCATCCAGGAAATGTCGTGGTTACCCCACTGGATATCCACGTCGCCGTACTCAATCAAGTCCTCCATGATACGATCCGGGCGCGGTCCTCGGTCGAAAATATCGCCGATCACATGAATCCAGTCCATCGTGAGGCTGCGAATCAGCTTGCAAAACTGCGGAACAAATGTGTTTGCAAGACCACTCGTCACAACGGCATCAATGATCTGGCTGCAATACTCAAGGCGACCTTCTTCCTGTCCCGGATAGAGCAATTCTTCCATCAGATATTCGTACTCATGCGGAATCTTGCTGCGCACATGCACACGCGAATACTTTGCACTGACACCGCGGCACAGCTGCGTCAGATAAAGAATCGTGCTTTTTGTCCACTCATCGGTATCACGGCCGTACTCGTGCATCAAGCTAAGTACCTTAACTGGATCATAGATCAGATTAGCGAGCTGATTTTGCTGTGGATTGGTCAGGATCTCAGCAAATTGAAGGCGAATTTTCTCGCGGATCACACCGGACGCACCATTCATCAGCTCGGAAAAGCCCTTATATTCGCCGTGCAGATCACTAAAAAAATATTCGGTTCCCTTTGGCAGTCCACTCATCGCCGTCAGATTGGCAATCTCGCACAGTACCGCCTGACGGTTTGGATATTCTCTTGCGAGCAGCCGCAGATATCGTTCTTCCATAATTACCTCCTTCTTCACAAGGCTTCGACGAAGCCCCTGATTTCATGAATAAAAAAATATTGATCGCACATACTGTCTTTGTATCGTCATTTGCCGTACCCGGGGACGAAGCAAATGGCGTTTATCCATAGATTATGGTATAGAAAAAGGCGGCTGTCAAAAAGCAGCTGCCCTTTTCACGTCCAGGCAGCATAGCTGCGGACTTTTCTCTTATGCATTGTAACGTGCTTCTAACGAGTCTGAGTAACGTAAAATCACTCTCTGCAAAAATTAGAAATCGAAATTACTTTGTCTCAACCTCAAGGCTGATGCCATACTCGTTTAAAATCTTCTCAAGCTCTGCGGTGTCAAGACCTGCGCCCTTCTTTGCGATATACGCCGCCTTGATCAGATCGAAGGCTCTCTTCTGTCCGCTCTTTCCAAACTGAACCAGTGCTGGCAGGTTGTTCTCAACGTTGGTTACGAATGCCTTCTGAAGTCCCATACGTGCCAGTGCCTGGAATGCAAGGTAGATATTGTCAAAGCTCTTGTCCTGACTCTTCTCAAGCAGCAGACTCAGTGCCAGACGGCCGATTCTCTCTCTGCTCTTTGCAGAACCATTCTCCTCGATGTTCTCGATGTCGATCAGGCTGCTGACATCCTCGTTTGGATATAGATCCAGTGCCATCTGTAACTGATACAGGCGATCCAGACGATCCTGCGGAATTGCGTCCTCGCCCTTTTCTTTCTTAATTGCAGCAAGCTCCTCTGCGATCGGCAGACCCTCAAGCAGGAAGTTGATAAAGTTTCTGCTGACTGGTCCTGCAAATGTGGAGGACTCAACCTGCTTAAACTTACTCTTTAACAGTTCCTGAATGGACAAATCAAACTCGTCATTGTCCAGATCCTTGTAATCAGCATGAGTGATTAACTCCTGTAACAGGAACAGGAAGTGAACGGTATCAATAACCTCTTCATCAATTGCCTTGAAGCTATCAATAAATCCCTGAATATTTCCAAGTCTTGCCTGTGCCTCGGTACGAAGTACCATAACCGGCTGATAATTGCGATTGTCCTTCGGGAACTTGTCAGCAAGTCCGATAATCTTCTCAAAATCTCTTGCATTATAATTTGCAAGCAGCTCCATGTAATCGGTATCTGGTGCGTTCTTCTCCTTTAAAAGTGCTAACAAAGCAAAGCTCTGATCGGTCTTCTGTGCACGCAGAGAACGGAAGAAACGGCTATTTAACTGAGACACACTTAACTTGTCCATGTTCTGAGTGTAATCGGTTACAAAGTGTTCTGCAATCGTCACCTCAATGGCACCAACACCCTTGTCTAAGCTGTCAAGCAGTGCGCCGAGCAAACGATACTCGTTACGCATCTTCAGATAACGCACGCGCAGTACATCACTGGAAAGAACCTCCTGACGATTTGGATGATCGTTCTGGAACTCTTTTAACTCCTCATCCTTCTTTACAAAAAGCATCATGAAGTAAATGATTTCCGGCTCCTCGCCAAATTTGTAGGAGCTAAGCGGACGGTACATTGGTGTCAGCGGTGCATGCTTCTTGCCTGCATAATGCTCCTGGAAGTGCTTGAAGAAGCCCTGACGGTCCTCTACTCTGTACTGGCTGCTCTTGCCGGTAAACCAAGAAATTTCATTCTCAATGCCTTCCATCTTTTTACGGAATTTGTGGCTCTCCAGTGTCTTATTATAATCCTGAAGAATCACATGTCTGTATGGATTTTTAAGCAGGATCTTTGCTGCCTGCATCTTTTCCTCTGCCATTTGTTACCTCTCTTTCGCTGCCATGCAGCTTTTTCTATGTGATTTCTGCACCTATCATACCACAAAATTTCAAACAATTCAATTCAATTTTACCAATTTCATCTAATGAATTCGAAAAATGAATTAAAAAGTGCCAACCCAAAGATTTTCTCCTTAGATTGGCACTTTTCATTCATTCTCTATTACAATTCAATTTTAAGGTTCTTCGGTCCAAATCCCAGCGGAAGAATTTCCTTTAAGGTCATGATCTTGTAATCGCTCGGGGAGGTTCCCAGAATGATTGGGAAGGTCTCGTAATCACAAAACTCCATCATTACCTGACGGCACACGCCGCACGGAGCAGTCAATACAAGGTCGCCGCCCTCCGGTCCTGCCACGATGGCGATCGCTGCGAAGGAACGCTCTCCCTCGCTGACGGCCTTGAAGAATGCGGTGCGCTCTGCACAATTGCTCGGCGTGTAGCCTGCGTTTTCAATGTTGCAGCCACGATAAATCTTTCCATCGGTGGTGAGAAGCGCTGCTCCTACCTGAAAATGAGAATACGGCGTATAGGCCATTTTTCTGGCCTCGATTGCTTCTTTCATTAAAACTTCTGCGTCGATATTCATATACAGTTCCACTCTGCCGAGCAAACATTCACCCGGCAGCCTTTCTTAACTTATTCACTACTTCACGTATTTCATTTCTAAGTATACGGAATAGTTTTACTATTTTAATTATTCCGATTACTTAGACTTGATATACGGCTTTCCGTTTGCAGCCGGAACTCTTGCCTTGCCGACAAACAGTACCAGTGCAAGAATGGTTACGATATACGGAATCATGGAAATCAGGTTCGGGGAAACAATATTGCTTGTTCCTGCAAGAACCTTTACACCGCTGCAAAGACCAAACAGCATACATGCAAGCATAGCACCGTGAGGGGTAAATTTACCAAAGATAACAGCGGAAATCGCCATGAAGCCCTGTCCTACAATAACGGCTGGCTTAAACTGGTTCGTGGTTGCCATTGTGATGTAGGCACCACCAAGACCGGAGAAGAAGCCAGACAAAATAACCGCAATGTAACGTGTC
>CAVFYJ010000024.1:0-9761 GCA_963626545.1 Acetatifactor sp. | reverse complement strand
TTGTTACGTTGATACCAAGAGTATCACAAGCCTGTGGGTGCTCGCCAACTGCGCGAAGACGAAGACCAAACTTTGTCTTGTAGAATAAAAACCAAACAACAGCCACACAGATAAAGCAAAGATAACCTGCTACATGGATATTTAATACGTTATTCCAGAAGGAACCTGCCGGGAATACACCGTCAAGCAGCTTCGGAAGACGGCTGGCAGAATCGGTGATCGCCGGGGTATCGGTACTGTCTTCAAACAGCACACGGCAGATAAAAATCGCGATACCTGGTGCTAAAAAGTTAATTGCCGTACCAGAAATGGTCTGATCTGCATTACAGGTAATGCAGGCGAATGCGTGAATCACAGCAACAAGCGCACCTGCCACACCTGCTAGGAAAAAGGCCAGCCATGGCATACCCGGAATAAAGTAACAAAGAGCCGCGCCGGTAAACGCACCTACCGTCATCATTCCCTCAATACCGATATTAACAACACCGCTTCGCTCGGAGATACAAGAGCCAAGCGCCGCATACAGAAGCGGAGGTGTTGCGATCAACATCGCGTTGATCAAAAGTCCAAGATCTTTTATAAACTCATTCATCTTACTTTCCTCCCTTCTGTGCCTTCTTCAGAGCAAATGCCTTGAATACATGTGTGATCGCGATAATTAAAACGATCGCACCCATGATGATATCAAGAACCTCCTTCGGTGCGCCGACAAGGTTTAACTTGGAACCACCGTACTTCATTGCACCGTAGAATAGTCCTGCGAAGATACAGCCGATCGGATTGGAGCTTGCAATCAAAGCTACTGTAATACCCTGGAAGCCAAAGCCTTCCTGTCCGGCAAACTGTGCGATATGCATTGCATTTCCAAGGATCTGAACGGCACCGCCAAGACCTGCTAATGCGCCAGAGATTGCGAGTGCCTTCATAACGGATGCGCTGGAATTAATGCCGCCGTACTCCGCTGCGTGACTATTGAAACCAACACTTCGAAGTTCATAACCGAGCGTTGTCTTATTGATGATGTACCAGATAATGATGGCTGCAGCGATCGCAATCAGAATACCATAGTTGGTGGTCGTACAGCCAGTCGCCTGACGAACAGACAGCGGCATCAACATCTTTGCATTGTCTAAGATGTCGATGGTAGCCTCCTTGGACGGAGCCTTGATGCCTGGAAGATTTACGATATAGTTGGACAGATAGTAGGCAATCCAGTTCATCATGATGAAGGAAAGAACCTCATTGATACCCTTCTTTACCTTTAGCAGACCACAAAATGCAGACCACAGCGCACCTGCTACTGCCGCTGCGATCAGGCAAAGCGGAACGGTGATAATTGCCGGAAGTGGGCAATACAGACCAATGATGGTAGCTGCAAGGCTTCCCACTACAAACTGGCCCTCTGCTCCGATGTTAAACACACCAGTACGGAAGGAGAAGGCAACACTCAAACCTGTAAAGATAAGCGGTGTCGCGTAAACAACGGACCATGCCAAAAACTTTGGCTTACTGAAAATGCCGCTGAACAGCTTTGCGTAGATTACGCCTGGATTCATTCCCGCAACGGCCAGAATAATCGCGCCCGTCAGAAATCCGATCAGGATTGCAAACAGCGTGTAGATAATATTTCCCTCTAAAATGCTCTTCTTATGCTTCATGCTGCTTTCCTCCTGCCATCATAATTCCTAGGATCTTCTCATCTGCGCCTTCGGCTGGCATGCTTCCAGTGATCTGACCGTCAAAGATAACTTCGATACGGTCAGATACGCTCATGATCTCATCCAACTCAAAAGAGACAAGGAGAACCGCCTTGTTTTTATTTCGCTGCTCTACTAGATAACGATGTACAAACTCAATCGCGCCGACGTCAAGACCACGCGTTGGGTTGACGGCAATCAGAAGGTCGGAATTGTTGGTGATCTCTCTTGCGATGATAACCTTCTGCTGATTTCCACCGGAAAGCGTTCCTGCCGGATGGGACTCGCTGCCTGCCGGACGGATATCAAACTTCTCAACCATTTCCTTTGCATGAGCCATGATTGCATCCTTCTTTAAGACACCATTCTTGGAATATGGCTCTTTCATGTAGTTTTGCAAAATCAAGTTCTCGGCAACGGAGAACTCCAGCACCAGACCATGCTTCTGACGGTCGGCCGGAATACTCGTGATTCCACTCTCAAAGATTTCCTTTGGCTTTTTGTTAAAGACATTCTTACCATTGATGAGAACTTCACCAGAATCGCCTTTTCGAAGACCGGTCAGAATCTCAACTAGCTCAGTCTGTCCATTTCCGTCGACACCGGCAAGACCAACGATCTCACCTCTTCGCACGTTCAGATTCAGTCCCTTTAAGATTTCAACACCACGGTAATCTTTTCCGTGAATGTTCTTTACCTCTAAGACAACCTCGCCCGGCTTGATATCCTTCTTGTCAACCTTGAACTCAACCTTACGGCCTACCATCATGGCTGCCAACTCGTTCTCATCAACATCGCTGACCTTAACGGTGTCGATGTACTTACCCTGACGGATAATCGTACAGAAATCTGCGCAGGCGGTAATCTCCTTTAATTTGTGGGTAATCAGGATAACCGATTTTCCATCGGCTGTCAGGTTGCCAATGATCTCCATCAGCTCAGTGATCTCCTGCGGTGTTAAGGATGCGGTCGGCTCATCCAAAATCAGGATGTCGGCACCACGATACAGCACCTTTAAGATCTCAACACGCTGCTGCATACCAACGGAAATGTCCTCAATCTTGGCATCCGGATCTACCTGCATGTTGTAACGCTTGGAAATCTCCTCTACCTTCTTGCGCGCCGTCTTTAAATCGACGGTAAGACCTTTCATCGGCTCCATTCCCAAAATGATGTTCTCGGTAACGGAGAATGGCTGTACCAGCATGAAATGCTGATGAACCATACCGATTCCAAGCTCGATTGCGCGGCTTGGGCTGTGGATCACTTCTTCTTTTCCACCGACAAAAATCTGACCAGATGTCGGCTGATACAGACCGTAGAGTACGTTCATCAGCGTACTCTTTCCCGCTCCATTCTCACCAAGGATCGCATGAACCTCACCCTTGTGAACGAGCAAATTGACGTGGTCATTTGCCGTAAAGTCGCCAAATTTCTTGACGATTTCCCGCATTTCGATGGCCGGCTTCGTCATATCCATATGACTGATTCTCTCCATCTCTTCCTCCTCCTTCGTCATGTTTGTAAGCATATTTCTCTCAGGCAATGCTTTTTATGTGGTAACAACATCCGAAAAGCCATTTTCATGAGCAAGCTTTTCGAGCTGTTCCATGTACTCCTTTGACGGACTCTGATAAGTCCTGTACTCTTCCCTGACGCCAAAAGGACGGTATGAGATGAGTTTGTAACGCACCGGATGAATACGTTGATAAGGTCTTAGCAATTCTCCGGCTTTGATGATTGTATTTTCAATGTCAAATAATCCCGGCACAACAACGGTACGAATCTCGAAAAGCTTTCCAAGCTTCGCTAAAAATACCGCATTCTCGAGCGTGTTCTTGTTTGACATTGCAGTGACCTTTATATGATCCTCCTCGCTGAATGCCTTGATGTCCAACATGACACCATCGGTAACGGCTAACAAATCATCTTTTCCCTCAAAAAGCGTGCTTCCGTTGCTGTCCATCATCGTATTTAAGCCAGCTTCCTTGCACAGCTTAAATAACGGCTCAACGAACTCGCAATACAGGCTGCATTCGCCTCCGGAAACAGTAACGCCGCTGATAAAAGGAATCTGTTTTTTGATCTGTTCAAAGGTCTGTTCTGGTGTCAAATTGCAGATACGGGGGCTGCTTCCAAAACGGCATGTCTTGATGCAGGTATCGCAGCCGACACAGCGCTCTGGAAAGAAACGCACCTTGCCGTTTTCATCTTGAAGTGCCCCCGCAGGACAGACCTGCACACAGGCCATACAGCCTGTGCACATGTTTCTAGTCTCTGGGTTATGGCAGTAGCGACAGTCCCAATTACAACCCTGAAAGAATACGGCTGTACGGTTTCCAGGACCATCCACACTGCTAAACGGAATGATTTTATTAACTGGCGCCGTGATCATCAGCGGATCCTTCTTTCCTGAACGTGACCATTCTCGGTCGCACCAGTTGCCAGCTGTGTGGTATTCTGAAGAACGCTCTCGCCTCTCTGATACTTCTCAATCTCGGAACGCTTTGCAAGGTATCCGGTGACACGGATTACATCGCCGTCGCTCTCATAGAAGGACAGATAACGAAGATCGGCCTGGAAGGCACCCTTTACGATATCAAGCACAAATTGCGGATTCTTGTGTACGGTCACATCTACCGGGAAGATATCGCCGGTACCAGATGGGAAGTACTTGTGGAAACGGCTGCAATGACGCAGCTGATCAATTAACTCCTTTGGCTCCTCACCGATCGGAATTCTGGTTCCTGGGGTGATGTTCTTATCCTGTGCAATACCAACCTGTGCATGTAAAAGGAAATGACCGCCAGTTGCCTCGCAGTACGGATTTACATGTGCATTATTGAATGCATTGATTGCCTCCATGATCTCAACGCCAAGGTCATCTGCTTCCTTGTCGTGACCGAATCTGGCATCCTTGCCCTCAAGCTCCATCAACGTGTTGACACACTCTGCCATGCCGACCATACCAAACATTGCGGTGAAGCGATCTCTGTGGATGAAGCCCTCTTTTGCGAGGAAGTTACTCTCAAAGAAGCCACTCTCCTCTACCTCAAAGCGGATACGGGCATCCATGTAACGTGCCATGCGATCCATTACATACGGCAGCTGATTCTCGAAAAAGTCCTTCTTATCCTTTGCGCGCTTTGCGATGTTGCCAAGAATCAGACGGCACAGGGTATAGGAACCGCCGCCTAACAAAAGGCCATTGTAGCAGCTGGCGATGACGTAATTCTCACCGAGTTCCTTTTGGAACATCTTATGGTTTGCGAAGCTTGGCTTTGCGCTCTTGAGTGCAGTCTTAACACACTCGATTCCAAAATCGTCCGGTGTGATATCGGCATCGTACTTCATCGTGATATTTGGAACGGCATCCTGAAGTTCACGCTCGACCTCTAAGATCAGGCGTCCTGCTCTGGTAGCCTTCGGTCCGATGTCCGCATGGGAGAAGGAATCAAGGACGGTACGGTCGATATGGGTAAAGAACAGCTTAAACAGCTTCTTTGCCTGTGTCTCGTCCACATCATCCATAAATGGCTCAAGCAGCTCATCAATATTTCCTAAGTAAACCGGATAATTGGTGACACTTGGAACATTTTTATAGAAGATCAGAAGAGAGTTGATTGCCTCGTAGATATCCTTCGGCGGGTCAAGCTGTAAGAACTTGCTGCCCTCTCTCATAAACTTTGCATAGTCCGGAACAATGTATCTCGGTCTTACCGGTGCATGGCCCTCAAACAGATCGCAGATGCACTGTTTTCCCTCAACTGGCTCAAGAAGCTCCTCGAGGCCATCTGGAAGATCCAGTACCTCAAGTAAGGAGTCTGCCTGACCTGCCAGGTTTGTCAGCTTTTGCTCATGGGTAAGCTTACGGTTGGTAATAATATTTAAGATTTCCTGTCTTGTGTTTTCCACACGTTCCATTGATATCGGTCTCAAAATGACACCATCCTTTCTGTGTAAGAAAAATCATAACAAAAATTTGCGCAACATTTTAATACAGCATTTTATTTTGCCGCATTAATGTGTTGCTTTATTGTAAAATTTGACATCAAGATTTGCTTTACATTCCTATTTTATACTGTTTTGTGCGTTTAGTAAAGGGGTTTTCAAAAGAAAAAGAACCGCCGCGGCGGTGCCGTGACGATTCTTTAGGGTAGGTTACGAAAAGCCCACTCGGTGAAGTGACTTTGTCGACGAGCCCAATTCCGCGGGACCCTGTTATATAATGAAACGTTCACCTCGGGGCTTTCGCCTAGATAACATTGTTTCCTATTACAGTACCTTAGATAAGAACTCGCGCGCACGCTGCGTCTTCGGATGCGCAAAGAACTCCTTCGGGTCGCCGCTCTCTAAGATCTGGCCGTCATCCATGAAGATAATGCGGTTTGCAACTTCTCTTGCAAAGCCCATCTCATGGGTGACAACGATCATAGTCATGCCCTCTGCGGCAACGCTCTTCATGAGGTCGAGTACCTCGCCGACCATCTCTGGGTCGAGTGCACTTGTTGGCTCATCGAACAAAATCACATCTGGATTCATGGCAAGCGCACGCACGATTGCGACACGCTGCTTCTGACCACCAGAAAGTGTAGACGGATAAACATCCGCCTTAGATTCGAGACCGATGCGCTTTAACAACTCCATTGCCTCGCTCTTTACTTCCTCGTGAATCTGCTTTTTGCTCTTGCCGTTCTTTGTTTTCTTGGCTTCCTTGCGGCGCACATATTCTGGTGCGAGCATAATGTTTTCCAGTACAGTCTTGTTGTTGAACAAGTTAAAATGCTGGAATACCATACCCATGTGGCGGCGGTGCACATTGATATCAGCACTCATATCGGCGATATCAACGCCGTTAAAAATGATCTTTCCTGCGGTCGGATCCTCCATACAGTTTAAGCATCTTAAGAATGTACTCTTTCCGGAACCAGACGGACCGATGATCGCTACGATATCGCCCTTCTCTACTTTAAAGTTGATTCCTTTGAGAACCTCAAGATCATGAAAGTTTTTCTTTAAATCAATTACGTCTATCACTCTTCTTCAGGCTCCTTTCCATCATTTTAATGCCAAAGCTAATTAAGAGCACGATCACAATGTAGATCAATGCCATTACCAGATATGGAACCATGAACTCATAGCTGTTGGTTCCGATATAGTTGAATGCAACGTACAGATCGGCTGCACCGACAAAGCTGACAACGGATGTCTCCTTGACCAGCGCAATAAACTCGTTGCCGAGTGTAGGCAGGATATTCTTTACCGCCTGCGGAATGACGATTTTGATCATCGTGACCGAAAAACTAAGTCCGACTGCTCTTCCTGCCTCCATCTGTCCCGGATCAACGGACTCAATACCCGCACGCATCATCTCTGAAATATAGGCTCCACTATTTAAGCCAAAGACAAGCATGGATACCTGCACGCCTGTCATATGCACTCCCAAAAGAGGAAGCAGTACATAGTAGCATACCAGAAGCTGCACAACCATTGGCGTTCCACGAAACAGCCCTACATAAAAACTGCAAAAGCCATTTAACACACGCGGAAGGCGCTTGTACTTCGGCATTACCCTTACGGACGCAATCAGCGTTCCGATCAGGATACCTACAAGAAGGCCGACTACCGCAATCAAAACGGTATTTTGCAGGCCCTCCAGAACGCGGACATAGCCGCGCTGCTCCCAGAAAATCTCAATAAAACGGTCTATCTTCCGACCAAAATCTCCCATCCTGTTACTCCTGTTACTTTATCTTAGTGATAACTTCTAATAATGATTTTTCGATTACAGTGAATTGATTGCTGCTGTGATGCTGGCTGCCGGTGCTGCGTCGATGATGACGTAATCTAAGTTTCCATTCAGAAGATCCTGTACAGCTAAGGAACCATTCTTATATCCGGTCAGTGTCATATCAAATCCTTCAAAACCTAAGTCCTCGCTGCCCTGAACATAGAACTGTCCAGTTGTTCCGTTCTGTACACCAACCTTTGTCTTGCTGTCGAAAGTCTTTAAGATTGCCTCTACGTCCTCTGCGGTCTTGCAATCATCAAAGGTAGTATCATCAGCTGCAACGATCAGCTTCTGGGATGCATTGTAATAAGAATCAGTGAAGGTAACCTGATCCTTTCTGCTCTCGGTAATGGTCAGACCTGCCATTGCGATATCGCACTTACCCTGGCCAACGGACAGACATACAGCATCGAAATCCATGTTCTGGATAACCAGCTCTTTGCCCAGATAATCAGCAAGAAGTGCTGCCATCTCCATATCGATACCACAATAATCCTCACCCTTCATGAACTCGAATGGCTCAAAACCTGCGTTTGTTGCAACAACCAGCTGATCCTTGGACTCATCATACTCTGCGGACTTTACCATAACCGGCTCGCCATCGCCAAAGTAGTGATCACAGATTTCGTCGAAAGTACCATCTTCCATAATCTTTGCGATGAACTCATTTGTCTTCTCTAACAGATCAGTCTCATCCTTGTTTACGCCAAATGCGTACTGCTCGCTTGTCAGATCGATGTCAATTACGCGAACCTTTGCATTCTCATCGTCTGCCTTTGCAGCTGCTTCCTTCGTAGATGCCTCGCTGGATGCTTCTTCAGATGCATTCTCAGAAGATGCTTCCTCGGAAGATGCAGCTTCTGTAGAAGCCTTCTCGGTCTCAGCTTCTGTAGATGCAGCTTCTGTAGAAGCTTTCTCAGTTGCTGCCTCGGTAGCCTTCTCAGTGGAAGCTGCTGTGGTAGTCTTCTTGTCGCTGTTGTCGGAACCACATCCTGCAAGCATTACTGCTGCTGCCATTGAAACTGCTGTCATTGATGCAAATACTTTTCTCATAATCTCTTCTCCTCTCAAAAAAAGGCAGCAGTGACCGTGTCACTGCCACCTCGTTATGGCATCATTTGCCAATTAGTCCAGCTCGTAAACGTCGCCGTACTTCTCCTCGAACTCTTCCTTGTTCTTCGGAACTTCCAGATCACCGGCAATGATGTCCTTCTTTGCCTGCTCGATCTTCTCCAGAACATCCTTAGACAGGTTGTCTGTGGTCGGGGCGATATCAACACCGCCTGCTGCCAGGTCGTATGTCTCAACACCACCCTCAAGGGTTCCAAGAATGGTCTTCTTTGTTGCATCGTAGCAAGCATTATCAACTCTCTTTAAAGCGGAGGTCAGGATAGTCTCAGGTGCCAGTGAGCTCTGGTCAGAGTCAACACCGATTGCCCAGATACCATTCTCCTTGCAGCCATCGATAACACCGATACCGGTACCACCTGCTGCGTGGAAGATGACGTCTGCGCCCTTTGTTACCATGGTGTTTACTGCGGACTTTCCACCAGTTGCATCACCAAAATTGTTTGCATTGTACTGAAGGATGGTTGCATCCGGATTTGCATCCAGAACACCTGCTAAGTAACCATAACCGAAGGAGTTCATAGTCTCATTTGCTGCTCCAGTAACGAAGCCGACGATGTTGCTCTCGGTTGTGTAACCAGCTGCCAGACCTACTAAGTAGGAAGCCTGCTCCTGCTCGAACATCATGCAGGTAACATTGTCCAGATCTGCGTTAGAAGCATCATCAATGATCGCGAACTTCTGATCCGGATACAGCTCTGCTGCGTCACGAACTGCATCAGCCATCATGTAACCAACGCATACGATCAGGTCATAATCCTCATCAAGGAAGCTCTCGATGTTCGGAACATAATCTGCATCACCCTTAGACTCGATGTACTTAACCTCACAGCCGAATGCCTCGCCTGCTCTCTGTAAGCCTTCCCATGCGGACTGGTTGAAGGAGCCGTCGTTTACGCCGCCGACATCGGTAACCATACCAATCTTAAATCCAGTACCGTCGATATCTTCTTCGGTCTCAGCCTCAGTCTCTTCTTCAGAAGACTCCTCAGAAGATGCTTCTTCGCTAGATACCTCCTCAGTGTCTGCTTCACTGGACTCTTCCTCTGAAGATGCCTCTTCGCTAGATGCTTCCTCGGTGTCTGCTTCGCTGGACTCTTCCTCTGAAGATGCCTCTTCGCTAGATGCTTCCTCGGTGTCTGCTT
>CAVFYJ010000023.1:0-38489 GCA_963626545.1 Acetatifactor sp. | reverse complement strand
AGTCCAACCTGCATCCAGCAACGGACCGATCGTCTCGCCGATACCGGAGATTCCACGTTTTAGCAACTCCCAGCCGCCCGACAATGCATTTGGGATCGACTCTACAGCTTTTGTGGCTGCTCCGCGAATTTTCTCCCAACTTTCGGACCAATCCCCGTGGATAAGATTCATTACAAACTTAATCGCATTTTTGATTCCGTTTAAAGCGCCGTTAATGATTCCGGAGATCACGCCCCACACTCTTGATAATTTTTCGTGGATTGAGTCCCAGGAAACCGACCAATCAGAGCCGATCAATTTTAAAAATGCGTTGATTACTCCGCAAATTGTGTAGCCAAAATTGTTAATTGTAGATTTAATAGACTTCCAAGTGCCGGAGACTATGCCTTTGGCTGCTTCCCAACATCCCGACCAGTCCCCGCGGAATACTGACACGAACATTTTTACAATGCCCGATATCATATTTAAGGTTGAAGCTAAAAAATCGGCTATATACTGAAAAGCGCCAACAAAAACAGGTGCTAGCAGTTCGCATAATCCATTCCAAACTACTGATATCACCTGTTTTGCCTTTTGAAAGCCAGAACCTAAACTACCTAAAACTGCTTGAAAATCAATTCCAAGGCCACTCAAGGTTGTTTTTATGCTCTGTGTGAAATTTTTAATTGTGTTTACAATTTGGTTCCAAATTGTAGTAATTGCAGTTCGGAATCCTTCGTTGGTATTCCATAGATGGACAAATGCTGCTGTCAGTGCTGCAATTACTGCAATTACAATTCCCGCTGGCGATATAATTGCCTTAAAGATTCCGCCAATCTTAGAAAGCCCACCTTTTGCAAGCACTCCGATTGCATTTTTCATTCCTCCTGCCGCCGCAACAAAGTTTTTGGCAATTGTCGGAAATCCTATGATTGCTTGTGATGCAGTTTTGATTTTCCCTCCTATGCTCGAAAAAACGCCCAGGAAGCTTGAAACCGCGCCTTTGGCTTGTCCCAGCACAGATGTCAGTTTTGTCGGGAATCCCGTAAAAATTTGTGCCACCGATTTTACTTTGTTTCCAGCGCTGAGAAGCGTTCCCAGTAAGCCCGAAACCGCGCCTTTGGCTTGTCCCAGCACTGGTATTACCTTTTGTGCCGCAAGCGCAATTGGCAACAGCATTGCAGCCGCCTGCGATCCTGATATGGATCCATTTCCAATCCCTTCAAAAATGCTTTTTGCGCTGTTGACTATGCCTTTTCCCGCTGCGCTTATCAGCTTTCCCCCAGCTTCTATTAGCTGAGAAGCCGCTTCTATTAACGCCTGAGATACCGTTTCTATCAAAACGCCGATCGTTTGAAGAATTTCTGGAGCGTTGTTCGATAGTCCATCTGCAAGCCCAGTGATCAGCCCTGCTATCAATGTCGCGCCAGATTTTATCAGCTGCGGTGCATTTTGAACGATCCCATTTGCCACAACTTTTGCCAGCGCAAGCGCTGTCTCAAAGACTTTAGGGCCTCGCGCTATGAGTCCATCCACAAAGCCTCCAATTGCCTCTGCTCCGCTCGCCATGATACCTGGCAGGCCATCTGCGATTCCGTCTGCAAACGAAATCGCTGCATCAATTCCAGTTAAAATCACAGTTGGGAATAACTCGAACATGCCTTGCACAAAAGCTGAGCCTATAGTAGATGCTGCGTTACCCAGTTGCCCAGCGCTCAACGAAATGCCTTGTACGAATGATGTTACAAGATCAACGCCCATTTGCACAATTTTTGGCGCTACGCTTGTTGCTGCATTTACTGCATCTGCTATAACCTCGCCTACTGCACCAACCATTCCAGATAATCCGCCTGCGTCAAATGCAGTTGCTAGTTTTCCAAGCATTTCTTGTCCCATCTGCACTGCTGATCGTAGGCCAGGATTGATTTCCTTAAAAATGGTTATGTACAAATCTTCTGCCGCTGAATTTAAGATTGATAGATCTCCTTTGAGGTTATCCAGCTGAATATTGTACATCTCTTGGCACGCGCCAACGCTGTCGTTGATTTTTGTTGTCAACTCGTCAAAACGATTACCTGTACCATTAACAATTGATGATAATCCCTCAAAAATCACGCCTGCTGACTCTGCATCCATACCGTATTGCTGCATCATCTGTGCTGCAAATTGCTCACTGCTCATTGTGCTATCAAAGCTATTTGCCATCTCGGAAAGATTGATTCCCAGCTGTGCCAAGCTTTGCCCATTTTGTGCCAGTGACGCGTCTACTATAGTTCCAAGACTCTGCACCGAATCTGCTGTTGCTGCCAGCATTGCTCTCGCAGCCGCAAGATCCGTTTGTTTGAAGATCGTGGACAACACGTTGTTTACATCTGATGCTTTCCATCCGGACATCTGGCGATTCAAATCCCCGAAGATATCTCCCATTGATCGCATGTTACCGGATGCATCGTATGCAGCTAATCCAAGCTTTTCAAAAAGGGCTGCTGCATCGCTGTTTCGTGGGCTTTGCAGCGATAATAGCATGTTTCGGAAATGGGTGCCGCCTTCAGCTGCTTTTATGCCACTATCAGCAAAAATTCCGAGTACAGCGTTTAACTCAGTTGTGCCGCCTGCTAATCCTTTGGCGGTTCCACCTACGGCCAGAATCGCTTCTCCTAGCTGTGCAACAGATGTATTTGATATAGATGCTGTCTTTGCCATCTTATCCGCAAAAGACTCAAGGTTTGTTTGTGTTGCTTCTATGCCCAGCGCGGACATTGCATCCGTAACCATATCACTGGCGGATGCAAGATCCATAGCACCTGCACCAGCAAGCCTTAAAACCGTTGGTAACGCCGCGGCTGCTTTTTCTGCGCTGTATCCGGCGAGCGCGAGGTAGTTAAGTCCTTCGGAAGCTTCCGTGGCCGAGAAAGCCGTTTCGCGGCCACACTGTCTTGCAGCATTTTCAAGCGTTTCATATGCTGCTGCACCCTCTGCCGTGGTTCGATCAATCAGCATCGTTGCTTGCACCTGACTCATTGATTGTTCGAACGTAGATCCAACATCTATAGCCTTTGAAGTTAGTGTGCCTACAGCTGCTACTCCTGCGGCGGTGGCAGCTGCCATTGCTTTTGCTGCTCCACTAATTCCGCTTTTTACAGCGGAAAAAGCGCTGTTTAGCGAGCTATCAACTTTTCCGCCTATTTTGATTGCTAAGCTCAGCTCTTTGCTCATTGATCGCTGCCACCTCCTTTGCAATGTCGATTAAGTCAAATACTGGCATATCTTCAAGCTCTGTAATGCTTGTATTTGTGATCATGGAAAGGCGGATAGATAACTTTCGTATCTCTCCGCCCTCTGCTTCTCTTATTCCTCTCCGTACAAAAAATTGGTCACTCGGTTCTTGACTTTAATGCATTCCTTCGGCGGCAGGTTGTAGAAAAACTCAACCGGAAGCTTTGCTGCCTTAGCTGCCATTAAAAACGCATACTCCATAGACATTTCCGGAAGCATACTAACGTCACCTGATCGTGCCAGCGTTTTGGACGTCATTACCATGTCGCGTCCTGTAAGTGTCTCTAAACCCGAAAGATCTACTGAATCATAGGTTTCGTCCTCGAAGTGTACTGTACGGCCAAACTTTACAACCAGCGGATTCTCCTCCACTTCGCCTACTACCCTCTCAACCTTCTCGGCCTTCTCCTCTGTGTTCATTTCCTCTGCCTTGTTCTTCTCGTCTAACATTTATTTGTCCTCCATTTTTTCTTGTTAGCACTGGCTGCGCGCCTTCTGCAACAGGTCCTTGTCATTTACCTTGTAAACTACGTTGAGCTTGTCCAGCTCAAACTTTTTCTTGCCGTTTACTTCGATCAGGATATATAAGATCTCCACTTTTACAGATGGTTTCATTGCTGATCCCTGCTTTGCGGATCCCATCGTGAATCCTTTTTTCTTGCCCTTGATCACGATTCTTGATGGCATGAAATCAGTTTTGAAGTTTGCCTGCTCGATTGCCTGATTTGAAATTCTCAGGGTAAGATTGATCGAGCTGCTCATATCCATCATCCCGAACATTTGATTATCAACCATTAAAAACGGGATTTCAATTTCTGATGCTCCAAAATGTCCAAGTGTAGGCTCGTCAATTTCACCCAGGATTCCTGCGCCTGACAGTGTTTCTGTCAGCGCATCAAAATCCGGAAGCGTCACTTCATCGGTGAGTCCTACCATCTTGTGTCCGTCCTGATAGCAGTTATATAAGTTAATTTTTGTATTCATTTTTCACTTGCTCCTTTCTTACGCACTAAACGCCTGTGCTAAAATATCCGGATCAAATTCCAACTCAAAACAAATATCTTCGGCAGGTGTCCACGGTGCTAAATGGATTCTAAATACAACCTTTCCATTCATGATGTTAACTGCCGGATTATCCGATTCAAGGAATTCAATGTATCCTCCCGCAATTTTTCCCTGTGCTGCCAGAGAATTCATGTATACATTCTCGTCATCAATAATTGCCTGTACAAGCCTGTAGGATGCCAGGTTGTCCACACGCTGATGATATGTAAGGATAAGGTTATTCGACACCCAAGAGAACATTCTGCGGCAGCATAACCATGCGTCCTTCGGGTCACTTGATGACGGGTATGCCGCTGTTCGGTTGCCCCATGTATGCCAGCCATTGAAGTTAATACAAGTATTTACACCGTAACTGTTTACGATATTAGCCTGCTGCTCGTCCAATACCACGTCCGTTCCGTCTTCTAGGCAGATGCCAGAAATGGCAATTGCCACATTGGATGGAGACTGGCATGGAACGTCATCGTTGTTTGCGTCTGTGTAAGCTGTATAAGCTGCCTTGATTGCTGACATATGATAGATCTTGCTTCCAATCTTTGCACACGGCCACTCGATATCCAGATGCTCGGAAATCATTGCTGATGCATCTTTCTGTGTCTTTACGTCTGTGTATTTTTTGGCTCCTGTTTCTGTGGCATCGAGATCTACGATGGCCTCGCAGGTAAATGCTCCATTGATTCCGGTACACTTTGCCGCGATTGCTGCTGCAATATTTGGATCTTTGGACCAACCAGGGCAAACGATCAGACCAGGTGTAAGCCCCAACTTCGGGAATGCTTGGCGAATAACTTCAAGTCCCGTTTCTTCTCCTGTTTCGGCGTTATAGCTTCCGATGATCTCGGTTTTTGTTACCATCTCAGGTGCGATCTTCTTGCCGCTTACCTTGATTGTGTTTCCTCCTGGCTGTGCCAGTACAGAAAGGATTGTAATGATTGCGTTGCCGTCACTGTCGAATGTGATGATATAATCATCGTTCTCCAGCTTTGCGGTTCCGTGCTTTACAGCTAATTTGTCCGGAAGAATTCCCTTGATTGTTACTTTTGCCTGCCCATTTACAACCTGAAATTCCTGTTCCTCGAAATCTTTAACGTGCTTTTTAGGATCAAGCACGTTGATCAGCACAATCGGCGCTACGTTAGTAACGCGGAATGACGCATCTATGCTCTCGCAGATGTTGTAATTTGCGAAATCATCATTATATCCAACGGCTGCGCTCGCTTCTGCGAAGCTGTATGCAAGCATCGGCGTATTTGTGCAGCTGTATGGATCATCTGCCATATTTACTGGCGCTACTCCAACTACCACCTGTAGTCCTGCGGTGCCTGTGATTGGTGTTGTCAGGCTTGTCGGGTTTTCAAGCGTTCTGACTCCGTGATTATATGCCATTATTTTTTCCTCCTTATCTATCCTTTACTGCCTTGTATGCCAACTTGTACAGCATACTGTATGTGCCATCTGGCAGCGTTACCGCTCGTGCAACCTCTGCGTAGCGCGATACCGGAACGATCAGCCCTTTGATTGCTGGAACCTCTTTGATTCTTTCTGCCAAAAAATTTGGCAAAGTACCATTCTTGAATACTTTGCCATGATTGATATTGATATCTTTGATATCCGGTCCCAGGTATACGGTGTCCTCTGCCTCTGGTTCTTCTGCCTCGGTTTTTGCTTCTACGTTTTCACTTTTATTTTCTTCTGTTTCTGGCACCAGTTCTTCGGGTGTCAGCTCATCTGAAAGTGCCGCTGTGATCGGCTTTGATGTAATCACAACCGTTTCATTTGCGGTTTCTTTCTTTCTGCTCATGCGTACCTGTCCTCCCTTCTTATGGCTGCGGTTAAAAAGTTCATTGATAATGATCCAAAGTTATACGGGTAACTTTCTTCATCCTGCATCGCCCAGTCCATATCCGATATGCATTCAAATTTCCCATTTAAGATCGGGTTTGAAAAGAAGCGCTGTCGGATCGTCTCGATCATGTGTAGGATATCTAAGTATCCTGCATTGTTTTCATCCGGATCGTATACCCCAAAAATCAATACAATATTTACGGCTTGCTCGGCGCTTGGGCTTTTAATTTTTCCTTCACTTATCCGCACTATGATATATGGGAATACTTGGTCAGCTGTATATGTATCGGCTTTTCCCTGCTCGATCATTTCCGGCGTGATCTCGTCTTGCTGGGTGCCGGTGATTGAAACCGGAACCCATTGCTTGAACACATTTAGATGTGCGTGCTTCGGTTCTTCTCCATCTCGCAACGGCGGCGTTAAAAATGTCTGTTCTTTAAAAAGCCTCTCTAGCTCCACCTTCAGATCTTCTTGCAAAAATTGTGGTGTTGATTCTCTCATCGTTTACTCTCCCAGCACTCTTTTTATCTGGCCTTCAATATTTTTCTGCAAATTTTCTTTGATTTTCGGTTCTACCACTCCGAAAACTCGGTATTCATTACCGATCATTTTCGGGACGCTATTACTGTATAGCTGCTTTATCGGCAACCTGGCACTTCCTGTTCGCTGGAAGAGTCCCACATGCACTTTTCCAGCGCCTCCAGCCGTAACACCTGCTCTAAAGGCTTTTATGTTACCTTTTTGTAACGGCTTCATTTTGCCTTTTTTTAATACTTTGGCCGTTTCTCCAATTCCTTCCTGTTTCTTTGTCCGGAAGTAGGTCAACGGCAAGGGCTTGCCCTCTGTTTTGATGATCGCAACCAGATCTCGCGGAACCGCTTTTTTGATCGTCATTGCCTTGTTGAAACTGCCCGCTTTAACGGTATAAGTATCTTGTGCCTTGCGGCGTAAATCTGTTCTCGCCTGCTTTGCAGTATTGTTCAGTGCATCTTTCAGTACCTTTGGTGTTTGGCTTTTCATATCTCCGAGTTTGCTTTCTACCATCCGTACTGTATTTTCGTTGAACTCAAAATTTATCATCCCTTGTTCATCTCCAATGTTATGGAGTATACTCCATACTCGTTTACTGCCTCCTGCACCAGATACTCTTTCTCGTCTAATCTCAATTTGGATCGGATCGCCGGAAGCATTCCAAAATCTACGCCGCGAACATATATCAATATGGTTCGTGTATATACACCATCCATATTGGATTTCATCCTTTCTTCGCGTTCGATTAACTCGTTTTCATCGACAATTACTGGCATTTCTTTGCCGTTAATTTTGTGTAGATCCGCAAACTCTGCCAGATTCAAAAACGTGTTTGCTACATCTTTTCGGGCGGCTTCTTTGAAGGAAATCATAATACTTTTCCCACGTACCAGCTGTCTACTTCGTGTGGTACGCTCAGCGGGGCAGAGGAAAGCTGTAATGTTCTTTTTACTGGTCTTCTTGTTACCCAAGAATCCGGAACGTACTTTCCTTCCACCGTTCTGATCTTCTCTGTCTTTGGATCTCCTAGCGTAATCGCTCCATAGTACATGGAGTAATTGGCTTTGGTCGAAAGCATTGCCAGAGTTCCGTCTGGTACTAACGGCTTATCTTCTGGTTTCTTTTCGTTCGTCCAGTCATCCAGATACCACTCATTATAGGTGTAGATGTCCACATTGATCTTGTGCAGCGTTCCTACATAGGAAAGACCATCAGGAAGCTGCTTTGGTCTGATTACCGCCAAGTCATAATTCCTTGTATCAAGTAGCTTTTGTACTTTCTCGTTTCCAAGGAATGCACTAACTACATCATCTGCCATGACGCATATATCGCAGTTCGTGAATCCATTCTTTTGTACAGCCTTGTGCCAGCACTCTAAATCTCCAATCGGGTCAGCGTCTGGTTTATTCCACTGTTTGTCTGTTGTAAGTTTTTCGTAGTTTGTAAAGCCAAATTCAATTACTTCGTTGACTCCTTTTCCAATGATCGGGATCTTGCCTGTAAAAATGGTTTGTGCGCACATCAACTCTTCTCGGCGTGTGATCTGGCTTCTCAGATCAATCATGTCGCGTGCAAGTTTTAATGTTGCTCTTTCTGCTGGCGTTCTTGCCGATATTAAACTTTCCCCTGGTAATCTTGTCATCAGATCTCCCGCGGTTGTGATCTTTTCTGGTGATACCAGCGGCGGTGTGTATGTTTTTGTTGTATATCCGGTATTTGGCACTACCTGCCCGCCGATGATGCGGCTTACATACGGTGCAACTTTTCTACTTCCTTTTACAAAATCAACATCGACTGATTCTGTCGGAAAAGTTTCTTCATTTTTGAAAAATGTACTACGGAAAAAGGTCCGCACTGGTGGTAGCTTTTCCACAATTCTGCCCATGGTGCGTGGCAGATAAATGCTTACTTCATTTGACATTATTCTCCTCCTTAGCGCAAGAAAATTGACTTGCTTCTTAAAATTTCTTTGATTGCGTCTACTGTAACTTCGTCCGGAAGCACTAATGCATTCGCAAAAAATTCACCAGTCTGGTAAAAAACACACGATTCTCCCTCCGCTGCGTCCATGGCTGCGATTCCGGTTAGCTGCTGTACTGTTGCTTTTGTCACTGGTGCAATTTTTCCGGAACTATCCAGTATTACTGGCATTCTCTCTTTAATTTCTCCGGCCGCTTCTCCCGTATCTGTCATTGTTGGGAAGTCTCCGGCAAAAAAGTTAATTGGTGCGTATTCTCGTTCTACAACACTGTACTGTCCCATTCTTAACCTCCTGTCACTTGTTACTGATCCAGCATCTCCGGCAACTTATTGATAGCATTTAAAAACGGATCCTCCTCACGGCTTCCCGTCTCGTCTGCCTCTGCTTCTACATTGCCTACATTGCTGTTTCTCACATCTTCATCTCGATTTTTCAAGTAGTTCTGTCCCTGCTCTTTTTGCTTCGCAAGGATTTTTACAGCTACTTTTTCTGCTGATACCGGATTTGTAAACATCGCATCTTCTACGATGTCTTCGTATCCTTCCGGAACGGTATCTTTGATATCTTTGATTCTCTGTCTTTCCTCTGCTCTTGTAGCGTTTTCCAGTTCCGCTGTTAATGCTGGATATGCAGTTTTTAACGCTTCGATTGTGGTAATTTCCATCGTTTTTCCCTCCTTGTTGTCTGCCTGTGATGGTTTTGTGCCTTGCTTGCTTTTCTGCGTGATGATCAGGTTTTGGATGTTAGGACTTGTCTTGTACTGCGACATGTCGATTGGTACAGAATTTACAACAATTTTTTTCTGATTCTCTACTACTGTGTTGACTTCCTCGAAAAGTAGCTCATCACAAAAACCTTCGTTTACGGCTTCATCTCCTGTCCACCAACGCTCCTCTGACATCATGCTTGATATCTCGTCAGCAGCTTTCCCCGTCTTCATCGCGTAGGTATTCACAATGGAATTCTTGATCACTCGCAGTTCTGCTGCGAGCTTGTCAAATTCCTCTGCCGTGTAGCTGTCATAAACTGTCATGCTCGGATCATGGATCATGAACACGCCATTTCTTGCGATTTTGATTGTGTCTCCTGCCATCGCAATGATGGTTGCTGCGCTTGCTGCCCATCCATCTACCTTCACGGTGATTTTTGCGCTGTGATCTTTTAAGCGCGTAAAAATGGCATTTGCGGCAAATACATCGCCGCCGCCGGAATTGATGCGAACAACAATTTCTGGAACGTCTCCAAGATCCGCCAGCTCCTTGTTGAATGTCGTTGGTGTTACCCTGTCTTCCCACCAGCTCTGATAGCCCGATATCGGCCCGTACAACAAAAGCTCTGGCGGTGTTGTTGCGGTTCCTGGAATGAAATTCCAGAATTTATTCTTTTGCTGTTCGCTATTTTCTTTCTGATTCTGTGGCAACCCTTCTCACCTCTCTCAATTGTTTTTCTTCTTGCAGCAGCTGGTTACAATTTCCATAGAAATCTCCACCTGTCATTTCCATCGTTTCATCTGATCGCGTTGAAAATCCATTTGCTACGCGCGTTACCGCCGCGTTGACTTCTTGCACCGGATTGAGCAATCCCCTTGCAGGGCCATTCCATTTTGCTTTACAGTACGCTTTGTGCATAAGTGGATCCGAAAAAAATCCTGGTGCCGCAATCCTTCCTTTTGCCACTGCCTCTGCCAGCCATTCCTCGTAGATTGGTTGGCAAAAGTCATTCGTCATCCATGCGCGATACATTTTAAACATCTTCCAGGCTTCCTCCAGCGCGCCTCTGCTGGCGGAATAGCTGCTGTTAAAGCTTTTCATAAGCAGTTCATAGGGTATCTCTAGTGATGCTCCTATTTGCCTACATATCGCCTCTACAAAGCCATTGAAATTGGCATTTGGTCTTCCTGGATTGATGTCGTGGGCTTTTTCGCCTTCTCCAAGATCTACAATTGCTCCTGGTGCAAGTTCTAGCGTTGTTTCATCCTCTGCATCCACCTGCACTTCCTCCGGCAGCGCACTTCCAATCGGATCGTCTTCGCTGCTATTTTCTTTTTCGATGAATACAGTGAACATACCGCTTACTACTGCGGCTACCAATTCTGCATCTGTATAGCGGCTGATCTGTTTCAGCGCCTCGATTACTGGTGCCAGGAACGGTACACCTCTGCGCTGATCAATTCTTTCTCGTGCCATAAGATGCAGTACGTTCTTTCGCCCAGTCTTTTTTCCATAAGCTTCTACGCGTTGCCATTCGTACGTCTCATTTGCATATGATAGCGGATGATGCTTCGAGAAGTGATAAGCTACCACTTCTCCATCTTTGTCTACTTCTACGCCTCCGACAATTTGATTGTCGTATGTGTCGCAGTTATCAGGGCTTGAAAGCCGATCTGCTTCAATCAGCTGTACCCTGAGATCGTATGGCTGATTGATCCGTTTCTTGGTCGGCAGTAAAACCAATGTGTCCCCAGAGGCGAGCCAATTCACAAAGGCGAGCTGTTGCAGCTCATAGAAATTATCGAGGCGCGCCATATCACAATCGGAGCTTTCTGCCCACACTGCCCACTCGCGTTCGATTTGCTTTTCAAGCTTCTGCGCCTGCTCTGCCGAAAGGCCGAGCGTTTCTTTGTCTACAGTTGGTTTTAGCATTAACCCTCGCCCGATCACGTTGGTTCGCATCGTTTTTACCGCTCCATTTGCAATCGGCGCACCCATATATAAGTCTCTTGATCGCTGGCGAAGCACCGAAAGGTTATCGTTGATATCTTCTCTCGCGGATCCGCCTGCATAATTCCAGCCAACCATTGACTTTTTGGTTGTGCTAGCTCCATAATTGCCATATCCGCTGGCAAGTATCTCTGCTTGCTTTCTGGCGGCGATTCTTTTCAGCCCTTTTTCTGGCGATATCGCCATTACTATGCTGTCGATTCCGTTTGTTAATATGCTCACCTTTCTCGCCTCCTTTTTTGTGCATGAAAAAAGCACCCTCTCAGGTGCTTTTCTTCTCTTCGTTCACTTTTCCACGATGCCATTTTAGCATGTCTTTTCGTGTAATAGTGTGCAATTTTCTCGATTTTCGTGCAATAGCGTGCAATTATAGATCTCTCGGAACTACTCTGCGTACTTTGTTTCTTCCGTGATTTTTTGCTACATTTTCCAGCGCGTTCACTTTATTGTCCCAGTACTTTATTCTGTTCCCAATTTCCGTGAGATTTGCTCTCGTTAGTGTTCTACTTCCGATTTTGTAGCTTTGGCCTGCTGCTATCATCTCCTCTGCCTCTAGCCACGTTTCCAGATGCTTCTTAGCTATTTCAAGTGTTATTCCTGCCATTAGATTCCTCCATTGCTTCTGCGTTTTCGCTTTTTCTTTGTGATTTGCTGTGTGTTGTTGTCTTCTTGCTGCTTTTTTAGTGGCAATCCTGTGATCTCGATTGCTGCTGTTGCGTAGTTTCGGCAATCAAGCGCCTCGTTTCGCTTATGTATGCCTTTATCTTTTAGCTCCCAGGCAAAATAAGGCCGCCCCATTTTGTATCGCAATACCTTTTTTTCCGATGTCAGCCCTTCAAAAAATTTTTTGTCATATCCTCTGCCGTCTTCTTTTGGAAAATGGCAGTAACCAGGACCAGGAACCTCAATCTTTAGCCGATCCATAAGCCAACTCTTTCCGGTGTCAACTCCGATTGTGAAAAGGTATGCTTTTTCTCGATTATTTTTTGTTGGCTTTTGGATATACGCTGCTGCGCTGTCGTTTGATCCTTTGATTGCGAAGACCTTTCGATTGAAACGTGGCTTACAGAACTTGTATACTTGATTTGTTCGATGACCTCCGCTATCCATGCACGCGCAAACAATTTTTAGAATGGTTCCATTTGCTTTTGTAAATGATTGCAGCAGGAAAGTATCTAAGTCGTTCCATACTGGATCAGCCATGTTGCTTGTGTCTCCATACAACACTGCATACTTAATCCCCCAACTCTCGTACTCCGGCCCCCAACCTACTACCTCAACCTCAAATCTATCGTCCTGCGTATCTATTCCGGCTGTGATGTACATTACATCTTCCGGAACTTCACAGCTATATAGTTCTTTTCGATCTTCCAGGCTGCTCTCATCTAGCTGCTCTCCATCCTCCTCCCAAGTCTCTCCTAACTCGGTATTAGTCCATACCTTCAGCAGCTCCACATTTCCTTTTTTCTTTTCTGCATTGGCTACCAGGAATTTTTCTACTACTGATCGCCACGTTGCCAGTGTGCTGGCTAACGTGTTTAGATGGAATCCTCTGACTGGATTTTCTGGATCCTCGTGGATGAAATGTCCATCAATGAAATGCTCTTTCCATTCGACTTCCGAAGATATCGCGCCGCATTTTTCGCAAGCGTATTGAATTTCTGACAGGTCTTCTGAATCAAAAATCACGTTTGCCCACTTTAGTGGTTGCAATGCTCCGCAATGCGGGCAAGGCACATTCCATTCCCCTTTGCTGCTGTTCTCGTACTCCACTTCGATGCGTGACAATCCTTTGATTGTTGGTGTCGATACATCTACTTCTTTCTGGTTCCAAAAAGTTGTGAGACGTTTCGCCGCTAGGAAAAGCGGATCGCCCTCGCTTCCAGCTGTTGCCGGATATCTATCAATTTCATCGGCCAGTAAAACTCTGATCGGCCTCGATGCCAGGGAAGATGGACTATTTGCCCCAACCATGGTTACATGTCCGCCAGGAAAGATTTTTTGCATAATCGTATTTCCACTATTTCTGCTCTTGTCGTTAATTCTTTCGGTGATCACGGGCGTATCTCTAATCATTGGCGTTAATCTGTCCTTACTGAATGCCTCCGCCATTGCGATTGTTGGTTGCAGCACCATGATGGGCGAAGGCTCATAATGGATATAGTATCCTATCGGATTCAAAATCATAGCATCCGTTTTGCCTACCTGAGCAGCTGACATAACTACCACTTTTTTGATTCCAATATCGGTTATTGCGTCCATGATCTCTCGCTGATACGGCGCTTTTGACGTTCGCCATCTTCCTGGCTCGGCTGATGCCTCTGAAGATAGCCGTCTGTAGGTGTCTGCCCACTCTGATAAGCTTAGATCTGGCGGTGGCTCAAGCGTTTTTAGTATCTTCCGAAACAGTGTTTTTGTCTGCTCCTGCATCTTCTCCCCCTCCAAATAGTGTGTCGTAGTCTGCCAGTTCTTCTAATGCTTCATCAATTCCGGCCTTCAGCAACTTAAAAATTTCTGTTTGGCTCGTTTTCTTGGCAAGCAGCGGTGCTTGCTTTGCTGGTATGGCCATAAGCCTTGTTTTGAACCGGATTAGCATATCTGTAATCAACTGTTCTATGTCCTCGGCGCTGTGCAGCTCATTTTTTCGCATTTGCAGTTCAAGTTCCTGGCTTTCCCTCTTTGCTCGCATCAATTTTGCTCGCTCTGTGTTGTAGTCTACTTTTTCTTCTGCGTCCGGATTGTTTTTGCGCAGAAAATTTATGTACTGAATCGTAACCGCTTCTAGCTCGTACAGCCCTGGCCTGTACTCTTTTATGATTCCTTTGTCCCGCAAGCTGCGCACATTCCGTTCCGACATATCCAGTCGGCGTGCTATCGCTGCGGAAGTGTACAGCTTCACTTTTTTTCTACACCCCCTCTAAAAATCATCCGGCTTTTCCGGAACTCAAAAAAATCCTATTTTCGCTAGCCAAGCTTTGCGCTTTCCGCGACCCGCAAGGCTTATTTTTGCGTGAAAGAACCTACTCACCCTCCGGCAAAAAATCTACGATCTCTTCTGTGTTTTCGTCAGCAATTTCGATCTCGCCTGTCAAGCGCTGCACTGCAAGCTCGTACTTGAGACGTTCAAGCTGTAGACGCTTGTTCTCTATCTCATAGGACTTCATACTGTCTATTGCCTTTAGTATCCTTCCATCAAGTTTGGTTAGTTCTGCCTGTATCTTCATCGCCCTATCGAACGGCGATGACTTGATGACCGTCTTCATCGCCGTCTTCAGCTGCTCTGTGGCCTCTGCTGGCTCTGGATCAGCTACGCTGCTCTCTATGCCTGCGACCTCTCGCGCTTGCTGCTCCTCTAGTGATGCAGGTACGATCATGTGTACAATCTTGTCTACATAGAATTGTGCTTTGGTTTTTTCCTGCGCATCTGTATATTTTACAAGTTGTTGCCGCAGGTACTCTCTGCGGATCAGTAACGTCTTTAACTCGTCCTGCAAATGCTCCATGCTCCCACCCGACAGATTCTTGATGGCCTCTGCCGTGGCTTCTGGCACATCTGCATACCCTGCTTGCACATACGCGCCATGCGTTACCGCATTCCGGTTGCCTCTCTTCTTTGGCGTTTTCCCTGCCGCATTCTTGTTGCCCAGCTGCCCGCCCTTTTTCTTTGGCTGTTGTTTCA
Organism: Acetatifactor sp.; assembly: GCA_963626545.1. Classification (GTDB taxonomy): domain Bacteria; phylum Bacillota; class Clostridia; order Lachnospirales; family Lachnospiraceae; genus Anthropogastromicrobium. The sequence continues at coordinate 23,413 of CAVFYJ010000023.1, read as the reverse complement.
GCACCTCTTCCCACTTGTCTTCGCACTTCCACTTGCTGATCGTTTTCTTTGGCACCCCCGCAAGGTTTGCAAGTTCTTCAATCGTTATCTTGCCTTTCTTATCCAGGTATCGCCTTAAAGATTCAGCCCTCTGCGGGTTTGCTTTCCTGGCCATGCTTTCCCTCCTTTCGTTCGTTTTATCATTCCTCGGCTCTTGGCTTTTTGGGAACTGATAAAATTATTTGCTTTTTAAAAATTATATTTTCATTTGTTTTGGCTGCTTTTCTGGTAAAATTATAGCATTATTTTTCGTGCAATCGCGGGCAGTCTTTATTCTTTAATTTCAAAATTTACAATTGTGTAATTGTTTCCGAAATTTTCGGCTAGCTGATCCAGCGCGTTATCTCGGATATTTTTGCATTGCCTTTCCGAATAATGCAATTCATCTGCTATTTGCATCCATTTTATTTTTTTGAAATAAAACATCATAATCGTTTGCTTTTGCTTTAATGGCAAACGCAGTACTTCTTTTACAACTTCGCACTTAAATTTCTGTAACTGTGCAATCTTTTCTGTGTAATTCCGGATGTCTTTCCGCACAAAATCTGGTATATTCATAGCCGTTTTTTCAGTCGGGTTTGAAAGATGATTCTTACCCTTTGGCATACCATCATAGCTAATCCCGCTCGAAGTATCATAGCACTGCTCAAGCTCCTTGATTAGCCCGCGCAGTGTCCTTACCTCTCCCTCAATTTCTGTGCTGTATTCCAGGGCTTTGATTACCTGGCTCTTTTCTACTTTTCTTCTTTCTTCCATCCATCCACCTTTCTGCATATACACTGCAAGGGCAATCGCTTTTTCAGCGTTGCCCTGTTGTTTTTTTGTTTTTCAATTCTCGTAATTGGCTAGCCCAATTATACAATAGTTATCGTCCAGTCCCCCTGCATCCTCCCATACATACGCTATCTTTGCAATTATTTTTCTTCCGGTTGTGATTCCGCTTCTGTGTTCTTCCAGGATGATTCCTGCTCCTTGCTTTAAAAATCTTTGCTTTTTCAGCAGCAGAAACGTAAGCACACCGCTGGTAATTTCTTCGTAGCGTCTTGGCGGGATCAAAATGCTGCGATCCTGATCGTCCTCAGCATTTTGATTCTCTGTTTGGCTCTTATCCGTAGGCTCTTGGCTTTGATCTGGCAGCTTTCTTTTTGTTTCTCTGTCAATCTTGTCCTGCTCCTCTTCGTACCTTTGTTCCTCTGTTTTGTACGCCTCTGCTTTACTCAGATAGCTATCACATCTTTGGATTGTTGATTTCTTTTCGTGGCAATTTTCGCAGTTCGCGCACTGGTAGCAGATTGATACAATTTCTTCCGGATGTGGTTCCTTGTACGGTATAGGCTCTGGCTGATCAAGCTCGGTGCTGTCTTCCTCTGCCTCTTCGCCTTCCTCTGCCTCTTCGCCTTCCGATGCATCAGGCGCTTTCTCTGGCTTTTCCGCCTCCTGTTTCAGCGTGCGTACATCCGGAAGACTCAGCCCTCCATCATTCTCAATTTTCTCTGCTGCCTTTGCTTGTAGATCTTCTGGCAATCCGCAAGCCTCTGCCGCTACGGAAAATCCAATTCGATTTTCCTTGAATTCCAACATTAGTTCTGGAATCAGGTGATTATATATGGCTTTGTATCTTCCGAGCTGTGCCTCTGATACTCCTACGATTTCCTCAAGCACTGCCCTTGTTCTTCCTTTTAGACCATATTCCTTTTTCAGTTCTTTTGCCAGTTCCTCTGCCTCAATCGCCTCCTGCATCTTTTCCCAGTCGGTTTTATCGCGGAAGCGGTTTGCCATGATCAGTGCCAACCGATCTCGCACGTCCTCATCCTTGAAAACACATGGGACATATCTGCGTTCCTCGTTTCCTTCATTCAGCAGTGCCAGAACCGCGAGTCTTCTCCTGTGTCCTGCGATTACCCGGTATTTTCCATTTTGCGGCCTTTTTACAAGTAGGGGCTGTAATACTCCTACCAGTTCAATCGAGCGCTTCAGATCATCGTCCACATGGTAAAAGTTATCCTTTGATGGTATCAGGTCATATACGTCAATGTATGCGATTTGTCCGGCAGGGTGGCTGCTCTGTTTCTGATCACCTGGCGCTTTTTCAGTCTGCTCTTGCTGCTCCTGTGCCAGCTCCTTTGATCTTGCATTCAATAGCTCGGTTAAATTAAATTTCCCCATTTTGCTTTCCTCCAAAATGTGTCCAACTTGGACACATTTCTAAATACTCGTCTACCAGGTTCTTGTAGTCGTAGGCCGCTCCGCATCTGCTGGAGTAGATGATGATCGGTTCTCGTTCAAAAGTGGATGGCTTCATCTTGGCGGTTCTTCTGATATGTGTCTTAAAAACCGGATACTCTCCGCTTGTTCTTAAAAACGCTTCGCCCTGCTGATCTGCTTCGTTAGTTCTGTCGTACTGTGTTACAAAGCATCCGCACAATCTTAACTTTGGGTTCAGATCCTCTTTTGTATTTTGGATCTGTTCTTTTAGTTCCTTTAATCCATCCATTGCAAAATCGTCAATTGTGATCGGAATCATCACATCATCTGATGCAACCATTGCATTGATCGTGCTAATGTTGATATCTGGCGCGTTGTCGATGATGCAGTAATCATATAAGTCATCTACCTGCTGTAAGGCTCTCTTCAATCGAGTCTGCTGTGGGCGCTGCTGATCGAGCATTACTGCAAGATTTGCGGTCAACAGGCTCATGTTTGCCGTGATGATGTCCAGATTCTCAAAGTCTGTCTTCTGGATGATCTTCTGCATGTCTGGCACGCGTTCCGTCATGATCTCGGACATTCCCTCGTGATCGTAGCTGTGGCGATTCATAAATTTGCTTGCGTTCCCCTGCTTGTCGTTGTCTATAAGCAGTACTCTTGCTCCATGGACTGCCGCCAGGATGTGTGCGATATTGATGCTTGATGTTGTTTTTGCTACTCCACCTTTTAAGTTGATGATTGATAATGTCTGCATGTTGCTCCTCCTGTATCTGGTATGATATTTTTACTGTACTCCTATATACGCTTTTAGCGTTTCAATGGCCTCCTCTGCCCCATAGCATATCACTGCTTTGTAGCCTTGCTCTTGCAGCTGCTCAATCCACCACTTTTGCTTCTCGGACGCTTTGTTTTTTCCAAATTTCATCTCGATGTACAGTCCGTGATAACCGTTCCTGGCTACTGGCAATGCCAGATCTGGCACGCCTGCTTTTACACCCTGGCGCTTTAAATTCGCGGCCTCAATCTCGTTTCTGCTTCCGCCATTTGGCACATGGTATAGCAGATTTAATTCCGGATGCCTGATAGCGACATAGCTGCACCAAAGCATTACTTGTTCCTGCTCTGTAGCTTCGCTGCGCTTTCTGCTCTGCATCCTGCTGTAATATCCCATTTGCTTTGTTACCTCCTTCTCTTCTCGGGTCCTCGTTCCGGATGCCCAAAAATCGCCTCAAATTCTGATACGATGCCACGTTTTGTTATCACCCGGACCGTATACCAGATATTTTTATCTGTATCTTCGTGCAAATCATATAACCTGTTACCTAGCTTTATGGTCCCGATCTGCTCCGCCTTCAGATGGGCTTTTCCGTGGCTTGCTCGTGACTCGTAGCTGTATGCTTGCTTTAATTTTTCTTGCAATTCCTCTGGTGTATAGGCTCCCATTCTTTTTGTTCACCTCTGCTTTGCTTTTTATGTGATTTATCCACATTATCCCCAAGATTAACCACATTTCTTTCCTTTTCCTGGCTTCTGCCCTTTCTCCTGCTTTTTCCACATCTTCAAGTAGATATGCCACCCCGTTTCCTCGTGGTATTCCGACTTGATTTCGCGGATTTCATAGCTCGGAAACTGCTTCTCAAAAAACTCTTGTCCGGAGTCCGCTGCCTTTGCCAGTTGCTCTATTTTGCTTCTCCTGTACTTGTGATCTGCCGCAGGCTGCTGAATTGGGCGCTTTAGGTTTCGGCTGCTGCTCCAGCGCTTTTTCCCCTGTGGGTTTTTAACCAGGTATTTGCACAGTGCTTCAATGCCATTTTCGTTTGTTTGGATGCGATCTGCATTCACATAGCCCAGTTCCTGCACACTTCTTATGTACTCTGCTGGGTCTTTCTGGTATTTCTTCCAGTTGATCTTTTCAGCGGTCCACATCATCTCCACCTCGTTGCGGTCCATTCCCCCATTCATGATTATATGATGATGGATCCGGATTGGCTTTTCTTTCTTTTCGTCTCCTTTTTTGTAGCCATACTCGGTTACAAGTATGTACTTCAGCGGCTCCAGTCCCAGTTTTTCTCTCCGGTATGCGATTCGTCTCAAGTAGTTGCCTACGATCCGCTCTGCCTCCTCTGGTGTCTCTGGAAGGTTCTCCTGCGCATATGTAGCTGATACGTGCAGGTCTCCATAGCCAAAGTTCCCATTGCCCAGCTGTACCAGGTACCTTTTACTGTTTTTATCGTTGAGGTTGCGTTGCTTCGGCTCAGTCACCTTCTTGCGCTTTCCTCTCTTGCCTCTTACAGCTCTCTCTGCATCTGCGGTCCTTGGGATTATATCCACTTCTCTGTATGCACCACAATCCACTTTCTTTTCTCGGTAAAACATCGGCTATCCTCCCTTTCCCTGAGAAGGTAACGGAAGGCAGCTGCTGCCACCTGGCATTCAGTCACTCGCACACTATAACATCGTATTTTCTTTCTATCGTAGGAATGTTAATACCCAATACAAGCCCGTTAAGCGGATATCCCCGCTGCCTTTTTTGGACTTTCTATTTTGTTGTACTTGCACTCCTTTTTAGATCATGCTATAATGTATTTGGTTCGTGATCGAACCTTTTGCTTACCAAAAGCCCTTGCATGTGTTGATGGCACAAGATGCAAGGGCTTTTTCGTTTCCCTTCCGGTTGTTCTAAGTTTATAGTTTCATTCAACCGCAAGTGTGCGGTTGACATTGCACTGATTATGCGATTACACAAGCTGGGGCGAAGCGATGCGCGCCGACCGCGCCGTAGCCGCTGTAGACATAGCCGCTCGCGTGGACGCACCACGCATAGCACGCATTGCCGCGAATCGCACTGCGCAAAAAGTGCCAGTCTGTCTCGCCTTCCAAGTCAACCTTGATACGGTCTTTTTCTGTCTGGAACGCCGGATAGCCTCCTCTGACTTCATCCAACGACAGCAGGAAAAATCTATCTACTGTCGGCGCGTCTCCTTCTGTTTCCTTTTCAACCAGCGCTGTATATCTCTTCATATCCTCTGCGTATCGCGCAATGAACTCATCGCTGTTGAGGTACTTGCGAATGCTACTTGTGCTCCAAACATTCTTTCCGCCCTCGTCAAATGGTTTCGGCTCTCCGATCAGGCGAACGGGCTGTAATGTAATGCTGTGCTTTAAGAACTTGTCAACGAGGTTTTCTGCGTCAATTGCGATAACCTCGTGCAGTTCTTCTCTTCCATCGAAGGTCAGCATGATTTTGTCGTGTGTATGCAGCTGCTTGGCAGCTTCTCCGCTTCTGATCATTGCCTGCAACTCTTCCATCGGCATCTTGTATGTGTTTTCCTGGCTAATGATATAATTTTTAATTCCTTCCATTTCTTCTTTTCCTCCCTGTTGTGGTTGTGATTCTTTTCTTTCTTTTTCCTGCGGCGCGCTGTGCTGTCAGCGCTTTTGCTGTTGCCACTGCCATGCTCGCAGGATCCGGCTGCTCGATCAGCTTGTTTGCGTTGTAGTAGCTTTTTGCAATCTCTTCCATTCCGACGCTTGCCGCACCAAATGAGGCTCCAAGCTGTCTAAAGAAGTTTGAAATCCCGTGGAATGCAGTTCCTATTACTTCGGCTATCGTCTGGCACATATAATCTACTGCATCCATCAGGTCTTCTGGTTTTTGGGTTTCTTCTCCTGGTATTTCCTGCTTTGATTGTTCCAGCCTTGCCTCCTTTTGTTGACGTTTAGGCGGATTATGGCCATGCAACTTCTTGTATAGCTTCTTTTTCTGTCTTTTGTTCATTTTTTCTTCCCTTTCTCCTACTTTTCTATTGACTTATTTTTTTAAGTAGATATACTATAGGTGTCTCTGGGAAAGGCTTCTTTTTACTGCCGCTGATCGTTACTGATCGGCGGTTTTTCTATGCGTTTTTCTTTTCGGTTTTGCAGAATCTTATGTAGGATCGTGGCTTTGGGCATTCTTCCAGCGGATGCCCATTCTCGTTTTTATACCTTAAAAGGCACATACGCATCGGACTTGATTCATCTTTTGTCGGTCCATCGCGTAATGCTGCATAGCAGCCATTACATGTTCTTTTCATCGCTAATCCCCTTTACGCTGTAGTAAAACGTATTATCTTCTTTGCGGATTGCAATTTCTGGATGCTGCTTACATTTGCAGTTTAGTTCCGTCTCGAAGTCGCAATTTTCATTCGAGCATGATAGCATCATCCCGCGTACTCGCCCTGTATCTATCACCAGCCCCGCTGGATTCTCTTCAAGTTCGCCCTGATCCGATATATACCGCCGCTCGGAACATAAGTAGAAAAGATCCACTGCCAAGCGATCTCCGCATAGCGGACACTTGTTTAATATTTTTTCTGCCATCGTGTCTCCTCTCCTTTTATGCTTCACTTTGTTCTTTAGCTTTTTCTTTTCGTTTTCTTTTACTTACTTGGAACCGGAACGAAGAATACTGCATTTTGCAGGCTTTTGCTGCCTTTGCAAGTGAAATATTGCCATCCTTCCATTCCTGGTACATCTTGTCAAGGTTCTCCGGAAGTGGACGTGAGATCTCTTTTCTGGTTTCTCCTCGCTGCTCCAGCATTTCCTTTCCATACTTTAAAAAAGTCATATCTGTAACGCCCAACTTCTCAGCTCCGGCAGCTGCCGAAATCTTTCCATCTCGCCACTGTATGTACAGTTCTTCGCTCAGGACGGCCTTTCTTTTGTCGGGCCGTTTTTGCTTCGGCTTTTGCTCTGCTGGCGGTAACTTCTGCTTTTGCGCTTTTGCCGCTCCTTGTGCTGCGGCTACCTCAGATTTAAATTTCTCCCAGTGCAACCAATTTCGGTACATCGGCCGTCCTTCAATTCTTGTTTCGTGTAGTGCTGCATGTGCCAGTTTTATGCGGCCCTCTGCCAGCTGCACAGCTTCAGCCAGCGTACGGAACGCAACTGTTCCAAAGTCGTTTTCTTTCCAGTAAAACGTCTTGTTAGCGTCTGTGGTCTTGCCGATATCGCGGCGAATCAGCTCACTTTGCCATCCGATTGTTGCGGATCCTGTCTTGGATCGCCAGGTGTACTTGTCCACTATCACGGACTCTACGACCTCGTAGCCCCAGTTCTTGAAGCCTTCCATATCTCTTTTTTTCATCTCGTAGGAGTCTAACTTGAACTCGCATACGTGGTATACGTGATCTCCTGCTTGTGGCTTCCATCTTTCCATATTTCTTTTCACCTCTTTCTAAATAACATATTTCTTATGTGCCTGTGCCAGCTCATCTTCCGATAGATCGAGATAAATCTGGGTCGTTGTCAGCTCCTCATGTCCCAGCATCTTCGACACCTGCTCAATCGGCATCCCCCTTCGGAGTGCCATTGTCGCGCATGTTCGGCGCAGCTTGTGCGGATTTGCCTTTTTCACACCCGCGCGCGCTGCAAGCCTGCGCATGATATCTTCTATAGTGCCTTTTTCTATATGTCCATCAACCTTTACATTTTCTGGCATTAGCCACCATTCATGCTTGTCTTTTGGTGATAGATGGCTTGTGCCTTTTATAATTGCAATGCTGCCTGGAAATAGATATTGATTTTTATCTTTTCTTTTTTTTAAGTAATTTTCGATAGCCAGCATTGCTTTTGCATTCAAATACACAAATCTATCTTTCTGCCCTTTTCCATGGATTAAAACTCGTTCGCCTTCAATATCCGTTTTTGTGATCTGTACAAGCTCGCTCACGCGGCATCCAGTTGATAGTAGAGTTTCAAGGATTGCTCTTTCTCGCTCATCGCAAACCGCTGCCCGAAGTTTTTCGACCTCTATGTCTGTCAAGGCTTCTTTCCTGACTTTTGGTTCTTTGATTTTTTCAATTTTCAGCATAGGATTTTGATGTATAATCTCCTCTGTCTGCATCCATTGAAAAAAGCTGCCAAGATAACGAATTTCGCTTGTGATCGTAGGCACCGCCACTTTATCTCTGCTCATCCGCAGCGCAATATACATGCGTATGTCTACTGGCTGAATCTCTGTTACTGTTTTTCCGATTCTTTGCAATGTACGTCTGTTGCTTGACGCGTACTGCTGAATTGTTCTTTCAGTTCTTCCAGAGACTTTTTTTCGCTACCAGAAAACGTCTTAACAGTGCCTCATTCTGATCTTCATCAACCACCGCTACTTCTGTGCTTCTGCTGGTGATCTCATATGGATTCAAGATCATGTACAACAAGTTCTTCAACTCTTGCATATCACCGTATTTGGTGGCAAGTTTTACGCACAACTCATTCACGAGCGAATCGCGCTCATCCTTTACTTCCATCGCTTGTGATTGCCTCCTTTCGCTTCTACCAGTTCATGGCCTCATTAAGCGATCTCTTTTGATCCTCTGCTGATCGCCTCAGATAGATCGCTGTCGTGTCTATGCTTTCGTGTCCCATCAAGCTTGATAGTAACGATATATCACCATTCCGCTTGAGGAATTCTATTGCATACAAATGGCGGAACGCATGTGGATGTAACATTTCCGGTCTGAATCCATATTTTTCCATTTTATGGATTCGTGATGCGATTCCTCGCGTTGATGATTGTTTTCCATCCTTGTTCGGAAAAAGGTATTTCTGTTCCGGATCCCTTGAAAAGTATTCTCTGCTTTCCTCAATAAGATTTGAGGGAATATAGATCTTTCGTATTTTTCCTTTCGTCCAAATCTCTACTTCTCCCTTTTCAAGATGTTTCTTCTCGAACTGAATAACCTCAGATACTCGCGCTCCTGTTTTTGCAAGGTATTTGATTAACCAGTAATTTCTTTCATCTCCATTTTCCAAAAGCGCATTCAGTAACTTGTTATACTCCTCCAGCGTAGGGACGTTCTCTACGCACAGTGTCTTTTGAATCTTGATTGTTTTTACCATACAGTCTGGTTTTCCAACGAATTTGCAGAACTGGTTCATCGCTATGCACCGGTTTGATGCCGTTTTCGGTGCATAGCTGCTTATCATATGCTTTTTGTACTCAATCATATTTTTCTTCGTGATCTCGCTAAACATCAGAAAATACTTCTTGACGCTATGTACATAAGTATCTATTGTATTTTCTGATCGTTCTTCCTGCCGGAGAAAATCAATAAATTTCTCAATCTTTTCTTCCATCAAATTAGCATCCCCTTCTTTGCTGGCGTATACAGTACACGCTCTGGTGGATATCCTCTGCTTGTATATGGCTCTGCAAGCGAATCGCCCTGCACTACGATTGCTTTGATACCAAGCAAACTAAATTGCAGATACGACATATACACGGCCTTCCAGTCCAGATCCTGCGCCACTACATCCATGCAGCGCCGATAATTGATGCCTCGGTCTTGCAATACCTTGGCAGCTGCTATAATCATGCCTCCACCTCCGGTACTTGGTTCTGCAAAGCGATATACCCTCTCAGGATCTATATCTTTTGGAACTGTCAGCTGCGCCATTGCATATGACACAGTAAATGGTGTGAAGAACTGGCCTGTTGTTTTATTGCCCATGCCAGCTGCCATATATACCCAGCCGAGAACATCTGTCATTTCTTCCTGCAATGCCAGCTTCAGCAGCGCGAATAGTTCTGGGAATCGCTGTGCTTCATCCCGGGAATACTTGTTGATTGTATCCATGTAGGCCTTTTCCCTGTCCTGCCAAAGCTTTCCGGTAAACAGTGTAGTTGAATTCGTAATTGACAATGAGGCACACTTAATCCAATCTGAAAATATATCATAGCTGGAATAACGACCTGACATGGACATGATGATTTTTACAATCTCGTTTTTGTAGTCCATTACGATCCACCGTGACCTTTCGTTTTCTTTCCGGTTACATGATGGTACTTCTGACCGTTGGCAACAATACGGGTGCGTACCGTTTCATCACTCGGACAGTAAAAGACTTCCGTCTTTCCGATTGATTCAATCAGCATCGCTAATGCTGCTTCTCCCTCCTCTGGGGTATTGTATCTTGCAATCTGGTAACCATCTCCTGCTGCATAGTTTGCCTTGAGGGAGCCATCGACCCCCATATAGACACACGATATATGATCCATGTTGATCAATGCCGTTCTTTGCTTATTTACGACAATCATTTTGCTCTCCTTCCTGCGTTTCTTCTGTGATCGGCACTTTTATGTATTTACATCTGCCTCCGCGCTTATTTGCATGATATATGGCTGATAGTATTGTTGTTGCGTTTTTCGCTCCGGTAAGCGCTGCAAGTTCCTTTGCTGAATCCGCAATATGAATTGGAAGCTCATATTTATCTTTTGTGACTTCCATCCACACAAAACGGGGTTTTCTTTTTGTCATGTTGTCCTCTTTTCATAAGCTAAGTATTCTTTTACGCTTCTGAAATTGATTCTGCTACTCGGATTCTCCCAATGCGGATGCCGCCAAAACTTCTTTTCGCATGATTCGCAACAAAATCTCGTGCGCATATCTCGGCTCCCTTCCTCTGTTACAACATGCTTTCCGCACTGGGCGCAATCAAAAATTACTGATGGATAATGCATGTATCCTTTGTGCGCTGCTCTATATCGTTGCCCACAAGCCTTGCAACAATATCTTTGATTAACTGATAGTGCAACAAATCTTTTGCCACACTGTAAACACATTTCATCATTCATTACTCATCCAGCCTTCCACCTTCATACTTTGCCAAAAGCTGACAAGTTCGCTCCACCTTGGCTTCTGATGTTGTTCTCAGCTCTTTTTTAACTCGTTCTTTATCTTCTTTTCGGATCCCCCAGCTAAAAAGCCTTGCTGCCATCATTATTTCAAAAAAGTCCTGCATTATGTCTCCTTTATCGGACTTGTCCGATATGTTTTATCTGGTATAGTCAAACCGCTCTCTTCTGCTCTGGTACCTGTTCTGTCTGGCTTACGCAAATCTTGCAACCTGGATCCGCTTCATCAGGCAATCTTTTTGCTTTCGCGGTGACGTTGATTCCTTCTCTCTTTAATGCCAGGTTTGCCATGACCTCCCAAAATCGCTGCGCATTAAAAGTCCCGTGTACTTCCATGCTTGTCACCCCCTGATCACCTAACCCAGTTCTTTTTCTGGTGTGCTATAATAGCTTCTTACAATCTCCTCAACTGACTTTCGCGAAAGATCCGGAATTGCCAATTTTCCCCACGGTGCCATATCTTTCAAAAACTTTGTAGGCTCCTGTGCGAGTGCTTCCATCAAACAGCATAAGCAATCAATTGCCGTTTTCTCTGACTCAATTACTGCTTTCTGCAAATCTGGTACATTCTGGATTACATGCAAAAGCATTCCTTCCAATCCACAAATCATGATGGATTCTTTCGTGTTAATTCCTTCAAGCTCTGTGTGGATCTTCCCCAGCGCATCCTCTTCTCGTGATATAAGTTCCGATATATTTTCCTTTGTATGCTCCTCTGCAGGTGGCCATCTCTCTGGCGCTTCGATTTCTTCGTAGTACGCTTTCAAATGGCGCAATACTGCTTCCATGATTTCTTCCAGTGTTCCTCTGCTACTATGCTTATGGATATCTTGTGCCACTTCAACCGCATCTTTTAGCGTTATATTCTCCTTGTCTTCAATCTGAAGCAGTTTCGCATACTGCTCGGCCGTCCCTCTCGTGTACCACTGTCTTTCCTTGCACAGATCTGCCAAGCCTTCGCAGCGTAAGTTCAAGCGGCGTGGGGTAAATTCCAGCCCCGTTACGCTATTATTGCTCTGGATCTCCTCTGCCCCTTCTGTCGGCATAAATTCGTCCTCTGCTTGTTCCTTCTGATCGTCTAACCACTGATCATAGCTTGCCTCCTCATTTGCAAGATCTCTGATCTTAGTCAGCTGATCGTGCATTTCTTCAGAAAGCTTTTTGTAATTTTCTTCATCCTCTGCCAGAAATAAATCTGCTCTGACGTGTTCGCGGTACTTATCAATCATCTGCTGATATCGTGTTTGTACCTCTTCGAGCTTATCAATCTCATACTTTAATTCTGTTGTCATGTCTCTGTCTCCCTTTGTTTCTCAGTTGATTTGCTTTCTTCTTTTCTTTCGCTTCTGCGGATCCGGAGCCTTTGGAAAATCTTTGCTGTTAATGTGATAGATTTCTTTTCCGTTGATCCGGATTTCACATGGCACTCGCCAGTCTCCATGCGTGTAATGGATTACATCTACCTGATATCCCAGCTCGCGAAGCACTACAACATGCCCCATGATTCTTCCGATGCTTATCAAGTTCCAGTTCATGTCCTTAATTTTTTCTGCTTCTACCGCATTCTTCGCATATTCTACGATTTCTTCCTGGATCTGTACCTTTGTTTCAGCTGCTATATCTCTGCTTACATTTAATTTGATTTCGCAGGATGCTGGAAAGACCGCGAACTCGTTTTCCTCTGGCGATGCCCCGGCATTGATTGCAATGTCAATGCCTGCATCTGCGTACTTACAGAGACGATCAAGCGTCTCTGTAGCCTGCAAAAACTTCTGAGCCAATGTCATGTCTGTTCTCCTTTATGCTGTCTTGATTCCTCCTGCTGCCAGATCTAATCCGATCTTTACACCACGCAATAATGTTTCAAATTCCTTAGCCTGATCTGTTGTTAATGTCTTTGTGAAGTCCATCACATCTTTTGCTTCTTTTTTACTATTTGCTGATAGCATCAAGCTTACAATTGATTTGTCTTCGGTCATATTGGTTTCCTCCTTATTCTATTTACAAGTGGTTTGTTTTAAGTAGTCACTTGTATTTTCACCTTTATAATATACCAGTCACTTGTATTTGTCAACCGTTTTATTGATATTTCTATTGACTTTTATACAAGTCACTGGTATTATTCAAGTGAAAGGGGGTGAGAAACCAATGACCATCAATGAACGAATTAAATATTTTAGAAAAGAGGTCAAAAAGAAAAGTCAAAAACAATTTGCAGAAGATTTGGGTGTTACTCAATCTGGTGTAAGTTATATGGAGCAGCAGGGGTCAACCGTTGCAGATCAGACCATAAAGTTAATCTGTTCTGTCTATGGCATCCATGAGGAATGGCTGCGAACTGGTGAAGAACCTATGCGAAAAGTTCAAGAGACTTTTAGCCTTGATGAGTACGCCAAAGAGCGTGGCGCATCTGAACTTGAATTAAGAGTTGCAAAGGCATACTTCGCATTAGATCCAAAGATTCGGAAGATGCTCCTTGAACACTTCAAGGCGGAACTGTTAAGGGATGATAACGAACATCCGAAAACACCAGATGAACTTGAACGCCAATACAAAATTGAAGATGTTGGCTAAGATCAACTGGAGGCTGGGTAATGTACCCAGCCTTTTTTGTTTGATGTTTTCAATTTTGGGTTGACGCGCACATTGTAAAGTAATATACTATTTTTAGTAATACGAAAGGGGGTGAATGGTATGGAAGTATACGAAAGAATACGTGATTTGAGAAAAAATTATTTAAAGTTATCGCAAACAACTTTTGGTGAAAGATTAGGTGTCAGTCGTGATGTTATAAAAAACATTGAATTAAATGTATTAGCTAAACCAGAGCAGAAACTTTCTCTTATTAAATTGATATGTAAGGAATTTTCTGTAAATGAAGAATGGATTTTAAATGGCACAGAACCCATGTATGTTGAGCCAGAATTTTTTAACTTAAATGAATTTTGCAAACAACATGGCGCGACATTGCAAGAGATTGATGCTATTAAAGCTTACTTTGAGTTGCCAGTTGATATCAGAAGATATCTACTAAAGCATTTCAACAGCCAACTTTCTTCAATATCAGAAAGCGAGCATCCACGTACACCGGATGAACTTGAAAGTCAGTACCTAGTAGAAGACGAAGACGCTGGGCTGGGGGCTGGGTAATGCACCCAGCCTTTTTTCTTAATTGAAAATTATAAGTTTACATTTACCTTTAAAATTCCTGTTGTAATACAGGGTATTATTCAATCTGTAATATAGTGCATATACATTTGTATGTTTATAGTAAACGTATTTTTTAATAATCATATCAACCACCCTGCCCTTTCATAGCTGGGTGCATTGTCTATATTACATTACAAATCGCTTATATAATACTGGTAATTGTTGGTAATTGTTCGAGCAATTAAGAAATCATTTAAAAATACTGGATTTATGGAGGTTACTATGAAAGAAAAATGGTATTTACAGACTTGGTTCATTTGCTTGCTAATTGCAGCATGGCCATTCGTTATTCCTGCTATTGTTGGTGTGGTCTTGCTGTTTGTGCAGATTCATTCGCGGCGAAAGTTTGAGAAAGCTCGTGCTGAGAAATATGGCAAATATGATGCGTTAGACGCTTCTATTCAGCAGCTTGAAGGCGATCTTAATCGTGCGAAGCAAAACCAGCAATCCGAGCTTGAAAAGCTTCAAGCTGATTTTCGCAATACTAAATCTACATACGATTCTGAAATCGCTCAAAAGCGTCAGGAGCTTGCCCAGTTACGTCAACAGGGAACTGAAAGTCTGGCAAACACTTATGTTGATCAGTATCGCTATTCCGATTATGATGGTATCTCTTCCGAAGAATGCCGCTCTAAGCTTTCTCTTTTGAAGGTGCAGGAGAAGGAAAACATTCGATCTGGAAGTTTTGTTATTTCTACTTCTCAAGATTCAAAGAAGCGCGCCCAGGATAACATTAAGCAGATCATCCGTTGCTTCAATTGTGAGTGCGATAATATTTTGCTTGGCTTATCTGTAAAGAGTATGGAAGCTTGCCGAAAGAAAATTCTTGGTTCCTTTGAAACTCTAAATAGGCTTTTTGCAGCAGATAATGTAGTACTTTCTGAGGCCTTCTTGCAAGCAAAACTTGAGGAATTGAATCTGGTGTATACATATGAATTAAAACGCGAAGAGGAACGCCAGCAGCAGCGTGAAATTAAAGAGCAGCTGCTTGAAGATGAGCGTGCAAGAAAAGAGATCGAGCGCCAGAAGCAGAAACTTGAAAAGGATCAGGCTCAGTGTAGCAACGAAATCAAGAAATTGATGGGATATCTGCAATCAACAGAAAGCGAAGTTGAAAAGAAGCTCTATGCCGATAAGATCCAGCAGCTTGAAGAAAAGAAGCAGGATCTTGAGAAAGAAAAGGAAACGGTTCTGGAACGTGAAGCAAATGCCCGTGCTGGATACGTCTATGTAATTTCTAATATTGGCTCTTTTGGTGAAGGTGTATATAAGATCGGTATGACGCGAAGGCTTGAGCCAATGGATCGTATTAAAGAACTTGGCAGTGCATCCGTTCCGTTTGAATTTGACGTTCACGCCATGATCTTCTCTGAGGATGCTCCAGCGCTTGAAACCGCCTTGCATCATAAATTTGAGAAGCAGAGCGTAAACCGTGTGAACTTAAAGAAAGAGTTTTTCCGCGTGTCTCTTGATGAAATTGAAAAGACCGTTAAGGAAAACTTTAATAACACAGTTGTATTTACACGTATTCCAGTTGCCCGTGAATATAACGCAACCTTAGATATTTTGAAAGCCGAAAATGCTGTATAAATAACTAGATTGCCTTGTATTTTGCTGATAAAAGAAAACCCTGGCAGTGTGGGGACACTGCCAGGGTATGCAACGTGTTAATCATACCAGATACAACATATCGTCTGCCTTTTGATTATAACATAGGCAGATTGAAAAAGAAAGGAAAATTATGGTAAAAAGGACTTTTTCTAAAAATGAAAACTCTGTCTGCCGTGTTGCTCTATACATCCGTGTGTCCGGCGAAGAACAAAAAATTAAAGGATTATCACTCGAAGCCCAGCAGGAGCGTCTTGAAGCGTTCGCCCGTGAAAAAGGTTGGGCGATTGTTGGTATCTATATTGATGCTGCAAAAACAGCGAGGAAGAACATCCATAAGCGTACTGAATTTTTGAAAATGCTGGAAGCCGTGAAACGCGATGAAGTAGATCTGCTTCTTTTCTGCCGCCTTGATCGTTGGTTTCGGTCCGTAGCCGACTATTACAAGGTAATCGAAATTTTGGAGCAGCATAATTGTGGTTGGAAAACCATTGATGAGGATTATGATACCAGCACAGCAAATGGCCGCTTATACATTAACGTCAAGCTCTCTATTGCGCAAAATGAAGCTGATATTTGTGGTGAACGTATTTCTGTAGTTTTTGATAGTAAGATTGCCCACGGCAGTTCGATTTCTGGTCACTGCCCATATGGATATAAGTTAAATGCCGAAAAGAAATTTGAGATTGTTCCTGATGAAGCTGCTATCGTGCAAGCTGCCTTTAATCGCTATGAAAGCACTGTTACTCTGCGTGGCACAATTAGATATATTCGAGAAACTTATGGTGTGAACTGGTGCGGTGCTACATTTCGCCGCTTATTATCCCAGCGCCTTTATACTGGTGTATATGATCGCAGGGGCAGACGAAACGAAAACTTTTGCCCTGCGATCATAAGTAAAGAACAGTTTGAACGTGTGCAAGTCCTAACTTCAAAGAACGTCAAATTTTATCCCACCGGAAAAGTATATATTTTTTCTTCTCTCTTGGTATGTGATGAGTGTGGCCATAAGCTATCTGGATACCAGGCAAAAGTTCACCACTACTATAGATGCCCTCAGCATCATCAACGTGATACTTGCAGCAATAACAGTTCCTTTCGGGAAGATGTTATAGAAGCATGGCTATTTGATCACTTGCAGGAAGAAATTGAACGCTGCAAGCTTGAATGGAATCTTAAAGCGGCTGAACAGCAACGTAAACTTGGAAGTAATGAAAAGGCTGCATTGAAAAATAAATTAAAAAAGTTAAAGGAATTATATGTGAATGATTTAATTGACTTAGAAGATTATAAGAAAGACTATGAAATCTATACTGCTGCATTGAACCAGCTTCCGGATCCGATCTTTGAAGCTGCTCCGGACTTTTCTGCCGCTGAACGTCTATTGCAGTCTGACTTTAAGGCTATGTATGACGGCTTATCGGCTGAAGACAAACGCACGCTATGGAGATCTGTGGTTAAAGAAATCCGCATAAACAAAGCAAAAGAGATCGTTGGTATTTTTTTTGCATAGAGTTGTACTAACTTTACACTACCCTCCTTCTATGGCTACCTGCTGGATGATGATTTTGTCTGTGATACGCCACTTGACAATGATTACGAGTCTGCTGGCAGTTTTGCAGGAAGAATGTTTTATTTTGTTCCTTTGGAGGATTACAATAAAATGATGGGAACCAACGAAACATTAAACGACGACGAAGTTCTTCTTTTTGTGACCAGAGACTGCACCTATGATCAAAACACGATTTCCTTTGAGCATGGTAAGACCTACTCAATCAAAAAACAGATTAAAGAGTTTGTCCCAGACAGCAATGCGATGGCAAATATCTCTACTACTTTTGTTCTGATCGTCCCAGATGTTCACGCTGCCATCGACACACGCGCCTCACTAGAGGATGGATCGCATGTTTTTTTCTACTGGCTTTATGACTTTGATACCGATCTGAGTCAGGAGAATCAGATTTCACTGACAAATGATCTTTATGCTGCTCTTTCCGATACTTACGAGAAAAATGAAGCGGTCTACACAAGCCTTAGAAGCTACTCCATTGAAAGCCGCGCTGCCAACTATGAAGAGTTTTTCGCGGACTTTGGTGGTTTGTTCTATCTGGCGATCATTCTTAGTATTGTCTTTTTGTTAGCTGCTGTTTTGATCATCTACTATAAGCAGATTTCAGAGGGCTACGAGGATCAATCACGTTTTGAGATTATGCAAAAGGTCGGCATGACAAAGCGTGAAATCCGAAAGAGTATCAACTCCCAGTTGTTAACGGTATTTTTCCTGCCACTTGCCGGTGCTGGCCTTCACCTGATTTTTGCATTCCCGATGATCCGACAGATTTTGTCTCTGTTTAACCTGACCAATCTGGATCTGTTCACAATCGTTACGCAGATCTGCTTTGCATTGTTCGCACTCTTCTACACGATTGTGTACCGCATCACGTCAAATGCATATTATCATATTGTAAGTGGTGCCAGAGAGGAGGCATAAAGATGCAGTCACGCTTTGACAAAGTAGTTTGTTTTCTTGGCGTGCTATAAAAAAGTAATTTATAAAGAACTGTTTATCAAAATGTCAAAAAGTTTTCAAAAAGTCTATCAAAAAAGCTTCGGATCCCACCCACGGGAGACCGAAGCTTTTTTCTATTACAAATACGATTGCGAACTATGATTGCAAACTATGATTACGAACTACTTTTATCGTAACACAATATAAACCGCATAAACTAAATACATTGCCACCATTGCGATTCCTTCTTTTCTGCTAATTTTTTTCTTTGTTGCTGCAAAGATCCATACAACAACTGAGAATGCAATCAGGATCAACATATCAATGATATTTTCACGGATCAGGCTGACCGGGTTGATCGCAGATGCGATTCCAAGAACCATTAAAATATTGAACACATTGGAACCAACTGCATTTCCAACTGCCATATCAATTTCATTTTTGCGTGCTGCCACAACGGATGTGACAAGCTCTGGGAGAGAAGTTCCGATGGAAACAATCGTAAGTCCCACAAGTGTCTGGCTCATTCCAAGATCAAGTGCGATACGACTAGCTGTATTTACAGTAAGATCACCGCCGATGGCAATCGCAGCCGCACCCCCAACGATGTAGAGAATACTCTTCGGGTAGGACATTACCTTTAACTCTTCCGCGTCAAACTCATCGTTTACCTCGACCTCGCGTCCCTCTGCTCTTACCTTCATCGCACTTCTGATCATCAGTCCAATATAACCTGCAAAGAGGATGAGGAAAAGAATTCCATCAAGATGGCCAAGGGTCATGCCAGATGCATCGCCGATTGCCAGAATTCCAAGAGCAAGCAGCAACAGCGCGCAGATAATAGAAAATGGAATATCGCGTGTCACGGTTTCTCTCTGTACATAAATTGTAGCGAGAATGGAACAGACACCAATAACAAACATCAAATTAAAAATGTTTGATCCGACTACGTTGCTGATTGCTAACTCGTTGTTGTTCGTTAGGGATGCGGTTACGCTGACTGCTGTCTCCGGCAGGGAAGTTCCCATTGCCACAATCGTTAATCCGATAATAATAGATGGCACTGCCAGTTTTTTTGCCACGCTTGAGCTTCCCTCCACGAAAAAGTCTGCACCCTTTACGAGCAATGCAAATCCCACTGCAAGAAGCAGAACCACAACAAGAAGCGGTGCGCCATTGATGAAATTTTCCATCATTTCCTCCTTTTTTATATTCCGTTCAATCAAGAATAATTCATTTGCCAGCGAATCATAAAAAGACTCATGTATGCGCATCAAAAAAAAGCACATACATGAGTCTCATTCTTTAAGATTTGCCAGGCGAAACGCCGAGGTTGTTGACAAATCACGATAATCGCGAACTACTCCCTCACGGAATATCATCTTCAGTTTTTTATTGTTAACGCTGAATACTATAGCACATCCCGTAAGTTAAAGTCAATCCCTAATTTTCCTTTTCGGTTCCATTAGCGTTCGCGTTCTCTGAGAGCGATCAGATGTTGCTTTGATTCTCTCAGATGGATACTAAGTCGAATACCCATTTGTCTATCGGTTACATGGCACGAATGCCAGAGTTCAAAATCTTTTTTCCAGAACAGATGATTGTCTCAATCATCTGCTTTTCTTTTAAATACATGACGACAAACTTTTGTTTGCATCTTCGTTTATCAATTTGTGTGTACGTGTTACTAATACAGTATAACAGATAGGACGAATACCAGTCCCTTTGAACTTTCGTTCCGTCCGACAGACAATACATTCTCTGCGATAGTTTCTTTTTTATGTAGAAACCTGGTGGACGAATCTTGGAGAAACAGACGAGGTTTTGTTCCACGTTTACTTATCACCTGTTCCACAATTATTTTTTAGAATCACTTTTACATATTTTGAAATTCGCTCATTCATTTGCATATTCTTTATATTCTCTTCCATCAGCATAGAATTAAATCCTTCGTATGAAGGAAAACCTAACATATAGATAGCCATAGCAAATGCAAGATCTGCATTTTTTATAGAACTTTCCTTTGCAATTTCTCGCAATTCTTCACTTACTGTATCATGCGGAACAAGATTTTCCCCCTCTGCTTCTACAACCTTATGAATTACTTCTGGCAGTACCATACAGATCTGATAAAAAGCATCTTCCTGTCCAGTAACAAGTGAATAAAATTTATCCATACTCACTCGACGAATCAATTTATGACCAACTTTTTGATTATCAACCGAAGGCTCCCACTTTATATTTAAAAAGCAAGCACAATCATCATCTCTTAATAACTGACTTTGCATTTTTATAAAGGTTTTACCTGTAGCTGCTGAATTCATCGTATTATGCTTATTCTTCATTTCTACATAAACTCTATGAACAATTGAACCATCTGGCAATTTTATTCCATCAGAATTTTCATATATAACGTCCCATCCACCTTCTTCTCCATTTGCTGGTACATGGCATTTATCAATATATTGAAAAATGCGCTGATGAAAATATCCAATATCATTATTATTTGACTTGTCTCGCTGACGGAAAATTTCATTTCCTATTGTTTCTTCCCACGTTGCTCGATAAACCGTTTTATCAAATATAAGTTTTACAGGGTCTACAATATTTTTATTGAATCTTTTTAAATCAAATGATTCCAGCTTATCTCCATATTTTTGAATTGTTGCACGGACATGATCAGTTAAATTCTTTTCACTTATAAATGTTATATCCCAACTCATAATTGTTCTAATGCCTCCTTTATTTTTAATCCCACTTCATATGCCAAGTTAACTGGAACTGCATTTCCTACTTGCTTATACTGTGATCCTACACCACCACAAAATTCCCAATCATCTGGGAATGTCTGACAACGCGCATTCTCTCTAATTGTAAAAGGTCTTGCTTCCAATGGATGACACCTATCTGTTTGTTTCTGACTCGGCGATGTCAATACTGTCAATGACGGTTCGTCTAAGCTCATTCTTCTTAAAATACCAGTCCGTCCACCTCCCATATTCCAGCAACTTTTCATATATTTTTTTGCAATCTCTGGATCAATATCTCTCCAATAACCCCCTGGGGGTACCTGCTCAAAGATTTTTGTTTTATACTCTGAATACAAAGTTCCTTCACTCTTAGGACAATCTAACAGCACATCTCTCAAAACGGGTTTGTATTCATGCGGTTTCGGGAAATCAAAATGTATTTTATCAACAAGATCATTTCTAATTCCCACTGTAATCAGACGCTCTCTTTTTTGCGGTACTCCATAATCCCATGCATTTAATACACTTTTTTGAATCGTATAGCCAGCTTGTTCAAAAATTGATGTAATTGTTTTATATGTCTTTCCTCTATCATGTGATAATAATCCCCTGACATTCTCAAATAAAAACATCTTAGGCTGCAATTTTTCTAAAAATATCGCATAATGATAAAATAATGTTCCTCTTGCATCTTCTAAACCTAACTTTTTGCCTGCATACGAAAAAGCCTGACAAGGTGCTCCCCCCGATAATAAATCCAAGGTTCCTTCTTTAATAGAAAAATATTTTTCTAAGTCAAGACCAGAAATTTCTGCTACATCACCTTCTATAACATTCCAATTCGGTCTATTTTTTCTTAACGTTGCACAAGCATCTGCGTTAAACTCATTTAATGCTAATGTTTTAAAACCAGCTTTTTCTATTCCTAGTGCCAAACCACCTGCACCTGCAAACAATTCTATAGTAGTAAACATATAACTTCTCCATTTTCTATTTTATGTCGGCTTGCAAATAATGATATCATAATTTCAAAAAAATCTCAATCATGTGTAAAATGTTGCCAAGAGAAACTAAGCATTTTTCTTTGCAATTTCAAATTTAAAGAATAAGACAGCCTTTGGCAATGATATAGCTTGCCAAATACTGTCTTATATCATAATTATCAGAGTTTCTCTTGAAAAGCATGAAAAACACGATTACTCAAATACTTCCTTAATGCTATTATAATGAAGGAAAATCCCCTGCTTATCAAGCTCCTTGATCTCGTCAAGTGTGGCCAGACGATACCCCATCGTCTCCTCTTCCTGAAGCTTTAAATCGCTCTCGTCAAAATCAAGCTCAAAGCGATACACATCGACAAAGTAATTGTCGCCTTCGCCCGGATTGTCACGGCGATAGGTAAAGCGGTATCCGTCCGGGCCGCCGGACACGTCAAGTCCAGTCTCCTCGCGAATCTCTCTTGCGACTGCGACTGCAGAATCCTCGCCTGCCTGCACAGCACCGCCGGAAACCTCCCACCAACCTGGTGCCCATGCCTTTGTCATGACTCTTCTGGTGATTAAGAATCGACCGTCTGGGCGGTGAATTACGCCGAGCACGGTCAGATGGTATTCACCGTCCTTCAAGTTCCAGTCGTTTCGCTTCATGGTGCGTCCGGTACGTTTTTTATCTGAATCGTAAATGTCCCAAAGTTCCATTTTGTTCTCCTCTATCATTTTGCTATTACACTTCCTTGTGTGTCTCGGCATTTGCCTGTAAATCACCATCTGTTGCATCAGATGCATCTGCTAAGTCACCTGCATCAGATGCTGTTTCTTCACCCTTTTCTTCATTTGTCTCCTCATGCTGCTGTCCATAGAAGCCGCACGCATGTCTTCCGTGCTCTTTTACATAGTACAGCGCAGAGTCGGCATCGTTAAAGATCGTGCCAGACGGATCCTTTCGATCGGAGAATGCCACTCCAACACTCAACGAAACGACAGGCAATCCATCGGTTGGATGGAATAGTTCTTCATTTGCCTCATCAATCTTATTTTGAATCGTGTACTGCAAGTCACTCGTCATCTCAACCGTGATGATCGCAAACTCATCGCCTCCAATGCGACAGACATAATCAATACTACGAAACTGTGTCCGAAGAATGGATGCAACCTTCTTTAAAATCTGATCACCGATTGAATGGCCATAGGTATCATTGACCTGCTTGAACGTATCGACATCGACTAAGATCATCGCAAAGGAGCTCTCACCCGTATCGTAAATACGCAAAATCTCATCAAACGAGCCTCGGTTTAGCAGATCGGTCAGCGGATCGTGCTCGGCCTCATGGCGAATGAGCTTTTCCGTCTCCTGACTCTGTGAACTACTCGGTCATTGAATGGCCGAGCATCCAAAGTTTCCCTTGAATGCCGG
>CAVFYJ010000022.1:0-38944 GCA_963626545.1 Acetatifactor sp. | reverse complement strand
AGAATGTCCAAGTTCGTAGTTTCTCTCTGTCTTTTGCACTGCGTTTTCCAAGAAGGTCATCACTAAAGCTGACTCCTTTTAAAAGATCATACTGCGATTTATAATACTTATAAAATGTTGAGCGATTAATGTCCGCCTGTTCACACAATGCGCGAACAGAAATTTTTTGTATGTTCTGATGCTCCAACAGCTCTAATAAGCTATCCCTTAGCATTCGTTTTGTCATCTGTGTTCTTCGGTCTTCTCTCTTCCTCTCCATTACCTCCTTCCTCTCCATTATTTCTTCTCTCCCATAAGATAAATTTTTCATAAAATCGTCAACACTTTTGCAAAATTTGTTGTGTTTTCACCCAGTATAATAGGAACTGGCGGTTGCGTAAACAACGTGTATTGTTATATTATTTTAAGGTAGAAAGAAAAATTGTCAATATGGAGGATTTTATCACTATGGAAAAAACGATGGAAAAGCTATCCGAATTTCTCGTCAAAAAACGTCGCTTCATCTTCTGTTGTATGCTAGTCTTTACCGTGATCAGCGTCTTTTTGATGAACCACGTAAACATCGTAACCGATATGACAACCTACCTGCCAGATAACTCGGCAATGAAGCAGGGCATGGATATCATGAATAGCGAATTTCCAGATGCCAAAACCGAACAGACAATCCGTGTCATGGCCGACGGCTTAAGCGCCGAGCAAAAGGAAGAACTGTTCAACACCCTTCAGAAAATTGAGAACGTCTCATCCGTTGACTACGATGCCGAAAGCGCTGATTACAATAAAGATTCGTATACTCTGTACATATTAAATACCAGCTATGCCTACGACTCCGCTGAGGTAAGCGCCATCACTGATACCATTGAGTCTATGGCATCCGACTGGAATCTGGTTTACGATACCGGTGAAATCGCGCAGCAGTCTGTCCCGCCGATGCTCATTGTCCTTGCCCTTGCAATTTTAATGGCAATCCTATTTTTCATGTGCAATTCGTGGGTTGAGCCATTTCTTTTCCTCGCCACCATTGCCATCGCGATTGTTATCAATATGGGAACAAATGCATTTTTGTCGGGCGTATCGGAAACAACCTACTCCATCGCCGCCATTTTGCAGCTTGTCCTTTCGATGGACTACTCAATCATTTTGATGAACCGCTACCGCCAGGAACTCAAAAAATCCGAGACCGTAAACGCCAAAGCAATAAAAGGCGAAATCACAAATTCAGAATCCATAAGCAAAGAACAGGCAATGACTGCGGCAATCAAAAATGCCTTTTCTTCTGTTGCAAGCAGCTCCTTAACAACGATTGTTGGTCTTCTTGCACTCATATTTATGGATTTTAAGATCGGTGCGGACATGGGTATCGTTCTCGCAAAGGGCGTGCTGATCAGTTTAATCTGCATTCTCACCGTACTTCCAGCGTTAATTCTCACCTTTGACAAGGCAATTCAGAAAACTGCAAAGAAAGTGCTGCCTCTGCCGATGGATGGCATCAGCCGCTTCAGCTTCCGTGGAAAATATGGAATCACAGGATTCTTCGCCGTTCTTTTCGTTGTGCTGTATCTGTTAAAAGGCAATACGTTAATTACCTACAGCATGACCGAGCAGACCGATGTGGACAAGGTATTTCCAAAGACAAATACTCTCGTTGTTGTCTATGAAAATAAGGACGAGGATGCAATCGCTGCACTGGCTCCTGAACTTGAAAATGACCCTTGCGTAAAAAGTGTCATGACCTATTCAACGACACTGGGAAAAGAATACACCGCTTCCGAGCTGGTCACAATGCTTCAGGCTTCTGGTTTCCAAAGCTCTCTTTTAAATGAAAATACCGTCTCCATTTTGTATCAGCAGTATTTTGGTAAGGACAACTACGATGCTTCCTGTAGCATGACAATGGAGCAGCTATTTGACGAGGCCGAAAAGCTTGTCGCAAACAAAGCATATGCAGCCCTGATCCCAGCCTCCATATCAGACAGCTTAACTGATTTTAAAAAGCAGTTAGAAGAAGGCAAGGCCCAGATGGTCGGCGCTGATTACTCCCGAATGATTCTGATGACAAGACTTGATGAAGAATCTGATGAGACGACTCAATTTTTATCTGATTTATCAGCAAAACTAGATGGATTTTCTGGCAAGAGCTATGTGATTGGAAGCTCCGCAATGGAGTACGAAATGGCACAGACCTTCGATGGCGAGTTAAATAAAATCTCACTGATCACTATGCTTGCGATTTTTATCGTCGTACTCGCTACCTTCCGCTCTGTTGCCGTACCTGTCATTCTGGTACTTGTCATTCAGGGTGCTGTGTACGCAACCATGGTAATCATGGGCATTGCAGGCGGCGGCATGTATTACCTTGCACTGCTGATCGTTCAGAGTATTTTGATGGGTGCAACGATCGACTACGGAATTCTGTTTTCCAACTATTACCGAGAAAATAGAAAAACGCAAGCTCCAGACAAGGCACTGACAGCTGCCTATAATGGCTCCATCCATACAATCATGACCTCTGGTCTTATCATGGTTTTGGTTACGTTCATTCTCGGATTTGCCTTTGGCGATCCTGCCACTGGACAAATCTGTCATATCATTTCCGCCGGTGTATTGTGCGCTATTATTCTTGTTCTGTTTGTGCTGCCTGGTATTTTGTGCACACTGGATAAGTTTACAAGTGGAATTAAAGCAAATAAAAAGCAATAAAAATTGATTTAAGAAAACAAAGGAGTGGCTATATGCACGAGTATTACAAAAAGAAAAGCAATCAATTTCAAAATGACTTTCCATCATTGGGAGTAGGAACTATGCTATGGGACCCCAAGTCCAATGATGAGAAAGAAGAATTGTTTCGTACATACAAGTATTGCATCGACAAAGGCTATAATTTTTTTGACACTGCGGAAGTCTACGGAAACGGAAAGGTAGAAACTTTATTAGGAGAATTTATAAAAAGAGATGGTCGTCCCGTGCGGATTTCTTCAAAGTTCGCCCCTCCATCTTCCATGAATCCAATGGCTCCCAAGCGCAAAAATGTGTCAACAAATTCACCTGAGGCGATATGGGAGGCTTTGGAAGAATCACTTATGCGTCTGGGAATTCCGTCTCTGGAGTTATATCTGATGCATACACCACCAAAGTCCCATAGCATTGCAGATTATATGAAGGTTATGGCACAGGCAGTACAACAAGGAAAAGTGAAAAAGATAGGAGTATGCAATTTCTCCGCTGCACAGATTGATGAGTCAGCGGAGGCGTTGGAGAAATATGGATTATCACTTTCTGCCGCAATGGTTGGATATAATATTGTCCGTCGTTATCCTGAAACGAACGGTGTGTTTGATGTCTGCAAAAAACACAATGTTACATTGATTCCATATGCCCCACTGGCTGAGGGAACATTAACGGGAAAATATCGCAGCAAAAAAGTTCCACTTAACTATTTTGTAACTTCCTATTTTGGACATCTTAATCTGACAAAAGAAAGAGATGACCAGATTTCATTTCTTAAAAGATTGTTTTCAAAGCCTCGTGAGTGTGATATCAAACGTATGGAACCAATTCTTGCGGAAATGGAAAAGATAGGAAACATTCATGGAAAAAGTATTGCACAGGTTGCAATCAACTGGTTGTATACAACACCGGGAATCCAAGTATTTCCTATTCCTGGAATGAGGAATGTGAAACAGGCAGTTGATAATATCGGTGCAGTAGACTGGTGTATGACAGCTGAGGAACGGGAAAGTATTTGCAGGGTTGAAATGTCAGTAAGGTAATGTTGCCTACTATACAATTCGCGTAAATTGTATATTGATACTCGTCTCAAATATATATACTATAAGTTCGTGTAGTATGTGCATATTACAAATAAAGAAAAATTTTATTAACAACAGTCAATCATTTTTTCTTATAGACGAGGTAACAAACTATGGAATCCAAAAACCATCTGAAATCAGCTTTTATTCATGCCAACAATACAAAACACCCTGACAATGCCACAAAGCCCAGCCGCGCAGCGCATATTTCTATCTCAAATGTATACTCGCGAATCAATCAGCTTCCTTCTGGTATTGCAGATTGCAAACCAGTGCCTGGTTGTATTGTTTTGGAAGGTGGCGCGTTTCGCGGTGTTTACGGTGAAGGTGTATTAGATGCACTCATGCAAAATGATCTCCTTTTTTCATGCACAATTGGAGTCTCTGCTGGAGCACTGAATGGTTTAAATTACGTTGCAGGAAATATCGGCCGATCCGCAAGAACAAATCTCCGTTACCGACATGATTCCCGTTATGTTGGGCTGACTGCTCTCCAGCATAATCACGGTGTAATCGGCTTTGATTTTGTTTTGAACCAGCTCAATCAGACCGACCCATTGAATCAGGAGCTTTTCTGGAATCCAGATCGCCGCTTTCTAGCAGTTGCCACAGACTGTCAGACAGGAAAGCCTGCCTATTTTGAAAAAGGTGTCTGTTCCGATATTTTCAAAGCAATCCAAGCATCCGCATCCATGCCCTATATATCACGTATGGTCATGATTGATGGAATCCCCTATTTAGATGGCGGATGCTCCAAAAATATTCCTTATGAGTGGGCTCTTGAACAGGATTTTTCCAAAATCATCATTATCCGCACGCGCCCTGCTGATTTTCGCAAACCTGCCAAAGTAAGCAAAACAGCTCTTCGTCATTACCGAAACTATCCTTCTTTTGCCACAGCATTGAGCCAGTCAAATTTGGAATATAATCGTGAATGTGAAGAGCTGAATCGTCTGTCCCAAGAAGGCCGTATTTTTATGATTTCACCTTCTCACCCTGTCTCTGTTGGACGACTTGAAAAAGACATGGAAAAGTTGGGTGCTCTCTATTATATGGGATATCGTGACGGTCTTCGGGCCATTTCAGAATTGAATGCTTATTTGGAGCGATGAACAGAGGGGGCAGGAAAAAAGCTATTTTCCCCTTACAGCCTGTATGTTATTTTGCAGGCAAAGCGTGATGCCTTCCTGTGCCTTGCTCACATACGGTTCTTTGACCTGTGCCAGACAAAAACTTGTGACACCTGTCTCCTGTAATTTCTTTTTCAATGTCTCTAAATGACCGGCTCTATCAAAGCTTGCACCTGCTACAATCAGCACATTCTTTGCAAATGCGGCAATCTTTGCTGCTACAGTGTCAATCTGGCCTGCACCGTAAAGAATCGGCACTGTACCCTCATAAATAAAATCGTTCATATACTTTTTTCCTCATTGATTCTCTGAATTTCTCATTTTACTTTGTAATTCCAAGGCTCTCGTTTGCACCAAACTCCTCATTCTGGATCATATCAAACATACACTGTGCAATTCCAGCACGCTCGATATCCCAGTGTTTTGGCTGCTCACCTTCCTTTGTCAACGTATACTTTGTATTGTTACCGTCCTTGATACCTGGGCAGCGAAGAAGTGTAGTAACGGCACTGCTGGCTGCAATGGCATCTGCTGCCTTGATATAATCTGGGCGCTGCTTTGCTAACATATTGAGCATCACGCCATGAATACCGGTAATCTCGTGATGAATGCCCATTCCGGTAATCCAGATGATACGCTTTACGGAGGTGGTCTCCAGTGCTGCTACGATATTGTTTGCCATTGTGAGCACATCCCCTTCGAGGGAACAAAGCAATACATCCTGTCCGTCCATGGCCTTCTTTACATCATCTGCATTTAATGCGTCACCCTGAATCACATGAACATTGGAAATATCCATGCTGCCGAACTTCTCCGGCTTTCTTACAAAGGCTGTTACCTCCAGAGATTTTTCTGATTTCATTTTTTCTGTGATATACTTTCCAGTATGCCCTGCGGCACCAAAAATTACAACTTTTTTCATAATAGAGTAACTCCTTTCTTATCCAGATCTACTCTATATCCCTCGGGTTACCCGAGGGCAAGTGTTTTTCGAAAAATTTTAGAAAAAAATCAATTGACCTTAAAACAATGCTCCTCATGAGAATTGATCACACCTACTGCCTGCAAATAGGAATAGATGATCACCGTTCCCACAAATTTCATTCCTCGTTTCTTCAAATCTTTGGATATCGCATCCGAAAGCGGCGAACTAGTGACACCGATCTCGTAGACAATCTGATTTCGTGTCCAATGCCATAGATACACAGAAAAGCTTCCATACTCCTCCTGTATCGCCCGAAAGATACGGGCATTGTTTACTGCGGCACGAATCTTTAACCGATTGCGTATGATCCCTGGATTTTGAGAAAGTGCATTCATCTTATCCTCATCATATGCACATACCGCATCCAGATCAAAGTTATCAAATGCCTCTCGGAATGCTTCACGCTTATTTAACACGCACTCCCATGACAATCCTGCCTGAAAACTTTCCAAAATCAACATCTCAAACAATTTGTGATCATCATAAACGGGAACACCCCACTCCTCATCGTGATACTGCACGTAAAGCGGATTTTTCGGATTTGCCCATCGACACCGCATTTTTCCATCGTTCCATTCCATTGCTAGCTACTCTCCTCTTTTTATTTTTATATGTGTTCTACCAAAGTTTACGAATTCTCTCTTAACTCTGAAAAAGGAAGTACCTCATCAACTCTCGGTACTTCCTTTTTTCAATTCAAATTAAGCTCAAATTACAATGTTCCATATGGAGCAATTCCAATCATATACTCCACTGCAATCGCTACAATGACAACCAGCAGCGATACGATAAAGCCGTGCAACATTGGCTTTGCACCAGAGCGACATAAGGACTTAAAATTAGTATTTAAGCCGATTGCGGCAAGTGCTGCGACCATCAAAAATTTACTGATGGTCTTTAAGGAACTTGTCAAACCTACCGGCAGCAAGCCTAAGCTTGTCAGTACAGACATTGCAAGAAAGCCCAGAATAAACCATGGGAAAATAGACTTGATGCTGACCTTGACGGCTTTGCTCTGTGCGCTCTGCTTTCTCTTGATGTGCACGTTAATTGCCGCAAAAATCAGTACCGTCGGGATGATCGCCAGCGTTCTCGTAAGCTTCACCATTGTGGCAAAATCTCCTGCCGCCTCGCTGAATGCATAGCCCGTTGCAACGACGCTTGAAGTATCGTTGACTGCGGTTCCTGCCCACAGACCAAACGCAGCATCTGACAATCCAAGCCAATGACCAAGAAGTGGAAATACGACGATCATGATCGTATCAAACAAAAAGGTAGCCGACATGCCATAGGCAATATCCATATCGTCTGCTTCGATGACCGGCGCGATGGCTGCAATCGCAGAACCGCCGCAGATTCCAGTACCGGCATTGATCAGGCTGCTAGTCTTCCAATTTAAGCCGAGCGCTTTTCCAATCAATGCACCAAGTCCAAAGCAGGTAGCCAGCGTGAATGCCATGACGGTAAGCGAAAAACGACCCACTGTCAGTACGGTACGAATATTTAAGCTCGCACCGAGTAGGATAATTGCAAACTTTAAAATCTTTTTTGATGTAAATTTAATTCCCAGTGCGGTTGTGCTGTTTGGCTTCCAGAATGCGTTGACGATCATGCCGATAAACAGCGCGATAACCGATGCACCAATGATATGCAGTCCGGCAGCGCCCTCAAGATTTTCAAGCAGCTTAGCAACACACGCAATTCCAAGTGCCAACAGCGCTCCCGGAAGCAAGGATGTAATTTTTTTCATCTGTTTCTATTCTCCCTCTTTTTTCATTTTGCCTGTTTATTCTACCATGCTTTTATAAGAAAAGAAAGAGACTAGCAAATTTCATATTGATGAATTTTATTACCTTATTGTAGATTACCTTTTGCAAGGCACGCAAGCGGTAATTACTCCAAGTATGCCCCTCTCATCGGGTTGACTGCGTGGCGGGTAAAGAGTCCCATGACACCCTTGTTGTACTTTGGTGCTCTCGGTTTCCAGTTGCTACGACGTTCTTTGAGGATTTCATCAATCTCCTCTGGAGT
Source organism: Acetatifactor sp. (assembly GCA_963626545.1). Lineage (GTDB taxonomy): Bacteria > Bacillota > Clostridia > Lachnospirales > Lachnospiraceae > Anthropogastromicrobium. The sequence goes on along the minus strand of CAVFYJ010000022.1, from coordinate 30,989 downwards.
TTTACGCTCACCATTTACTCCAACAATATTGAGCTTTCGTGCCTTCACGTCGATCTCGATCAGATCCCCCTCTTCTACGAGTGCAATCGGGCCGCCATCTACTGCCTCTGGGCTGCAATGACCAATGACCGGACCTGTGGATGCACCTGAGAAACGACCATCTGTGATCAATGCAATGCTTTTTCCAAGCTCCTTATCGCTGCTGATGGCCTCTGAGGTGTAAAACATTTCAGGCATTCCGCTGCCCTTTGGACCCTCATAGCGAATGAAGACTGCATCTCCTTTTTGCACCTTATGCTTTAACACAGCATCCAGACATTCCTCCTCGCTGTCAAATGGTCTTGCGCGAAGCACTGCCTGAAACATCTCCTTCGGGCAGGCAGTATGCTTGATTACTGCGCCTTCCGGTGCCAAATTTCCACGCAGGATAGCGATACTTCCATCGGTACCAATTGCTTTGTCATATGGACGAATGATATCTTCTCTCGTCAGATTCAGCTGATAGCGCTTATTGAATTCGTCCAGCCAGTGATTGCACTTTTCATAGAAGCCATTTTTACGCAGCTCATCCAGATTTTCACCGAGCGTCTTTCCAGTGACGGTCATGACGTTTAAATGCAGATGCTCTTTAATCTCCTCCATGATCGCTGGCACACCACCTGCATAGTAGAAGCACTCTGCTGGCCAGCGTCCTGCCGGGCGCACATCCAACAGATAGCGTGCATTGCGGTGGAGACGATCAAAGGTATCACCTGTAATCTCGATGCCAAATTCGTGCGCGATTGCCGGAATGTGAAGCAGGCAGTTTGTGCTTCCCGAAATCGCAGCATGCACCAGAATTGCATTCTCAAAGCTCTCCATCGTAACAAGATCCGACGGACGCATATGCTCCATTGTCGCAAGACGAACGGCCTGTCTTCCTGCCTCACGCGCAAATGCGAGTAAATCAGGGCTGGTCGCTGGCATCAGTGCGCTTCCCGGAAGGGCCAAGCCAAGTGCCTCTGCCATAATCTGCATCGTGGATGCAGTTCCGATAAAGGAGCAGGCACCGCAGCTTGGACAAGCATTGCACTTTGCCCAATCTAACTTTTCCTCATTGATCTCGCCACGCTCAAATTTGGCACTGTACATACCAAGCTGCTCTAATGTCAGCATCTCTGGTCCGGCATTCATCGTTCCACCCGGAACAAATACAGACGGAATGTTTACTCTTGCCATACCGATCAGATTTCCCGGTACGCCCTTGTCACAGCTAGACAGATACACACCCGCATCAAATGGTGTGGCATTTGCATGAATCTCAATCATGTTCGCAATCATCTCGCGGCTTGCAAGGCTGTAGTTGATGCCATCCGTTCCCTGGCTCTCACCATCACAGATATCCGTACAGAAATAACGCGCACCAAAGCCTCCCTGCTCGGCGATTCCCTTTCGCACTTCCTCCACCAAAATATTTAAGTGGCCGCTTCCCGGATGGCTGTCTCCATAGGTGCTCTCAATCATGACCTGCACCTTGTCCAGATCTTCCTTCTTCCAACCCGTTCCGATGCGCAGCGGATCCAGCTCCGGTGCCAATTTTCTCATTTTCTGACTTGCCAATTCCATGTTTTTTTCCTCCAATCTTTTTTGTCAATTTCTCCATCATTAAGGCTGAACTTTCAAACTATCGTTTCTGAAACCATTTGAAATCATCTGAAAGCGTTTAAAATCATTTAAAAGCGTTTGAAATCATTTAAAAGTGTTTGAAATCGTTTGAAATGATTTTCGAAACGCAATCAGGCAACAATCGAAATTATCATGCTTACAACCAACGCACTAACGCCAATCAACGTTTCCATTACGGTCCACGATTTCAGTGTTGTTTTCTCATCAATGTGTAAAAAGGTTCCCACCAGCCAAAAGCCTGCATCATTCACATGGCTGAGTGCTGTCGCGCCGCCACAGATCGCACAGCACATCGCTGCACGGTAAATCATGCTAGTCTCCATTACCGCTGGCATGGATGCCATAATGCCAGATGCCATTGTCATCGCAACAATCGAGCTTCCAACCGATGCACGCACAAGAAGTGCAATCAAAAAGGCAACCAGAATCAATGGCATCGAACTGCTCTCCAAAAGCGATCCAATGATATTGCCCAGACCCGAATCCTGCAGCATCCATCGAATTACACCGCCACTGGCAATGACAAGTAAAATCATACCAGTTGGTTTTAAGGACTGATCAAAAATCTTCTTGATCTGAGCTCCGGTAAATCCTCTTCGGATTCCCAGAAAATACATAGCTGCTAATGTCGCAATTGTCAATGCAAAAAATGGTTTTCCAATAAACCCAAGTAAATCTGCAACCGTCTGTGGAAGCGATATATATTTTGATACCGTTCCCAACAAAATCAACACTAGTGGAATCAATACCACACTCAAAACAAGTCCAAATGGCGGAAGCTCCTTTTCGCTGTGTGTGGTCTCATCTCCATCCTCTGGAAGATCTACAAAAATCTTCGTTCCGATAAATCCGCCCCATGCAATACCAGCAACCAGCATACTGATAAAGGCTGTTGGAACACCAACTAAAATCATCGTTCCCAGATTTACGTTTAACGCATTCGCTGTCAAAACGGATCCTGCCGACGGCGGCACAAATGCATATCCACTGGCCAAACCTGCCAAAAGTGGAATCGCATAATATAAGGTAGACTTCTTTGTCTTTCTTGCCACGCTAAACACGAGTGGAATCAAAACAACAACGCCAGCCTCAAAAAAGACCGTTGTTCCGATCACCAGACCGGTAAGACCAAGCGCCCATCCCGCCTTTTTCTGTCCGAATTTATCAATCAATGTCTCTGCAATTTTCTGAGCGCCTCCGCTTGCCTCAAGAATACCGCCAAACATAGATCCCAAACCGACAAGCAGAGCGATTCCCTGCAATGTCTTTCCTACTCCTTTTTCTACCGTTTCCGAAATCATTGAAAACGGCATTCCTGCTCCTACTCCGATCAACACAGCCGAAAGCATCATCGAAATCACAGGATGGAGTTTGAAACGAATAATCAAAATCAACAGTACAGCAATTCCCACAACTGCCGCAACAATCAGCCTTACTGGATCTGCCGTAAAAACCATCTCTTCCATTTTCTCTTTCTCCTTTCAATTCATCAGATGCTTTTGCTCTTTTGAATACATCTGACCTTTCAGCATTAAAACATGCTGTACAGCCTTTTTTGCTCTGTTTTTCTTTGAATTCATCTGATGAATTTATCATACACGCTTTTGTTTCAAAAGGCAATACCGTAATATTGCTTAATTTATCCTCTGTTTTTTTGTGCATTTTCCTGTTTAATTATCCATATTGACTTTTCTGTGCAAAAAAGATATGATGAATTTATGAGTTTTCAATTGAGAAAGAATGAGAAAAGGAGTTCAAATCATATGACGAATTTAAAAGAAGAAAAAAGTCTTCCCTCAAAAATTTCTGAGGATATTATCGCACTAATTCTGGAAGAGAAGTTACAGCCCGGTGATCGTCTTCCCAATGAATCCATTCTCTGCGACCGCCTGAATGCTGGACGCAGTTCCATACGTGAGGCGATGAAGCTGTTAGCGTCCCGCAATATTGTCACGATTCGTCAGGGTTCTGGAACGTATGTTGCCTCCACGCCTGGAATGGTAGAGGATCCTCTCGGCTTTACGTTTATTGTTGATAAAAAGAAGCTTGTTCACGATCTGTTAGAGGTTCGAATTCTTCTTGAGCCATCCATCGCTTCGATGGCGGCTGTTCATGCCGATGACGATGATATAAAAAAAATCACCGCATTGTGCGATGAAGTCGAAAAGCTGCTCAATGAAAAAAAAGATCACACGCAGAAGGATATTGAGTTTCATAATGCCATTGCCATGAGCAGCAAAAATGTGGTGATTCCACGACTGATCCCGGTAATCAACAGCTCCATTCCGCTGTTCGTCGAGTCAACCGGAAATCGACTCCACGCAGAGACCATCGAAACACATCGTGAAATTGCAGATGCCATCGCCTGCCACGATCCAATTCGCGCGCAGGATGCAATGTATCTTCATTTAATTTACAACCGGAAGCTGATTCACAGTCTTTGGAATGCGTAAAAGCTGGAAAAACGAACTTGATAATTGAATTCAACACGTCAATACGTCAAAAAGGGCGTGCACTTTTCGCGCACGCCCTATCAGCGATGAAACCATTTTAATGAATTGCCTTCACCGGGCAGCTCTTTTTGCATCGTCCGCATCGGATACACTCCGAGCTATTTGGTGTTTCCACCGGGTCGATCGCCATCTGACAAACCTTTGCACACTTTCCGCAATGTACGCACTTCTCCTTGTTGATGCGATATTTATACAATGACACTGGATTAAAAATTGAGTAAAATGCGCCAAGCGGGCAGATATAACGGCAAAATGGGCGATAGATAATGATAGAAAGAACAATCGTTACAATTAAAATCGTATTTTTCCATGCATACAGCCAGCCGATTGCGCTTCGCATCGACTTATTTAGCAGCACAAGCGGCAGACCACCCTCAAGTGTTCCCGCCGGACAGATCAGCTTACAAAAATATGGTGTTCCCTGTCCCATGATATCCGTGAGAAACAGTGGCAGTAAAATAACAAAGACGAGAAAAATCACGTATTTTAATTTGCGAAGCAGCTTATCTCCCTTAAAGGTACGAATCTTTTTCGGAAATGGAATCTTATTTAACAAATCCTGTATCAAGCCAAATGGACATAGAAATCCACATACAAGTCTTCCGATCATCGCACCGATAAAGATCAAAAAGCCAATCACATAATAAGCCATCTTAAAATTCCAGCTTCCGACAACCGCCTGCAAGGCACCGATTGGACAGGCGCCGACCGCGCCCGGGCATGAATAGCAGTTTAGTCCCGGGACGCAGGCGTTCTTGAGCTTTCCTGTGTAAATTTTTCCAGTAATAAAACCAGAAAGGTGGCTGTTTGTGATGAGCGCCCACAATGCCTGTATGCCATGACGCGGCCACTCGTTTATTTTATTTTTGTTTTTTGTTTTGCTTTTTGCCGTATCTTCTTTGTTATTCTCTATTTTCTTTTCTTCTGTATCTTGCGTTTTCTTCTCTATTTTCTTTTCTTCTCTCTTATCCAATTCCAATACACTCCATACAGATATTGATTGCTTTTGTGAACACGACCGCCATCTCACCTCTGAAAATGCCAAACGCCATCAAAAGAAGTCCCACTACCGCCAGAAAGAGGCTTGTCCATTTTGAATTTGCGGCCTTTTTTCTATTCATTTTGCTTCCTCGCTTTCTCTTTTTTCTATTTTGTTTCCTATTTTTTTATTTTTGTTCTTTTCTTTCTCTTACTCTTATTTTGACTCTTTGGTTGACTCCTGCTCGGATTCCTGTGTAGAATCTTCCGTTTCCATCTGCGCACGTGTCTTCTCTACAATTTCCTTCCATGAATCAAGGTCACGACTTCCAGAGTAGGTCTCGCCAACGATATTTCCATTTTTGTCGACAAAGAATGTCTCCGGGAATGCATTGATGCCATTCAAACGACCATTCATCATTCCTTCATCCGGAATTAAGAACGGATAGGATGCACCTGTCTTCTGCTGTAAAATCTCGGCTTTCTTTACTGCGTCCTCATCTTGGTTGCCATCTGCATCTACTGTATCAAGCACTACACCGATTACGCCAACACCACTGTCCTTTAACTCCTGATACAGCTTTTCTAACTCCGGAATTTCCTTGACACACGGAGAACACCATGTCGTGAATACATTTACAAGAGTCAAATCATAATCCCGAAATACGTCTTCGGTATACGTCTTTCCATCAATTCCGGTCATCTCAAATGAGCCGAGAGAAGACATATTTTCTGTACGTTCTTTCTGTGGCTGATCAAACACGGAAATCTGCTGAAATTTTGTCATATCGGTAAACTCAGTCTTGATCGCTTCGACTTCCTTGACCAGCTTTTCATCTGCATCCTTATTGACACTCAGATAATAAGTATACGCGCCATCACCGCTTTCTCCTAACTTTGTATGCTCGGTGCATCCAGTGATTTCATCCAAATTTTTCACAGACTCTTCATCATACGCACCGATCATGCCGATTTTATCAAGGCTTGCAACCCACTCATCGTATCCGGTTCCCATCTTGTCGACCTCTGCCTCACGCTGCTCTTCTGTCATCGTACTCCAGCTAAGATAACCATACTTCCACTGTGTGCCATCCTCATTCCAGTCCTCTGTGCTAAGCATGGCCACATTCTTTTGTTCCATCTGCTTTAACAATTCCTCTGGAAGCGTCAGATTCATTCCCAGAAATGGAAACTCATATGAGTCTTGTACCTCCCATGCAACATCAGACGGCTTAAAGGTGCCAGAAATCAGATCACTTGAAATCTCACCATCTTCCATTGAGATTGCCTGACCACCCTCCATCATAATGACCTGACCATCGCTCTCGGCTTCTGTACTGCTCTCCTCAGTTGTCTTTCCTGCTTTTGCAGCAGAATCTTCTGTACCCTTTGCAAATACGGCACTGGTTCCCATTGGAACCATGCACAGTGCAGTCAAAACTGCAGTTACGGTTGTATTGATTCTCTTTCGATTTGTTTTTGTATTGGTATTGATGGTTCTTCTCATCACTATTTTCCTGCCTTTCTGGTATTACCGCGGTAACATTGCACGGTATGTTTGTGCGGTATGTTTCTGCGGTACGTTTGTTTTATTTGTTTTGTATGCACTGATTCTATCACATAACGTATAAAATCGGTGTTAAGAAATCCAATAAAATTTTTATTTTTCTTATTTTCGAGCAACTATCGATTCAAAAATTACCGTTCAAATCCTTTTGGCATTTTATCAAATGTTTCATTTGCATTCTGTGCGAATTCATTTATACTATAATTTATATTATCAAAAAAGCAGAAAGGTCAAAAAACGATATGCACATATTGATTATAGAGGATGAAATCGCACTCTGTCAGTCCATCGCGGAAGGACTGCGCATGGATGGCTATGAGATTGACACTTGTTTTGACGGAAATGAGGGACTGGATCTTTGTACTTCTGAGAATTATGACTTGATTTTACTTGACTTAAATCTTCCGGGAATGGATGGACTGGAAATTCTGCGGCATTTTCGCCGCATGGACGATTCTACCCCTGTCTTGATTCTCTCTGCAAGAGGTCAGATTCAAGATAAAGTGGAAGGACTTGATCTTGGTGCAAATGATTACATTACAAAGCCATTTCATTTTGAGGAGCTTGAGGCGCGCATCCGCAGCCTGACAAGGCGTCGCTTCGTTCAGGAAAATGTCTGCCTGACATGCGGTCGAATTTCATTTGACACACGCACCAGACAGGCAAACATCGACGGAGATGTACTTTCCCTCACCCGAAAGGAAAGCAGTCTTTTGGAGTATTTCCTGCTGCATCAAAATCGCGTGATTAGTTCAGAAGAATTGATTGAGCATATCTGGGACGGCAGCGTGAACAGCTTTAGCAATTCGATTCGCGTTCACATCTCTTCGCTGCGAAAAAAACTGCGTTCGTCACTTGGCTATGACCCAATTCAAAATAAAATCGGGCAGGGCTATGTTCTGACAGGAAATGATTGAAAAAATGATGAAAGAGCAAAGATGAAAAAGAATGGATAAAAAGAAAATGTTTGAAGGGAAAAATTCAAAAAGAAAGGTTCAAAAGAAAATGGAAAAAGCCAAAAAGAAACGACTCTTTTTTTCAAATTTACCACTTCAGTGGCGTCTGACGCTTGTAACCGCGCTTCTTGTGGTTGCAACCTGTATTTTAATGTTCTTTTTTCTGGGACATTCTGCGATAAGCGGCATGGATGATTTGCAAAATTATGTGATTGAAATTGATTCGACAGACACTGGTACCCCGGTTAAATTCAGCGTTGATCCGAAATCGCTGTTTCCGCAGCTTGCCGAACAGATGGAAGAGACGAGACGTCTTTTTCTTTTTCAAAGTGTGGTCGCAACACTCATCATTCTTGCTGCCGGAAGTATTTCGACCTATTTTATCACGCGCCATGCATTGTCTCCGCTTCGTCACCTCAGTGAGAAGCTTCATCTGATTCAGGCACAAAATCTGTCTGAGCCGATTGCTGTGCCGGATACACACGATGAACTTTCTGAGCTGACACGTGCATTTAATGACATGCTTGCGCGCCTTGATGCGGCCTTTACCGTGCAAAAGCAGTTTGCTGCAAGTGCTGCACACGAGCTTCGCACACCGCTTGCTGTTATGCAGACTAATCTCGATGTCTTTGCACGAAAAAAGAAGCCACAAGCGGATGACTATGAAACGCTCTTTTCCATGATTCGCGAACAGACCGAGCGCTTAACCCATTTATCCAGCGTTCTTCTGGACATGACTGGCATTCAGACCGCATCGCGCACGGATCTCATTTCGCTTGCGGCACTGACGGATGAGGTGTTTTGTGATTTGGATTGCATTGCCGCTGATCATCAGATTGAACTACTTCAAGAGGACGGCGACTGCACCCTTACGGGAAACTATTTGCTTCTTTACCGCGCCGTATATAATCTTGTGGAAAATGCGATTAAATATAACCATCCGGGTGGCTCGGTGGCCGTCAGCATCACGCAAAAAGAACACACTGCCGTCCTGTCTGTGACCGATACCGGCATCGGTATTTCAAAAGAGAATCAAGACAAAATCTTTCTTCCATTTTTCCGCGTGGACAAATCGCGCAGCCGTGCCATGGGCGGTGCCGGTCTTGGTCTGGCACTCGTGAATGAGATCGTCAAGCACCACAACGGGCAGATTCGCGTGGCAGATAGCAACAGCGCAGGGACTACAGGAGTTACAAAGACTACGGAATTTGCAGAGGCTACGGAATCTGCAAAAGCAACGGGAACTACCATTGAGCTGACGCTTCCGCTGTCACCAACGTTTTCCCATAGCCTCTCTGATTCCTAACAATCGTCTTACGCTTCCTGTTGCTCTGCCTCAAGCTGTGCGGCAAACTCTTCCTCCGGCAGCGGCTTAAAGTAGTAGTAGCCCTGAATGTAATCACAGCCGCAGTCTCTTAAAAAGTCGGCCTGCACCTTGTTTTCCACGCCCTCTGCGACAAGCTTCATGCCAAGCGTATGTGCCATCGCAATGATGTAACGCACGATATTTCTCGTCTTCTCGTTTTGCTCGATCTGGCGCACAAAACTCATATCAATCTTTAAGATATCGAAGTTATAATTTTGCAGCATACCAAATGAGGAATAGCCGCTTCCAAAATCGTCCATCAACAGATCTGCGCCATGTTCCTTTAACGTGTTAAGAGCCTGATTTCGGTCGTTGCTGATCGCCGCATAGGAGGTCTCCGTGATCTCGAGTCTTGTCTTAATATCAAGCGCCTTACATTTTTCCAACTTACCGCCAATCCAGTCGATCATGGATTGATCATAAAAATCCATCCAAGACAAGTTCATGGATACCGGAACGATTCGCTTTCCCGCCAGCTTTCGATCAATCAAAAAGTTGCTGACATGCTCGGCCACATAGCGGTCCAGCTCGGAAATATGGCCATTTTCCTCCAATGCCGGAATGAAAACGCCCGGCGAGATAAAGCCTCTCTTTGTGTGCTTCCAGCGAATTAGTGCCTCTGCAGACACGATCTTTTCCGTCTGTGTGTCCACAATCGGCTGATAGTACACCTGAAATTCGCCCAGCTGCAAGCCCTTTGTCAGCTCATCCGCCAAATTTGCCTTATTAATGTAGGCACTCTTCATGAAATCATCGTAAATCTTATACGGCTGCACATACTCATCGTGAATGTACTTCTTTGCAGCCTTTGCCAGATCGATCATCTCGGCAATGTTGTCATCGCCCTCCTCGATCAGGTAAATACCGCATCGCTGGTAAATTGAGATAACTTTATTATTTTCTAAAATCTTCTGCTCACACAGGCGATCAATCTCTTCATAGATCAGATTTTTCTTTTCGATCAGGCAGGCAAAATGATCGGCCTCGACGCGCGCTGTCAGCACTGGATGAAGCGCCGAATTTTCGATCAGCTTATAAATCTCGCGCAAAATCATATCACCGACTTCGATGCCAAACAGCTCATTGACGGACTTGAAATTGCGAATGTTAAAGTAAAGAATCGCATAATTTTCCGGGCATCCGCTCTCCTTGAGCACACGCTTTGCCTGACGCATAAAGCCCTGACGGTTATAACCGCTTGTTACCACATCCTTGCCCGACAGCTCCGTGATATCCTCCACGGCACCGATTAACAGGCCAAATTTTCGATTCAGATACAGATACGTATAGTTTTTTAGACGTTTTTCCCCGCCTTCTTCCTGATGAATCGTAAAGGAATAGCAATCCTGTGTCTTTAACTGCTCACAGATCATATCAAGCGCTGTGGAATGCTTGAAAACTTCTTTTTCCTTCTGCGGAATTGTGTTTGCAAGAACCTCTTCCATATAAGCATCATAATCTGTTCGCTCTTTATGGTAATTGTACGTGTTCAAATTGTCTGGTGTATCACATGCGAGCAGACGTTTCTTCACATCAATGATCATGACCTGATCAAAGTTTTTCTGATACATCATACTGGTCATCTTCTCCGACAAAAAGATTCCCGTAATATCCATAAATTGCAAAATACCCTCAACATCGTCAGTAACGGAATTGTGTACCATCTCGAGTGATGCACGAATGACGTGAACATCACCGCTGTCACGATCGAGCATGGAAATGTCTATGGATACGATCGTCTGTCCCTGTGCAAATGCCTGAAGAAGCCGTTCCTTATTGAAGAATGCAACCAGCTTTTCTTTCTGTGATTCGTAAATTAAGTGCTGGCTCAATCGCCTGATATAGGATTCAATGCTTTCCATGTTGTCGAGCAGATTCATCGGAAGCTTGCGCACAGCACTGGTCATGCAGATGCCCTTCGTCACGTTGATGGATACCATGCCAATGGAATTGTTGCTTCGGCGCATCACAACGTCAAGCTGCTTTAAATAATCGTCGTTTAAATCACGCACATACATCAAAACAATCTGATTGGTATCGCTGTACTCGCTGCTGCGGATAATCTCCATGGAAACCCACTTGAACTCGCCATGAATATTTCTGCGATAATGGACGCCAATGCGCTCCTTGCCCGATGCAAACTGTTCCTTTAACCACTCTGCATCACAATATTGGAGGTATTCCTCCAAATCTTCCTCATGGACATAGCCTCTCTGCGCCAGATACGTCAACCGTCCAGTAAAGCTCTGGATTCGGTCGAACTGTTCTGCCGTATCCTCCTCACCCTTTTTGAACACCATATAATTATCGTTCGTCAAATTTATCTTGAAAATCCGGTAAAAGAAGCTTGAAAGCATTCCAATCGCATCTCTTAAGTTTCCTCCGGATTTGTCGTATAGGTCAATCGTGTTATGTACGCGTCTCTTTACCACTGTCATATCAAACGGGCGCGCAAAGTAGTCCGCTACGTCAAGCTCATAGGCCAGACGTATCGTCTTGTCCGTCGAGTCTGCTGATATGCAGATGACCGGAAGCTTCTCAAGCCATAACCTGTCCTTCATAATCCGAAGCACTTCGGTACCACTCATATCCGGCATATTCATATCTAACAGCACAAGGCTTAATTCTTCGTGCTGTTCATTCATGATCTGAACTGCGGATGTTCCGCCCTCTGCCTGGAGAATTTCATATTCATCTTCAAGCATATCGGAAAGAATCTCACGATTCATCTCAGAGTCATCCACAATTAGTATTTTGCGTCTCTCTCCACTCATTCAGTTTCTCTTTCTGCAGTTGTCACAACTATTTGCATCTGCTGTTCGTTTTTCCTGCTTGCTTTTTGCAGTTTCACTTTTTTATTATTGCTCATACTTTATTGTACCACAGAATGGGCGGTTTTGCTATCTTATTTTTAAAAAGCGAAAGGCCACTGGGGACGGGGAAAGTGGCACTGAAGTGCCGCATTTTCCCGTCCCCGATGGCCCGCGCACAGTTTTTTATTATAGCATACCTTTTACCGGATTGCAAACGCTTCTCCGATGGATTCAAGTGTCTTGATTAAGCATCTTCTTGGTGTTGCCATGCACACACGAGTAAACAGTGGGCTGTCGTAATCGCTTCCCTCGCCGAGACACACATGAGCCTTCTTTACAAGAAACTCAGTTAGTTCCTCTTCGGTAGAAAAATACGCCGACCAGTCTATCCACAAGATATAGGCGCCCTCGCCGCCGCATACCTTTGCTTGTGGCAAGTGCTTTGCAAAATAGTCGCGCAGCACACATATATTTTCCCAAACATACGCATTGGACGCATCGACCCACGCTTTGCCCTCCTCGGTATACGCAGAGAGCACGCACTCATACACACACGGATCGAGACTGCCGTAGTGGTCACGGGTACGTCTGTCGATGAAGCGAGCGCGAAGTTCGTCATCCGCGATCAAAATATTGGCATGGTTCACGCCCGTAAAGCCAAATGATTTTCCAAGCGAAGTAGCAACAATCGCATGCGACTTTGCCCCCTTGATATCAAGATAACATGGGCATGTCAGTCCCTGATAGCAGTTATCGGAAAAGATTTCATCAGAGTACACAGTCACATTGTAGCGTTCTGCTAATATAGCTATTAGTTCTAGTTCTTTCTTTTTCCATATCTGTCCGATAGGGTTATGTGGATTACACAGCACAAACAATTTGTTATGTGGATCGGCCATCGCCGACTCAATTGCAGCAAAATCCATCTGATAAGAGCCAGCATTGGCGTCATAAATGAGCGGACACTCCACTGTTCTGCGATTTAAGCGGTCTGCGGCCTGACGATAGCGGTTATACACCGGTGTGGTGATGATCATTCCGTCCTCCGGGTCGGGACAGGTCAGACGAATTGCGGTTGCCAGTGAATAAATTGTTCCGAGCGTCGTGACAACCCACTGTGGCTGCAAGCTAGTATTTCGGTTCATCTTCATCCAACCTGCTACTGCGTTTCGATATGCATCATCTGGCAGCGTAAAGCCATACAGTCCGTTCTTTGCGAAACGGATGACCGCTTCCTCGATGACTGGCGCGCTCTTAAAATCCGGCTCGGCACCATCCAGACTGATATTTCCTGCTTCGACGACCTCAGGCGGCGTCATCATTCGCTTTAAGTTTGCGCCTGGGCGCGAAACAAGCGTCTCAAAATCGAATTTCATTACTGAATTGCCCTTTCGTACACATATTTTGCACTTGCCACATCCTCAATTGCAAGACCAAGTGCATCAAAGATGGTGATCTGCTCGTCATCCATTCTACCCGGTGCCTTTCCTAACAGCACTTCTCCGATGGAGCCGACGATGTGATCCTCTTTAATCAGACCTTCCTGAAGCGGAATCAGGTATTCGCCGCTCTCGCGCTTTGTCGCCTCGGTCTGATCGGAATACAAACGTGCTGCGGCAACAAGATCAGAGGAAACCTCTCTGGTGGTTGGTGTGAAGGTGCCGACTGCATTGATATGCGTACCTGGCTTTACCATCTCTTTTGTCAAAAGCGGCTCCTTGGACGGGGTTACCGTACAGATGATATCGGCATCTGCGACTGCTTCCTTAACGGTACTGCATACGGTAACCGAAACCTGGTACTTTTCCTGCATTTCCTTTGCAAAGCGCTCTGCTGCCTGTGGGAACAGATCATAGACAGTCACAGAGGTAATGTCACGAATCTCGCGGATTGCAGCCAGATGGGAACGTGCCTGTGCACCTGCTCCGATCAGTGCCAATTTGTGTGCATCTTTTCTAGCTAACAGATCAGTAGCGGCAGCACTGACGGCACCGGTACGAATCTCCGTGATGCTGCCAGCCTCAATCATACCAGCCACGGTGCTGTGGGCGGACTCAAACAGCATCACATAGCCGATGTGAGACGGATATTCGGTTCCCATGTTCGGTGCAAATGCAGAGATGACCTTTGCGCCAAAATATTCACCAACGTAAGCTGGCATAAAGCCAAACTTTGCTGTGTTCGGCATAACGGTGATCAGACGTGCTGGCTGAGCATACTCGCCATTTTCAAGCCCTTTCAATGCCTCTGCCATCAATTGAATGCAGTCTTTGGGCTGCAAAAGCTTTCTTACCTCTTCCTGCTCAATAATTTTCATATGTATAAAACCTGCCTTTCTGATTTTATTCTAGCCTTTATCCTATTTTGTTTCCTAGTCTGTTTTTCTGTTTCCTAGCCTATTTTCATTTTCCAGTTTTTTTTTAGCCGCTGATTTTCAGTGTTCCTACAAGCATTGCCGGACCAGACACCGTGTAGCTGTCATACATAACAAGCGGATTGACCACACGATCACGCCCCAGTTGTTCAACATTTGAAAATAGCTCTGCCACGTTTCCATTCATGGTCAAGCCTTCCATGATGCCGACTGGCTTCCCACCCTTGATGCGCACTGCCTTACACGGGAATGCAAAATCACCGGATACAACGTTTAATGCGTGGAACTGGTCATAATTTTCAAATACATACACGCCATCGCCGCAAGCCTGAATCAATTCCTCTAGGCTTGCCTTGCCAGACTCGATTGTAAAATTCTTTGGTATGATTGCCATATCGGTGTGAATATTTCCGCTAAGAAGCGTCTTGCGGCCCGCATTACCAGTAGAACGTGTGCCTGCCTTTTCTGCGGTGGACAGATTGTGCATCCAGCCTTTTAACACGCCATTTTCAACAAGAGTTAAATCGCGGCTTGGTACACCCTCGCAGTCCATCTCCCATGAGAAACCGCACTGCACACTATTTTTTGAATCAGCACCGCCCTTGTAATCGCGGATGGTAATACAATTTGAAAAAATCTTCGTGTTTTCCTTTCCCACAAACGGGGTTGCTCCACTCTGCGCACGCTTTGCGGTAAACATCTGCCATGCGGTGATTAAGATGTTGTTGATCGCCTGTGAAGAAAGCACCGCGCGATACACACCAGCCTCAGACGGAATGGTCGGTACCTCTAAAAATCTTCGATTGGAAAACTCATGAATCAGCGGCTCTGGTGACAGTTCATCGAGCGTGAGTGCACACGCATAGCCCTCGTATCCATCAACAGCTACCTCTGCTGCAAAGCGCTGCACGGAAGCTGTTTCTTCTATATTATTGGTGTTCACAACGCCCATCGTAAGGATGGTCTGCGACAGATCAAGGCGCACTGGACGTCCAATGCCTTCCTCTAATTGTCCGGCAAGGGATTTTGCCTTGTTCTTTAATGTTTCGATGGAGACAAGTGTTTTTTCCTCTCCGCCATTTGAAGCGGTTGGTTCGTCTGAGGTGTTTGGTTCAGCCGAAGCGGTTGGTTCATTGGAGGCTTTCGTTTCAGCCTTTGTTTCATCGCTCTCCCAGTAATCTGCGGTTGCCATCAGCTCTGCCTGTTCTGCCGCAGAAGCCTCGCTGTTTGTCAGTGCCTGCGCAATCACCTCATTTGCATCGGCATCCAGCTTTTGTGTGTAGACCATTCCGGTCTTTTTGCCAGATGCACGCACAAAGAGCTCGGTCTGCTCGCTGCAGCTCATCGGACCGGTCTGTGAACCTGTCATCTCAACGGAGATCTTTTGCTGCTTTTCCGCCTCGGCCTCTGCCGCCAGACAGCCACTTGGAAGAGACTGCATCGCCACCTGATATGCTTTTAGTTCTCTCATACATTCTTTCATATCTTTGCCTTTCCTCGTCATCTTAAGATGTCTCATCCGATTGCCATATGGGAAATGCGCACCATCGGCTGTGGTGTGGTCGTTGGAATCAGTCCAGAGCTTGCTCCACAGAAGCCACCCTTTTCGTACTTTATCTTCTTTCCGACACGGTCAATGCGCTTGATCACATCGATTCCATTTCCAGTCAACATCAGATTCTTTACCTGATGGTCACGGTCGATCTGACCATTCTTGATCCAGAAGCCTTCCTTTACCTCTAGGGAGAACTGCATACCTCCAAAGCCACCGCCGATGCTCTCCACATACAAGCCATTGTCTACGCCGCGCACGATCTCGTCCTCATCGTCGCTTCCCTCTGCCAGACAGGTGTTGGTCATTCTGGATACCGGCGCATATGTATAATTTTGTCTTCTTCCGCTTCCGGTGCTTGCCATTCCAAGAACTTTGCCGTAGTAACGGTCACACATATAAGATTTTAAGACACCATTTTCAATCAGGACATTTCGCTGCATCGGATGGCCTTCGTCGTCGATCGCCGCCGAACCGTACTGGCCTGGCAGTGTTCCGTCATCGACGAGTGTAACCTTGTCGCTTGCAACCTTCTCTCCGATCTTGTCCACGAATGCACTGGCGCGATGGGCAATTGCGATGGCTTCAAGCGAATGACCGCAGCTTTCATGCCAGAGTGTTCCGCAGCCGCCCGGTGCGAGTACAACTGGAACGGTGCACGGTGAAACAGTACCTGCCGTGCGAATGCGATCGGCACGCTGTACCATATCGGCCGCAAATCCAATGTACGCAGATTCATCGTCATACGCTTCAAAGCCGGATGCCTTGGTGTAATCGTCCCATGTGCCATATGCATCGGCTCCGTCTGCGACAACGGCCTGCATGCGCATTCTGGTAGTCACGCGGCGATCGGTCGTGTAAAGACCTTCGGTGTTTGCGATCAGCACGCGCTGGTCGGTATCAAAATAGTTTAAATTCAGTGAGCGCACATTGACGCCTGCGCCCCTTGCGGCCTTGTCGGCCTTTAAGAGCACATTGATCTTATCCTGATTGCTGATCTGTGACGGGTATTTTACGACTGGGCATGGGTTGTACCAGAACTGCTTTGTTAAGACAATTCCGGCGGATGCTGCCCGCTTTTTTAATTCTAACATCTGTGCACCCTTTTCTACCAGATCGAGCAGTGCCTGCTTGGTCACCTGATTGGTGTACAGGTACACGTTGGAAAGACCCTGTATCAGATACAGACCTACTCCGCAGATGCGAAGGCTCTTTACACCCTGAATCACAGTCTCGACACACGGGATGTTGGTTTCTTCTCTGTCCTCGAAGAACAGCTCGGCAAATTCGATGCCACGCGCGGACGCGGCCTCTAATACCTGTCTGATCTCGTCCTTTTGAATCATCGCATTCTCCCTTCTTTCTCTTTACAACGTATTCTTCTTTATATCTCCATTGATCATAACGAGGCGCACATGGTCCGCATTGGCGAGTAACATAATATCTTCTGATGGATCACCGTCTACTACAACGAGGTCGGCAAGCTTTCCAGCCTCGAGGCTTCCGAATTTATCATCAGACTTCATTAAATACGCACCGTTAATGGTACCTGCCTTGATGGCTTCCATATTGGAGTAGCCGCAGCGTGTCAGGCTGTAAAATTCTTTTCCGATCTCGTGGAATGGTGTATTCGGAGAGTTGGAATAGTCGGTTCCAAGTGCGACGCGAATGCCGTACTGATGTGCCAATGCGAAGGAATGCTTGGACGCATCGCCGAGTGCCTTGGCTTTTCTCATCATGTGCTCTGGCAGGCCCTTCATATCAGCGATACCAAGCGATACGGAAAGAGTGGTGACGAGCGGAATGTTTTTCTCTGCCATCAGCTGTACGCACTCCTCATCTAATAGTACGCCATGCTCGATGCACTTTACACCATTTTTGATGGCCTGCTTTGTACCTTCCGTTCCAGTGCAGTGTGCGGTAACGTAAGTATTGTGGCGCGCAGCCTCCTCTACGATTACGCGGATTTCTTCTGGGGAAAATTCGATATCATTGAAGTCATCGACCGCGGATGATACACCACCTGTCGCACAGATTTTGATAAACTGCGCACCCTCACGAAACTGCTGTCTCGTCTTTCGATAGCAATCTTCTGGACCATCCACGAGGCATCCGATCAGATCCTGCTTATTGGACTCTTCCGGTGTCAGCATCGGATTCATATCACAATGACCAGAGGAAATGCTCATGACTCTTCCGCCCGGCATGATACGCGGTCCCTTAATCAATCCCGCCTCAATCGCACGCTTTAATGAGGCACCAAACGCACTCATATCGCGCACGCCTGTCACACCGGCATCTACCAAATCTTCCAGATCACGAACGGTCGTCAGAAGCAAATCATATGGTGTGTCACCTGTCTTATGAACGCTCTCGCCTCCGCAAAGATGCGCATGGGCATCAATAAAGCCCGGCATAACGGTCTTTCCTTCAAGGTTAAACACTTGCGCGTCTGAGTCACTGCACTCGCGCTTTTCTCCGACATACACAATGTGGTCGTCTTCAATTTCGACCATTCCATTTTCGATTGGTGTATCCGATACGGAATCGATGACTCTTGCATAAATGATAGTTTTCATGTCTGTTTCCCCTTTCTTTTGTCTTGAAATTTTCGCAGAAATCACGTACACTTGTCTGACAAGGAGGTTTCTTCTATGACTACTGCAAAAGATTTATTATCGCTGCCGTCCCTGTCCCACATGAAGCTAATCGGTGGAGCCGCAGGTCTCTCTCGGACAGTTACATGGCCCTACGTGATCCTGTGTCCTCCGATCGGTGAATGGGTGAGCGGCGGTGAATTTTTGATTTATTATGGTGCAAACTCCGTTGTGGAAAAGGTGGAGCTTGCCCAACTGATCCGCGACGCGGCACAAAACGATGCCGCGGGTATCCTGTTTCTTGTCGGACGTCACTACATCCTCGAAGAAAATCTCGATGACGAGATTCGCCAGTTGGCCGACGAATTAAAGCTGCCCGTCTTCTCACACACAAGCTTAGCTTATGTAAACTCGATCACAAAGGATATCATCAACCTGATCGAGGACCGTGAAAAAGATCTGACGATCGCCAATACCTTCTGGTACTCACTGTTTTTCCAGAACACGGATGTCGATGAACTCTCAACGCTCAATCAGGCGCTGTTTCTCGGCTATCTGCCCAGCTACAAATACTGTGTATATATCTTTGAGATGATGAATTCCACCGACTATTTCCAGAAACAGGAATCCACACACGGCTCCTCCTTTACAGAGACACCGTCCGAATTTTTCCGTATGCTGGCAAATAAGCTCGGTTATATCACGACAAAGGAAACAGGAAGCAGCTGGCACGTTGCGCGAAACAGTTCCAACGTCTTCGTGCTCCCAGTCAATACCGACTCACAGGAGCAGGCTGCCGATACCTTCTTTGAATCGCTAACGCTTCGCATGGAACAGCAATACCCCGGTGCCAGATTCTGCACTGGAAAGGGCAATGTCCGCTCGCGTCTGTTTGGTATCCGAGAGTCGTTTATTCAGGCAAAACGAAGCCTGCTTGCATGGAAGCTGCTCGGTGCAAATTGCCATCTAATCTCCTACACGGATCTTGGCTTTTATCAGCTTCTATTTGAGATTCCACTCGCCTCCGTCATGCGCGAATACACGGCACGCTTTCTCGATCCTATCCGCGAATATGACAAAGAACACGATGCTCATCTGTACGAGACGCTGTGCATGTGGCTTCACTGCCGCTGCAACAAAGTCCAAACAGCAAATGCAATGTTTCTTCACCGAAATACGCTTCTTGGCCGCCTCGAAAAGTTGGAGAAGCTGCTCGGTGTCTCCCTCGATGATGCCGATATCACTTTCCAGCTGCAGACCGCCGTCAAGATTGAGAAGTTCCTTTCAGAGACGTGATAGTTACATCTCCTCTGCCCTGTGGCACGCCGTAAAATGCCCCGGCTCGATCTCACGAAGCTGTGGCTTTTCTTTCTTGCACAGCTCAGTTGCATACGGACAGCGGTTGCAGAAGTTACAGCCCTGCGGCAGATTAACCGGACTTGGCACGTCGCCCTGAAGCAAGATTCTCTGTCGCTCTCGCTCGATTGTCGGATCGGCAATCGGGATGGCAGAAAGAAGTGCCTTCGTGTACGGATGGCGGTTCTTAATATAGATATCCTCGCTGTCTGCGATCTCGACAAGGGAGCCCAGATACATAACGGCAATACGATTTGAAATCTGGCGCACCATTGACAAATCGTGTGTGATAAACAGATAGGAAAGACCCATCTGCTGCTGAAGACGCTTTAATAAATTAACAACCTGTGCCTGAATCGAAACATCCAGCGCGGAGATCGGCTCATCGCAAACGATTAACTTTGGCTCAAGCGAAAGCGCTCTTGCAATTCCGATACGCTGTCTTTGGCCACCGGAGAACTCGTGCGGAAAGCGGTTTGCATGGTCTTTATTTAAGCCGACCATTTTCAAAAGCTCCAGCACGCGATCTTCCAACTCCTGTCCCTTATACATTTTGTGGATCTTCATGCCCTCTGCCACGATGTCACTGACAACGCTAAGCGGGTCAAGGCAGGCATATGGATCCTGAAAAATCATCTGCACATTTTTGGTGTATTCTTTCTTTTCTTTTTTCTTGTACGTCCAGATATCACGTCCCTCGAACAATACCTGTCCCTCATCCGGGCGGTACAATCGCATGATGGTCTTTCCGAGCGTACTCTTTCCACAACCGGACTCACCGACAAGACCAACGGTCTCGCCCTTGTAGATAGTCAAATCCACACCATTTACCGCCTTTAAGATGCCTTTTGGAACCTTGAAGGTGGTTTTTACATTTTTCAATTCGAGAATCGGTTCTCCACTTACTTTTCCATTCGATCTTTCATTCACTTTTCCATTTGATTCTCTGTTTTCTATACGTCCCATCAGTTTTCCTCCTGTACATCTGCGTTCTGTGACTCTACCGGATTGACGGGCGCGCCGTTTCGCTTGATGCACTCCGAATGGCTCAGCCAGCAGGATGCATAATGATCCGGCTCAGAGAATGAAATGCACGGCGGCTGGCTGGTACGACAAATGTTCATCGCATACTTGCAGCGAGCAGCAAATGCACATCCCTTCGGCGGTGCCAACAGATCCGGCGGCGTACCCGGGATGGAATACAGATCTTCGCTGACTCTTTTATCCAAACGCGGTACACTGCTTAACAGTCCCCAGGTGTATGGATGCTTCGGATGATGGAAGATCGTATCACAATCACCGTGCTCTACGATCTGACCTGCATACATAACGTAAATACGGTCTGCCATATTTGCCACAACACCCATATCGTGTGTGATCAGCACAATCGAGGTATCAATCTTATTTTTCAGATCGTTCATCAACTCGATAATCTGTGCCTGAATGGTTACATCAAGCGCGGTGGTCGGCTCATCCGCAAACAATACCTTTGGATTGCAAATAAGTGCCATTGCAATCATAATACGCTGACGCATACCGCCGGAAAGCTGATGCGGATAACGCTTCATGTTCTCCTCCGGGGACGGAAGTGAGATCATCTTTAAGATCTCGATCGCCTTTTGTTTCGCCTCATTTCTGGACACCTTGTAGTGCTGCATGTACGGCTCCATGATCTGCTCACCGACTGTCATTGTCGGATTTAAGAAGGTGAATGGGTCCTGAAAAATGATGGACAGCTGATTTCCCTGAAGCTTACGCATCTGCTGTGGTGTCAGATCAAGCAGGTTTTCTCCGTTAAAGAGGACCTCTCCACCCTTAATGCTGCCGTTTTTCTTTGGATTTAATCCGATAACCGTCTGAATCGTGACCGTCTTTCCACAGCCAGACTCACCGACGATTGCGATGGTTTCTTTTTTATTTAAATGCCAGGAAACGCCACGCACTGCCTGCACGCTTCCCTGAAAGGTCTCAAAGGATACCTTTAAATCCTTTACCTCTAAGATTTTTTCTTTTTCCATGATTCCTCCACATATTGTCTATTTTACGCACGCAGCTTCGGATCAAGTGCATCGCGCAGTCCATCTCCGATCAGGTTAAAGCAAAGCATTGTGATGCTGACACAAAGACATGGAATAATAAACTGGTACGGATAATAGCGGAAAGTCTCTCCTGCCGCCTTGATTAACTGACCCCAGCTTGGCTGCGGTGGGGTAACACCCAGACCAATGTAGCTCAAAAATGCTTCATAGAAAATGACGCTTGGAAGCGACATCGTAATGCTGACAACACGAATACCCAGTGTGTTTGGAATCAAGCGTCTTGCAATAATCCAGCCTGAGGATGCGCCAAGTGTCTCGGACGCTACGACAAATTCGCGTGTCTTTAACTGTAACACAAGACCTCTCGTGCTTCGTGCAGCACCCATCCATCCAGTGATACTCATTGCGATGACAAGTGTTGCAATGTTTCCACTTCCCATGACAACCATCAAAAGGATCATGTAAATCAAACTCGGGATGCCCATCAGTACGTCTATGGCTCTCATGATTGCGGTGTCAACCCAGCCGCCAATATAGCCAGAGATACCGCCGACTGCCATACCGATCGCCTCCGGAATCAGCGTTGCCAAAATGGCAATGATAAGGGAAACTCTTCCACCTGCCCAGACACGCGTCCACAGATCACGACCCAAATTGTCGGTGCCAAACCAGTGTGTCATGCTCGGTCCCTGATTGACACAGCTGTAATCATTGGAATAATAATCAAATTTGCTCATCATCGGTCCAAACAGGACAAAAAAGATCATGATGGCGATGACCACCAGACTGATGACTGCTGGCTTATTCTTCTTAAAATTTCTCCAGACATCCTTGAAATAGGTTGTCTTTTTTCTTGCGATCTGATCCTGATCGAGCGCGCCCTCCGGCAGCGGAGAAAACGCATCTTCTGCAAATGGTACCTCTGCAGCTTGTACTTTTTTTGTTGTATCGTTATTCATCTTTTCTCCTTTATTTTACGCGGATTCGCGGATCAATCAGTCCGTACAGCACATCGACAATCAGATTCATCGTTACTAAGAATGCGCCGTAGAAGACAGTCAGACCCATGATCAGCGGATAATCCAGATTGGTAACAGAATCAACAAAATAGCGGCCCAGGCCCGGAATCAAGAACATACTCTCTACGACGAAGGAACCCATCAGCACACCTGCGATCTGCACACCCAGATTCGGGATGATCGGAACAAGTGAATTCTTAAACTGGTGCTTTAATACGACACGAATCGGGGAAAGACCTTTTGCTCTCGCAGTCTTTACATAATCCTGTGTCGTGATCGCAAGCATACTCGCTCTCATATTTCGCGTATTTCCGGCGACGGTACCAAGTCCTAAAACAAGCGCTGGCAGGATGATCTGATTTGGCTTACCCCAGCCCGTTACTGGCAGGATGCCAAGCTGAACACCGAAGATCATACGAAGAATCGGTCCGAGTACCATACTCGGAAGGGCGATTCCCAAAACTGCCACCACCATCAGCAGATAATCCGGCCATTTTCCTCGAAACTGTGCACAAAGAATTCCAAAGAGCAGTCCGACGGCCTCCGCAAAGAACAGGGAAATCAGACCAAGCTCTGCGGATACCGGAAAGGCTTCCTTAATGATATCGACTACGGTTTTTCCGGTCTTTTTGATCGAGTAACCCAGATCGCCATGCAATAAGTTATTCATATACGTCAAGTATTGCTGCGGTACCGGCTTATCCAGTCCGTAGAACGCACGCTGCTTGTCCTGCACGGCTACCGGAATCTTATCGTTTAAAAACGGATCTCCCGGAATGAGCTTCATCAAAAAAAATGTTGCCGTTGCCAATACAAAGACCGTTGCAATTGCGATCAGTACCTTTTTTCCAATGTATTTGAGCATATCTCCTCCTAAAAAATAAGACGCCTCTCTTTGGAGTTTCCGCAGATCGGCGTCTCAAATTTTGCTAATCAGACAGGAACTGTGTTTTGTTCCTGTCAATCAGGCTTTTTTTGTTATTTATACTCTTACTGCCTATTATTTTCACTTATTCCGTCTTACTCAGCGTAGTCCAGATAAGTGAAATCAGTCTCAGTTGTGCTGTAGAAACCAGTGTAACCACTCTTATACTGGAAACCACCGTCGGTCCATCCAAGGATCAGGTTCAGGGTGTTGTCACAGAAGAACTTCTCTACCTCGAAGTAGTTTGCTTTTCTCTCCTCGATGGTTGGGGAAGCAAGTGCTGCGTCATACAGCGCATCGTACTCTTCATTTTCATAATTTCTCAGTGCAGACTTCTGTGCACTGGTGTAGCCAGCTAAGAAACCACCCAATGCATCCGGGATCTCCAAACCATTTCCGCCGTACCAGAAATCATAGTCACCGCTCATTGCGTTGGAAATCATGACCTGAATGGTCTGAGAATTGATGACGGTCTCAATGCCAAGATTTTTCTTTAACATATCCTGAACAGCGGCTAATACGTCAATACTTCCCTGAGACTCATAGCAAAGAAGCTCAAAGGTTGGAATCTCGTCAGCAGTCTTTCCCAGCTCATCAAGTGCTGCGTTTAAGTACTCCTGTGCCTTCTCGACATCGCCACTTGCCGGCCATCCCTCATACTCAAACTCTTCATCAAAGGTACCGGTTACACCTGCCTCAGACGGTGCAGTCAGACGGTTTGCTGGTTCGTCACCTGTCATAACCGATGCGCACAGTGCAGTACGGTCGATTGCATAGCTGATTGCCTTTCTGAAGTTTGCATTGCCAAGGAAGATTCCTGTCTCATCGGTCTTTCCTGCATGATTGATATTTAAGCAACGATACGATGTTGTATATTTGCTGCTCTCAAATCCGGCATCGGTCAGGGTCTGCTGCTGCATAGTATTTCCAACTGGAACAAAGTCAAGCTCATCGGCTAACATCATATCCACACCAGTATCACCTGTTACGTTAAACTTGAATGTGATCTCGTCCATATTGATGCTGTCTGCATCCCAGTAGTTCTCATTCTTTGTCAGAGTCATCTCGGAATCGGATACCCAGTCGGATACAACGAACGGTCCGTTTGTCATAAGCTTATCTGCTGTTGAACCATACTCATTTCCAAGCGGATCTACGAAGGATTCCTCCATCGGTGCAAACAGATCAGTTGATGTAAAGGTGCTCTCGTACTGTGGATTCTTGAAGGTGTACTCAATGGTCAAATCGTCGATTGCCTTTACGCCAACCTCATCCCACTCACACTCACCAGAATAATACTCCTCGCCGTTCTCTAAAATATAGCCTGCCTCTGCATTGTAATGACCTGCTTCAGGGTCCATCAGACGCTTTGCTGCATAAACAAAGTCCTCAGAAGTAACTGGAGTCTCGCCATCGCTGTAGGTTAAGCCTTCCTTTAACTTGAAGGTCCAAGTCTTTCCATCCTCGCTTGTCTCCCAGCTCTTTGCTGCTCCTCCGATGTACTCACCTTCTTTGCTGCGGATTAAGGTATCACTGATCATGGTGTCAATATAGGTTGCCGGATCAACGTTTAACTCTGCGTAATCCATGGTAACCGGATCATACGGTGCTCCGATTCTTACACTCTTTGTATCTGCCTCATCTGCCAGTACGGCTGCCGGAAACGATGCTGCGGCCAGTACGGCTGCCAGTCCCATTGCTGCATATTTTCTCATTTTTCATTCCTCCGTTTGCTATCGCGCTTTAATTCAATAAAGCATCCCGACTATATAAATAGATCGCCAGGGATGATGTTCTTCCTTGAACTGCGCCGTTCGTTTTGAACTGCTTTCTTTCCTCTGTCAATCTTGTGTTCAGTTTAGCATAAAAAAAGGCCTGTATCAATGTGCACACTATATCTATATCAAGTGTTTTTAGTGTGCATATTGTACAGGCTAGTTCCCGCTAATTTACTTTGTCAACATCGTTGGATAGCTGCCAGTCTTTTGCATCTGTACGATACCCTCCACACCACAGCGCACCATGCTCTCAACGGCTTCTCTTGTGTAGAATGCCATGTGCTGTGTCATGATGACATTGCGAAACTGATGCAGGTAGAACCAGTTTCGGTTGGAGATGATATCGGTTCTGCGGTCCTCGTGCACGATACCTTCCTCGCCCTCGACGGTATCCATGCCGAGCGCACCGATCTTCTCGGACTCGATGCCATCTACCAGTGCATTGATGTCGGTCAGGCCACCTCTTGCACAATTGATTAAGATGACACCGTCTTTCATCTTTGCAATGGTATCGGCATCGATGATGTGATAGGTGGAATCAAACAGCGGCATGTGAAGGCTGATAACATCACACTCGCGGTAGATCGTTTCCTGATCCACATAGGTTGCAAGCTTTTCTGCCTCTGGATTCTTATGGATATCATAGGCAAGCAGGCGACAACCAAAACCAGACAAATTCTTGAGCACCTGCACACCGATACGGCCCGTGCCCATAACGCCGATGGTCAATTCATTCATGTCGCGTCCCTGTAAGCCCTGCAAAGAAAAGTCATTGACCTGACCTCTCCACATGGCCTGCTTATACTGGCGAAGACACATCAAAATCATCATCACGGTAAAGTCAGCGACACCGTTTGGCGGGTAGGCTGCGTTGCAGACAGCGATTCCAAGCTCCTTTGCAGCTGCTAGATCAATGTGGTTGTAGCCGATGGTTCTTGTGGAAATAAAACGTACCCCATTTTCACGGTAACGGCTTAATAACGCACGATCGAGCTTTCCCATGCCAAGTGTTGACACGCCTTCGTAGCCCTTTACGAGATCCGCATTGTCAAGGGACGGCACCTCATCGGACAGTGTCACCTCTGCACCACACTGCGCTGAAATCTGCTCAAAGGCTTTTTTCTCGTCTTCTCTTACTTCAAATGCATAAATTTTCATAATTCATTTTGCCTTTCCTACTTACAGATATTTCTCAAACCACGAGATCATCTCATGATAGTAATGCTTTAACAGTCTCGGATCAGATGGCTGCTCGTGTCCGGTATGCGGATAAATGACCATCTTGACCGGAAGATCTGGATGCAAATCTTTGATTGCCACGTAGAACTGGTGTGCACCCTCGACCGGCGTACGATAGTCCTCGGTGCCATGCAGAATCAAAATCGGCTTATCCACGCGCTCCGCATAGGAAACAGCAGACTCTTTTAGCTTGGCCACCATGAAATCCTCATAACTCTTATAATCGGTGCTCTTGCCCTGCATATCGGAATTTGCATACATAATCAGCTCATTTGCGATGCTTCGCTGGGTGACATATGCCTTAAAGCGCTTTGCATGTGTTGCCATATAATTGGTCATATAGCCGCCGTAGCTGCCGCCTGTAACACCAATGCGGTCGGTGTCGATAAAGTCAAATCGTCTGCATGCCTCATCGACAAACTGAAGCAGATCGTAGTAGGCAGAGCCGTCAATGCTTCTTTGATAATTCTCATGCGTCCAGCCATAGCCGCTGCTGCCTCTTGGATTGCAATAAAGAATCGCAAAGCCCTTGGCTGCTAACATCTGAAACTCCATCGTCAGACCGTAGGTGTAGAACGGATGCGGCCCGCCGTGGATATAAAGAATCGCCGGATATTTTTTACCTTCCTTTGCTCCAAGCGGCGGCATCACAAAACCGTGAACCTGACTCTCGCCGTCGAGTGTCGAAAAGAAGAAATCCTCTGGCTCACTAAGCGCTACCTCGTCTAAAAGATTCTGTGCAGACTGCACTGCGGTCTCAAGTACGGTACCTGTCGCAGCATCAAGGATCGCATAGAATTCTGGCATCGTTGATTTCGCTGCTGCCGCCATAATGCGTCCGTTACGCACCTTGCTGATTCCATGGCATACCTGCTTGCCGCCCCAGAAAAGCTCGGCGTGACCATCGCCCTCTAGATCTAAGCGGTACAGATTTCCCTGTCCCTTCCAGCCACTGACAAAGTACACATAGCGTCCACTCTCGTCAATCTGCATCTTATCCATGCCGCGTCCACAGCCTGCGTTGTACGGAAACTGAACGCACTGATAGCAGTTTTCATCTTGAACAAATACCGGTGTTGCTGCGCCATCGGCGACAGCAAAGCGATATAGATAGCCCTCTGGGTAGCCAGATTCGGACTCATCATCGGCATACTCTGGATTTAAGATGACGGCAATGATGTATTTTCCATCTGGTGTGAAGACTGGACGCACTGGATTTGGATACGATACAAGCCAATACTTCTCAGTCAGTCTGCGAAGCTTTCCTGGCTCCTTGTCCACGTCGATCAAAAGAAGATCATAGCCGATGGATTCCTGTCTTGGGCGGAAGCGATTGCTGACGCAGACGATTTCTTTGCTGTTTGGTGCCCATGTGGCGTGCAGATAATCGTACTCGCCGTCGGTCAACTGGGTCTCGCTTGTGCCGTCAGCAGACGCAACAAACAGATGCCAGTGCGTATCTGGACGGATAAAGCCCATGCCATCAAACTTGTAACCAAAATCCTCAGTGGCAACGGCATCGTCGTCATGAACAAACTGCTCCTGCGGTGCAGCTGCAGCAGGCGCATCAGATGAATTCGATGCATTCTGTGATGCGCCGGAGGTGATCACGGAAAACAGCACCTTCGTTCCGTCCGGTGACCACTGTGGCTCCATAACAGCACCTCTTACATGGGTAACCTGCGTTACGCTCTGGTTCTCGATATCATAGACAAATGCCTGACGGCCTGCGCCTTTCTTTGCTGAGACAAATAGAATCTTATTTCCATCTGGAGAAAACGTAGGACCGCCCTCCCCTGCGCCGCCTGCTGTCACGGTCGTGCACATATTTGTCTTTAAATTTTTTATTACAATGCCGTTTGTATGGTTGGAGGCATAGCAAACAAGCTCCTTTTCTGGAAAATAATCGCCTCCGTTTAAATGTTCAAGATCACGGCAATCCTCAAATTCAGGTAAACGTCTCATCAGTGCTCCTCCTGTGTCGCCATAAAGTCGGTATTGGACTCGGTTTCGTCGTTCTCATTGTTCTTCTGCTTTGTGTTCCAATCAGGCTCGTCAATCAGATACTTTACAAACCAGTCGGTCATCTCCTGCAAGTGACGTACCTGATGGTACAATTTTCCACCTCTAGTCATTCCGTGGTTTTCATTTGGGAACATAACCATGCGAGACGGAACCTCTGGATTTCGCTCCTTCATCGGGATGAATACCTGCTCCGCCTGCTCGAAGCCACAGCGGTAATCCTGATATGCATGAAGAATCAGTAACGGCACCTTAAAATGATCAATGTAGGAAATGATGTTTCCTCTTGCGCGTCCCTCTAAATAGTCGAGCATATGAAAATGCTTTGGAATCGGGCGAGATGAGACAAAGCCCATGTCGCCTGTACCATAGGAGGTCGCCGTATTCGCAAGACAACGCTGTGCAACAGCTGCCGCAAACACATCCGTTCTTCCGATCAATTTGTTGGTCATATAGCCGCCATAGCTGCCACCTGTGACGCCGACACGTTTTGCGTCGATAAAGCCAAGTGAAACCGCATCTTCCACAAACTGTACAAGATCGTCCATCGCTTCATTGCCCCAGCAGATGCCGTCAGCACAGTACGCACGTCCAAAGCCTGTGCTTCCTCTCGGATTTCCGAAAACGACAGCCATTCCTGCAGATGCCAATGCCTGAAACTCATGCCAGAAGGTGAGTCCATACATCGTCTCTGGTCCGCCTTTAATATCAAGCACTGCCGGATACTGCGTGCCTTCCTCAAAGCCAACTGGCTTTACAAGGAAATACTGAAGATCTGCCTTGCCGTCCTTGCTCTTTACCCAGTGCTCCTCAACATCGGCAAACGCATACTCGGACAGCCACGGATTGCTATCGGTCAGCTGCTCGCCATTCATCCAAAGCTCCGCTGGGTGAAGCCAGTCAGCCTGAACAGTCACGATCTGACCATTCTCATTCATGGCAAATTCCTGAATGTCGGTCTGACCTTCCAGAACCATCTCGACTGGGCTAGGCTCTGCCACTGAAGTCACATCTGAGGATACCTCCACTGACTCTGACTTTGCCGTGTCAATTCTTACACGACAAAGGGAATAACGACCGTGACGTCCTGTCTGGAAATATAGATATTTGCCATCTTTTGTGAGTCTAAAGTAAGGAGAATGATCACCATACTCAAGAGAACCAGCGCGAAGCGGATGAACGCCATGGCAGAGGGATTCGTCCCACTCACCGATCAGATAGCGGTGTGTGTCATCGGACAAGTCAAATAAAACTGGCAGCTGCACGCAGCTTCCATCCTCAAAATCACCAAATACCATTGTCACAATACCAGTATCGTCTGCGGTAAAGGCCGGTGCGTGATCTGGATAAATTCCAGCATCAGTGCTCACCTGACATAAATTTTCTCCGTTTTCATCACAGGTGAAAAGCTCAGTGCGGCGTCCTTTCGCGCCATCATACGGATAGCCGTGGAATGCAACCATCTTGCCATCGTGCGACCAGGTTGGAAAGATCACTTCCATCGTCTCCATGCGGCCTGCAGCCAAAAGCTTTTGCTCACCAGAACCAATATTTGCGGTACCGATATGGGAAAACTCACCCTTTCTCATACCGTGCCACTCGTCCATCTTGTAGGTCAGAGTTGTAATTTCATACGGAGTCCAGTCAAGTTCTTCCTCCCACTCGGCCTTCTGCTCAGGTGTCATCTCGGTAAATTCGATGCCTTTTTTGACCTCATCCGGCCACAGCGTTGCCTCAAAGACAAGCTTTGTCTCGTCATCCGACAGCTGATAGCGAAGCACGCCATGGCGAAGTGTCGTGATCTGACGCTTTTCATTTGTCTCAAGGTTCTTAATGAATACCTGAAACTCACCTGTCTCATTCGACAGATACGCCATATGTACACCATCAGAAAGGATCACTGGCTGCTTCTCGTTCACTCCGTCTGGTGTCAGAATTGATTCTTTTCGAGTTGCATCCTTGCCCTCTTCGCCTGTTGCAGCCGATGATGCCATATCTTGTGATGCAACATCTTGCAACGCATCCTGTGATAAATTTTCCATCAGATGAATCTTTGAGGAAAACAGACCACTTTTCATGTCACCTTTCCAGTCAACCCATGCAACCTTGTCTCCTGCTGGTGCAAGCGTCGGCCATGTAACAGAGACGATCTCTTTCATCGTCTCTGGCGTAAATTTTTTGAGCTGTGTCGTATTTATTTCCATTTCTATTTGCCCTCCTCTCGCTTGAG
>CAVFYJ010000021.1:30555-38991 GCA_963626545.1 Acetatifactor sp. | reverse complement strand
GAACAAGCTTTACTTTACAATGAATATTCCTCGAAAGGTTGTTGTGGTAAGTGACGCGGACTCAACTACACTCTTAAAAAAACTTAGGAAACGTGCGCTAAAGTTTGAGGTTGCAGAATGCTGTAGTGGAAAAAAAGCCTGCGAGCAGATCAATCGTATCTGCCAAAACTTTGACGGTGTGATTTTGTATGAAACTGAGCGAAAATACCGCGAAGAAATTATTGCCGCGTGTGCCGAAAAAGAAGTTCGTGTGTTTCTGGTTCCGGAACTGTCTGATATTCAGATGCGAAGCATGCGCATGATGCATATTTTGGATACGCCACTTTTAATGTATGAGGAGTTTAAGCTTCATAAAAGAGAATTGTTGCTAAAAAGATTGTGCGATATCCTGCTTAGTGCGGTAGCACTTTTGCTGGCATCACCGTTGCTTTTAATCATTGCAGTTGCAATCAAATTAGAAGATAGAGAGCCTGTTTTCTTCTTTCAGGAGAGATGCACAAAGAATCTTCGAACATTCAAGATGGTGAAATTTCGAAGCATGAAGCCAGAATCCGATAAGTTAGGACCAATTCCGGCAACGGAGATGGATTCTCGTATTACTAAGGTGGGAAAAGTGATTCGGGCAACAAGACTTGATGAGCTTCCGCAGCTGTGGAATATTTTTAAGGGAGATATGAGCATTGTGGGACCGCGTCCGGAGCGTGTGGAGTATGTAAATGCATACACAAAAGAACTTCCTGAGTTTGCACTGCGAAGCAGGATGAAGGGGGGAGTAACTGGATATGCGCAGGTATATGGAAAGTACAATACCAGTCCATATGACAAGCTTGTGATGGATTTGACCTATATTGAAAATTGGAGCTTGCTGTTGGATGTCAAGCTGATTTTGCTGACAATAAAGGTCTGCCTGAAAAAGGAAAGCACAGAAGGCTTTGAGGAGGAGACGGCGGCGAGTCTTGCAAAACAGGCTTCGCAGCGTAAGTAGGAGGATAAGAAAAAGGAAAACAATGGAAAAGAAAGAGAAAAAAACAAAGCGATTAAAGTGGGCAAATACGTCAAGATCATCAAAGAAAATTAAGCTATGTCTGGTATCAAGCTCGGGTGGCCATTATGAACAGCTGCGTCAGTTAAAGCCACTGCTAAAAAAATATGATGGTTTTTGGGTAACGGAGCAGACTTTATTTGAAGCAGATGCGGACTATTTTCTGCCGTCGACCGGATCGAATGATAAAGCTGTACTGTGGAAGATGGCTGTCATGTGCATCAAAACGCTTGGAATATGGATAAAGGAGCGGCCAGATGTTGTGATCACGACAGGAGCCTTGATTGCGGTACCATTTGCGCTGCTAGCCAAAATTACACGAAAAAAGCTGATCTATATTGAAACATATGCAAGAGTAACGGACGGATCAAGAGCTGGAAAATGGGGTTACAAAATGGCCGATTTGTTTATTTATCAGTGGGAAACATTAAAAAGCGTTTATCCAAATGGAGTATATGGAGGTAGTATCTATTGATATTTGTATGTGTAGGATCAAGAGGATATCAGTTTAATCGTCTGTTAAAAGCAATGGATGAGCTAGTGGCAGATGGAACAATAAAGGAAGAAGTAATTGCACAGACCGGTCTTTCTGATTATAAACCGATTCACTATGCGTACCAGAAGTATATGGATGTGGATCAGTTTAAAAAAATGCAAAAGGATGCCGATTTGATTGTCTCGCATGCTGGGACAGGTGCGCTTGTCAGCGCATTAAAGATGGGAAAACAGGTGATTGCCGTGCCAAGAAGAAAGAAATATGAGGAGCATATTGATGATCATCAGTTGCAGGTAGCGCAGGCATTGGAGAGTCAGAGGTACCTCTTTGTGGTTCGTGAGATGAACGAACTGGGCAGTATCATCCAGAAGGCAAAGGAGCAGCCAATCTGCAAAAAATATGAAATTCCATCAAATGTGATTCCCATTATAGACGATTTTATACAGAATAAATTGATACGAAAATGAATTGATATAAGGTGAAATTCGATGAGAAAACTGAAAGTGTATTATGCAAATGTAGATAATATGGGGGACAAGCTGAATGCTTATTTGATGCGGCGATTGTTCGGCTATGAGATTGTCAGACGAACACCACTTACATGCGAATTAAGCGGAATTGGAAGCGGACTCGGACAGTTTACATACAGCTCGAAGAAGTGGCTTAGCAGTGCCGAAGTGATTACGGGAAAGCTGTGGCCTGAGACGTTTGTGTGGGGAACTGGCTTTATTGACCAGAGAGAGGATGCACCGTTTTACCGTGGCAATATGAAATTTTGCGCGGTGAGAGGGCAGTTGAGCAAACAAAGAGTAGAAAAGCTGCTGGGAAAGTCGATAAACATACCGGTTGGCGATGGTGGAATTTTGACTGCGCGAGCATTTGATCGCCCGGTAGAAAAGAAATATGAGGTTGGAATTATCGCACATTATAAAGAGCAGAGCGAACCTGCATTCATGCAGTTGGCACAGCAGTTTCCAAAATCCTTACTCATCAATGTGCGCCAGTCCCCAGAGATTGTAGCAGAGCAGATTGCACAGTGCGAATGTATTTTATCGAGCAGTCTGCATGGACTGATTCTGGCAGACAGCTTTCATATTCCCAATCTGCACATTAAGGCTTCCAATGCAATGTTGGGAGATGGATTTAAGTATGCGGATTATTATTCGTCATATGGTCTTGCAGATAGAAAAAAAGATCTGAATCAGGAATCTATACACACTCTGTATGATGTTTATGATAATTACCATGTTACATCCCAAATGGTGGAGCAACAAAAAAATGCGATGCAGACGGCATTTCCGTTTTAAATAATAGTCAGATATCCATCTGTTTCAGAAAGTCAGGAGAAAAAATGATGAAGAGAATATGTATTATTTCACAGCGGTATCCCTGTAAGGAGACCCCATCTGTGCATGTATTTGTCCAGAAACTCGCGTGGGCCATGGCAGATCAGGGTGTAGAAGTGATGGTGATTTCACCAGTTCCGGTATGGAGATTAAAGATGCGAAGCATCCCAGAAGTCTATGAAGAAAGAACGGCATCGGGAAGTCCAATAAAGGTGTATCGCCCACGCTTTCTGTATACAGGAGAAAAAAAGATAGGACCGATTCGGTTAAGTCATATATCCGCTGACACGATGACAAGAGTTTGCGCGGCAACCGTCAAAAAATATCAGCTAAATCCAGATGCCTTTTATGGTCATTTTATCTGTGTAGCTGGAATCTGTGCCTGCAGGCTTGGAAAATTGTTTCATAAGTCTTCTTTTATTGCATATGGCGAGAGTACAGACTGGTCAGTCAACAATTTTGGACTCGAACAGGTTCGAAAAGAAACACAAGCGTGCAATGGCTTTGTGGCAGTTTCATCAAGCAATAAAAAAAGACTGATTGAGCATGGCATTGCATCAGATGTACAGGTTGGTGTTTTCGTAAATGCCGTAAATCCAGCTGTCTTTTATCCGCGTGATAAGCAGTCAGCAAGAAAAAAATACAAACTGCCGGACGATGCCTTTATTGTTTCCTATGTAGGTCAGTTTACAGAAAGAAAAGGAATCACGAGACTAATCGAGGCAATTGATCAGTGTACAGATGTCAAAGCAATCTGTGCGGGGGCAGGAAAGCAGATGCCAGATTCAAAAAATGTATTGTTTTGTTCACGAATTGCCCCACAGGAGGTTCCGGAATTTCTCTCAGCATCGGATATTTTTGTACTTCCCACACAAAATGAAGGGTGCTCGAATGCTGTTTTGGAGGCAGTGGCCTGTGGTCTTCCAGTAGTTTCATCGGATCGAGATTTTAACCGGGATATTTTGGATACCGGTCATGCCGTACTGGTAGATCCAGATTCGGTGAAGGAAATAGCAGAGGCGATTACTTTTTTACGTGAGAATGAGGATTGCAGAAAGAAAATGTCAGAATATGCAGTTCAAAAGGCAGCTTGTTTTACATTACAGGAAAGGGCACGTAAGATTTTAGCATGGATGGACGATATAGGACAAGAACACTTTTAATTTCAGAGGATGATTTATGGAATGGAATTTTTTGTCTGATGATGGCAGTTACAATGTTTGCAGTTCGTACATTTCGAATTCGAGAACTATTACAGCTGTTATTTATAGGAATTTCATTTTATAAAATAAGACTGTATCGCGGATTTTTGCTGGAAGTATTAATCAGTAGAATTTTCTTTTTATGGTGGTGTGCATGCAGTGCGTATTGGGCTTTGTATCCGGACGTTGTATTAGGGTATCTGCCATCTGTCATGCAAAGCACGCTGCTGTTGTGTGCGCTTGTGATCTACTTTAGCCAGGATACGAAGAAACATATGAAGTATGCAGTGACCATGTTTATTGTAATGAGTGCAGCATTGGCGTTCTATGTATTGGCAACCGTTCCACTTGGGCAATTGATAAGCGGATCACGGAAAGTGAAAGGGCGTATTACAGTCAGAGGAATCAATGCGAATCAGATTGGAGTTTGTTGTAGCTATTCGATCCTATTGCTGCTGTTTCATCCAAATAAAAAACAGCTGAAATGGGTGATTTTGCTGGGAGTTCCTATGTTTGCAGTAGCACTTTTAACAGGATCAAAGAAAGCACTTCTCACACTTGTTTTAGGCATACTGTTACTTGCGGTGGTTAAGGCAAAGAGCGCAGGAAAAATGATTCTTTCGATTATAGGCGTTGCGGTTGGGTGCGTAATTTTACTAATCGCAATCTACCAGATTGGTTTTTTGTATCAAATTATCGGAAAGCGCTTGGATGGCTTATGGGGATATGTACTGAATGGAAGCGGTGACAAATCAACTTACAGCAGAGGTGTTATGGTAAAGCTTGCGGTTGATACCTTTAAAGCGTATCCGTTTACGGGAATTGGATTACATAACTTCAAGCAAATCAATCCTTATGGACTGTATGCACATAACAATTTTGCGGAGATGCTTTCTTGTCTGGGAATGATCGGTTTCCTTTCCTATTACATTGTAATAGGAAAAGAACTAGTGATGTGTTTAAAACAGTTCTATAAAGATAGAGGGGTCAATCGTCTGGCGGTTGTCCTATTAATCTGCTTTCTGGCAAATGAATATGCGACAGTCTCGTACACGAATGAGGTCATTCAGCTGATCCTTGGAATTATCCTTGGAATGTGGTTTTGCAAAGAAGAAATTGATATATGAGAAACAACAGCAGGAGGCTTTTTTAGAATGAAAAATAAAAATATTGTGTATGGTGTTATGATTTCATACTTGAATGTGTTGATTTCAATCATATATGGTTTTGTCAGTGTTCCGATTCTGTTAAAGGCACTCGGAAAGTCGGAATATGGTGTATACTCAACGATTGCGTCATTGATTGGCTATATGTCAATTATGGATTTTGGAATTCACAATGTTTTGGTGCGATATTTGACAAAATATAGAGTTCAAAATGATCGAAAGGCATATGAAAATTTGTTGGCGGTATCGCTTGTTATTTACAGTGTAATTTCAGGAATCCTTTTTGTAATTGGATATTCTATTTATCGAAATTTGGAAAGTGCATTTGGAAATTCATTTTCTGCGCAGGAACTTGCCATTGCACGGAAAATTTTCTGGATTGTACTGCTTGATCTAATTTTATCGCTTCCAGGAGCAATTTTTCAATGTGTGATCAATGCTGAAGAACATTTTATCTTTGGAAGGTCGGTGCTTGGAATCAAGCAGATTGCAAAGCTGCTACTGGTAATTGCAGTTGCAGAGTTGGGTGGAAAATCATTTGCGCTGGTTTGTACGGTTTTTGCATTAAACATTTCCGTAATCATCTGTCAGGCACTGTATGCATGGAAGCGTCTTCATATGAGAATTCATCTGTATGAATGGAAGTGGAAATACATATATTCACTGTTTGTCTATACATTTTTTGTGTTTATCGCATCCGTTGCTGATCAGATCTTATGGAAGTTGGATTCGGTTATTCTTGGTATGAAAGTTAGTGCAGAGGTGGTTGCTGTATATGCGGTGGCAATGAATCTGGTTACAATTTATAAGAAGTTTTCCGGTGCGGTATCTGGAATTTTCTTACCAAGAGCAACTGCGATGAGTATTACCGATAGCTCAGAGGATGCGTCGGTGCGCTTAATGACAAAAGTTGGTGTCATTCAATTTTTGATTTTGAGTCTTGCACTAATTGGCTTTGGCATTGTGGGGCAGGAATTTTTATTTGTATGGCTTGGTGATGGATATGAGGAAGTATATGTAATCTTTTTGATTTTGGCATTTTCACTGATGATTCCGAGCTGCCAGAGTATCGGAATTAATATTTTGGAGGCGAGAAACAAACATAAATTTCGTGCGGTTGTCTGCTGCATATTAGCGGTTATCAATGGCGTTTTTACTTACTTAGTTGTTCCGAGATATGGCATGATTGGAGCGGCTTCCTGTACGGCGGGAGCAGTCATACTGGGTCAGGTTATCATACTCAATATTTATTACAGGGCAGCGCTTCATTTAAATATCGTTAAATTTTTTGTTGATACGTTTTTACGATTCTTGATTCCGGTGTCACTTGCCGGGGCTGCTGCATGGTGGATTGCTTCAAAGCTTTCGATGTATGGCAGTTGGAGAAGCCTTTGTATTAAGGTGCTTCTTGTCATGGTGGTATATGTTGGAATCATTCTTGTGACAGCAGGAAAAAGATTGAATGGA
Source organism: Acetatifactor sp. (assembly GCA_963626545.1). GTDB lineage: Bacteria > Bacillota > Clostridia > Lachnospirales > Lachnospiraceae > Anthropogastromicrobium. The sequence continues at coordinate 32,272 of CAVFYJ010000021.1, read as the reverse complement.
ATTTACCACATTCGAAATAGAAGAGGGAAATAAGGAGAAATGGAAAAGAAAGAAAACATGGAAGAAAAAACAGAAACAAAGATTGAAAAAGAGCATATTGTACTTTCAAAAAAGAAAATTTTGATTACAGGTGCAGCAGGCTTTATTGGAGCGAACCTCGCAAAGCGTATTCTCACAGAAATAAAAAATATGCAGGTGATCGGAATTGATAATATGAATTCCTATTATGATGTCAGCTTAAAAGAATCTCGATTAAAAGAGCTTGAGCAATTTGCAAATTTTACGTTTCAAAGAGGCGATATTGCAGATCAAAAGACAGTAGATGCCATTTTTGAACGAGCTTGTGCGTGCCAATGTGTTGCCAGCAGATTACGAGTTTGAAGCACATAAAAGACTGGTTCCGATGCAGCCGGGAGATGTCCCAGTGACCTATGCGGATACTAGTGCGCTGGCACGCGATTTTGATTATCGGCCGAGCACTGATTTACGGACAGGTTTAAGACAGTTTGCACAGTGGTACGCGCAGTTTTATAAACATAACAAATAAGGAATGTAAAATATGAGAGACTTCAAAAATTTAAGGATTGCAGTTGCAGGAACCGGCTATGTGGGTTTGTCAATGGCAGTGTTGCTTAGTCAGCATCATCAGGTAAAAGCTGTAGATATTGTGCCGGAAAAAGTAGAGATGATTAACCGAAGAGAATCTCCAATTCAGGACGAGTACATAGAAACCTATTTTGCAGAGAAAAAGTTAAATTTAATGGCAACATTAGATGCCAAAGAGGCATATCAGGATGCCGATTTTGTTTTAATTGCGGCACCAACCTGTAATTAAAAAGATAGAAGAGAAAAAGAAAAGCAGCAAGATAGCGTTGTTATGAAAGCTATCCTACTGCTTTTAAAATACCGTGAATTTGAAACTTTGCGCTGTTTAAACGAATAATCAGCAATCTTGATTACGAAATATGTTCGTACCGTTCTTACAGAATTCGAATACGAATAATATTTTCCATCGCCTCAAGTTTTTCTTTGAACTCATCGTTTACCGGCGCTTCGACATCAAACATTGCATACGCATACTCGCCGCGGCTCTTAGAAACCATATCACTGATGTTGACACCAGCCTCACCAAACAGGGAAGTCAGCTGGCTGATTACATTCGGGCGATTGTAGTGGCATACGCAGATACGAGCGGCCTTTTTGCGGCGTCCAAGACTGCAGGACGGATAATTGACCGAGTTTTCAATATTTCCATTTTCAAGATAATCCATAATCTGATTTACCGCCATAACAGCACAGTTTTCTTCGGACTCCTCAGTAGAAGCACCCAGGTGAGGAAGCACCAGTGCGCCCGCCATATTGGCAACAGCCGGATTCGGGAAGTCGGTAACATATCTGGAAATCTTGCCGCTTGCAAGAGCAGCTGCCATATCGGCATCATTTACCAGAATATCTCTTGCAAAGTTCAAGATCTTTACGCCATCTTTCATCATCGCAAAGGCATCCTTATTTAACATGCCCTTTGTGGAATCAAGTGCAGGTACGTGAACGGTGATGTAATCGCACTGACTGTAGATCTCCTCGTTGTTCTTTACGATGGTGATGTGATGGGAGAGGCGCACTGCATTTTGAATGCTTAAATACGGGTCGCAGCCATAAACCTCCATGCCAAGTTCGCTTGCTGCATTGGCAACAAGGACACCGATCGCACCAAGAC
>CAVFYJ010000021.1:0-30545 GCA_963626545.1 Acetatifactor sp. | reverse complement strand
TTCTTTCCCTTGATTTCATTTCCAGCGAACGCTTTCTTTGCTTTTTCAGCAGTCTTTGCAATATTCGGGTCGTCTTTGTTTTCACGAACCCAGTGGCAGCCACCTGCGATATCACGAGAGGCCAGCATCAGTCCGGCGATAACAAGCTCCTTTACACCGTTTGCATTGGCACCAGGTGTATTAAATACGACGATACCTTTTTTGGCACACGCATCAAGTGGAATATTGTTGACACCAGCACCAGCACGGCCGATGGCAAGAAGAGAATCTGGAAGTGTCAACTCATGCATCGAAGCACTGCGAAGAAGCACGGCATCGGCATGTTCCATCGAATCGGCGATGCAATAGGTGGAGTCAAAACGGCTCATTCCGGCATTGGAAATTGGATTTAAGCAATAAACACTTTTCATTTCAAATTCTCCTCCTCAAACTTCTTCATAAAGGCAACCAGCGCCTCCACGCCTTCCTTTGGCATTGCATTGTAGATGCTTGCACGCATACCACCAACGGTACGATGACCTTTCAAGTTGACAAGACCGGCAGCCTCTGCTTCTTTAACAAACTTTGCATCCAGATCGGCATCTCCTGTAACAAACGGAACATTCATTAAAGAGCGAGAAGCTGGTTCAACGGTGCCGTGGAACAGCTTGTTGGAGTCGAGGTAATCATAGAGAATCTTTGCTTTTTCTTCATTGCGTCTTTGCATTTCTTCAAGACCACCCATCTTCTTGAGCCACTTGAAGACCTTTCCGCAGATGTAAATACCATAGCATGGAGGTGTATTGTAAAGTGAATCGGCATCTGCATGAATCTTATAGCGCAGCATAGTCGGTGTGCCTGGAAGAACATCCTCAGTGATCAGATCTTCGCGGATAATGGCAATTACAACACCGGCAGGGCCGACATTTTTCTGAACGCCGCCGTAGAGCATACCATATTTTGTGACATCAACCGGCTCCGATAAAAAGCACGAAGAGATATCAGCTACAAGTGTTTTTCCTTTTGTATTTGGGAGTGTGTGGAATTTGGTGCCGTAGATAGTGTTATTCTCACAGATATAAACGTAATCGGCATCGTCATCGATTGGAAGATCGGAACAGTCTGGAATGTAAGAAAATGTCTTGTCTGCGCTGGAAACGACAACATGTACCTCGCCGTAGAGTTCAGCCTCTTTTGCTGCCTTCTTTGCCCACTGGCCAGTTACAATATAATCTGCTTTTCTGTTTTTCATCAGGTTCATTGGAATCATAGCAAACTGCTGGGATGCGCCGCCCTGTAAAAACAGAACCTTGTAGTTGTCCGGGATGTTCATCAGTTCACGCAAATCAGCCTCTGCATCCTTGATAATCTTATCATAGACCTTGGAACGATGGCTCATTTCCATGACGGACATACCACTTCCCTGATAGTCGAGCATTTCTGCTGCGGCCTCCTGTAACACTTCTTCCGGCAATACGGCCGGGCCTGCGGAAAAATTATAAACTCTTCCCATAAAGAAACCTCCTTGTCACTGCATTAGATATTATCGGGCGGTCATGGACCGGTGAGATGCAGTGATTTACTATGGTGCTTTACCATACTGAAGTCTAATATAATACCCAAAGCGGGATAAGTCAATACCTAAATTAAAATTTTACAGTTCACGGGACGCCCATTCGCAAAACCGCACGTACCGTGCGTCGCTGCAAAACGCGTGAACTATTACAGAAAATTTCAACAAAAGTTCACAGAAGGACAAACAATAGACATAAAGTTTTCAAAAAGTCGTCACATTCCAAGCCTACTATAATAGTCAATGGCCCAGTAGTAAATAACAAAATAAACTGCTGGCGAAAATGAAGATGCAGGAGGACAAGACTTTGATTGAAGTAACAGGTCTGGTAAAAAAGTATGGAAACCATGTGGCTGTCGATCACTTGAGTTTCCGTCTGGAGCCGGGAAAGATTTACGGATTCCTGGGACCAAATGGTGCTGGAAAGTCAACAACCATGAATATGATGACCGGATATATCGGCCCTACGGAAGGAACCGTTTTAATTAACGGACACGATATTGTGAAGGAGCCAGCAGAGGCGAAGCGTTGTATCGGTTATCTGCCGGAGTTGCCGCCATTGTATACAGATATGACTGTATGGGAATATCTGGAGTTTGCGGCAGAATTGAAAGCAATTCCGGCAAAGAAGCGTCAGGAGAGCATTTTAACTGCGATGAAGATGACGGGTCTTGTCGATGTGGCAAAGAGATTGATCAAGAACCTTTCCAAAGGTTACAGACAGAGAGTCGGTTTTGCACAGGCCGTTCTTGGCATGCCAGAGTTCATCATTCTTGATGAGCCGACTGTAGGTCTTGACCCGATTCAGATCATCGAGATCCGTTCACTGATTAAGGAACTCGCAAAAGAACATACCGTTATTTTAAGTTCCCATATCCTTTCTGAAATTAGTGCCGTGTGTGATGAGATTCTGATCATTTCTCATGGAAAGCTGGTTGCAAGTGATACAACCGAGAATCTGATGCACTACATGGATAGTGACAACATGCTTGAGATCAGCGTAAAGGCACCGAAGGAGCAGGCAAAGAAGGCGTTTGCGCAGCTTCGTCATGTTGTGAGTGCAGCAGAAGCGACAAAACAAAACGAAGAAAACGAAGGATTGAATTTGTCCTCCTTTGAGATTCGTACCGATGGCGCCGATGTACGTGAAGCCGTATTTGGCATCTGTGCAGAGAATAACTGGCCGATCTACGAGATGAAGTATTCAAAGGCAACTCTTGAGGATGTCTTTATGGAACTGACCGCCGATAATAAGGCTCATGAGGAAGAGATGGATGAGATCAAAAAGTCTGCGAAAGAAGCCGTAAAGGAAGCTGAGCAGACAAAACAGGCGGACAAGGAGGATGACGATGAAAGCAATATTTAACAGAGAATTCAAATCATATTTCACGTCCATGATCGGACCGGTATTTATCGCAGCCGTTGTGCTCGTTACCGGAATCTATTTTATGGTTTACAACATGAGCTACGGCTATCCATATTTTGCGTATACATTAAGCGCATCTGCAATTGTATTTGTGTTGACTGTGCCGCTTCTTACAATGAGAAGTTTCTCAGAGGAGCGTCATTCTAAGACCGATCAGCTGCTCTTGACAGCACCAGTATCCGTTACGCAGATCGTTCTTGGAAAGTTTTTCTCCATGGCAGCTGTTGTGGCAATTCCATGTGTAATCTTTTGCCTGTGCCCACTGATTATTAAGAGCACTGGAACTGCATATTTTCTTGTTGATTATTCAACGGTTCTTGTTTATTTTTTGATTGGCTGTGCCTATGTATCCATCGGTATGCTGATCTCCTCCATGACAGAGAGCGTCATCATTGCAGCAGTTGGCACCATCATTACACTGCTTCTGATTAATCTGTCCAATGGACTTTCTACTTATATACCAAATACCGCAATTGCATCCTTGATTGGCTGCTTCATCTTATTGATTCTTCTTTGCGTCATCGTTTATGTAATGACAAAGAGCAAGGCAGCAACAGGTGGTCTTCTGATCGGCGGCGCAGCAGTCCTTGTCATTCTCTACTTTGTAAATTCAGGGCTTTTTGAGGGCTTGATTCCAGGACTGATTGAAAACATTGCATTTGCAAAAGTAATGACGAGCTTTGTTTCGGATCATGTGTTTGATGTGAAGGGAATTGTGGAGCTGATCTCCATTTGTGCGGCGTGTATCTTCCTGACCACACAGGTAATTCAGAAGAGAAGATGGAGCTAAGCGAAGCGTCCGCTTGGTGAAGTGACTTTGTTAAAAAAGCCGCAGAAGCGGCAGAATGAGAGGAAAGCAGGCAGGAATGGATAACAAAAAAAAGAAAGAAAAAAAGCCTTCGGGCAAGAATATTTCATCCGCAATGCAGCTGAAAAACGGAAGCTTCAGCCTTGCGATGACAGCAATCGTGCTGGCAATTATTGTCGTAATCAATTTGATTATCGGACAGCTTCCGACGAAACTGTTAAACTGGGATTTGAGTGAGACTGGAATTTTCGGTGTTTCCGATACCTCGAAGGAACTGTTAAGCAATCTGGATAAGGATGTTACGATTGAAGTAGTAGCAGAGACCGGAAATATTGATTCTCGTATTGAGAAGTTTATTTCCATTTATGGTGATCTTTCATCTCATTTGAAGGTGAGCTATGTAGACCCGGTTCTTCATCCGGAGATCCTTACCCAATATGGTATTTCTGCAAACTCCGTAGTGGTATCCTGTGCAGACACCGACAAGAATCAGGTAATCTCCTTTAGCGATATCATCGTAACCCAGCAAAGCTACTACGGCTACAGCTCTGAGTCCGAGTTTGACGCAGAGGGTCAGTTAACAAGTGCAGTGGCAGCGGTTACCTCCGAAAGCAGCAAGAAAATTTATCTGTTAAGAGGCCATGGTGAGTCTGCACTCAGTCAGGATATCGGTGAGCTTCTGACCAAAAACAGCATGACAACTGCAAACTTAAATCTTCTTGAGACTGTATCTGTTCCGGACGATTGTGATCTGTTGATCATCAACAATCCGACAAGTGATTTAGGAACCGATGAGTACACCGAACTTCACAATTACCTGTATCAGGGTGGAAATGTTCTGTTGCTTCGCGGTGTCACCGATAAGGAACTGACAAACTTTAACGAACTAATGGAAGATTATGGTCTGACCATGGTAAACTCCTACATTGGAGATCGTGATCGTTACTACCAGAGAGCACAGAGTGCATTCTATTTCTTCCCAATGATTACAAGCAACGATACAAACGTAGCAACCACAAGCAGCATTTTAGTCGGTGCAGTAGCCGGTATGACCGCATCCGAAACAACACCGGATGATGTTACACTGACAAACCTATTAACCACCAGTAACAATGCATTCCGTGAAGGAAACAGCAGCGAGTCAACACAGTTTATCTTGGCAGCTGCTGCACAGAAGGCAGCACCAGCAGACACAGAGGCAGAAAGTGAATCTGAGTCTGGAAGCGAGAATGTATCTGAGGCAGAAAGCGCAGGAACGGAAAGTGCATCCACCGAGAGCGTTTCCGAGGAAGCTTCAACAGAAACCATGACAGAAACAGAAAATGCAACCGAGGAAGTATTAACTGAGGCTTCAACTGAGGAGACACTTGGCGATGTTCTCACCGACGTTTCTGTAGGAAATAACGATGGCTGGCTTGATACACCGACCGCAGATTCCAAGCTGACTGTAATTTCTGCATCTACCATGATTGATTCCAGCCTGATCGGAAACTTCTCTGGAATCGAGAACCTGAACGAGTTCATCAACATCGTATCTTCTTACTTTGATGATGTTCAGAATGTATCCATCCCAGCAAAGAGCCTTGCAGTCACCTACAATACCGTAACAGATGGAAACATTTGGAATGCACTGTTTATTATCATCATTCCGGTATTCAGTATCGTATGTGGCCTGATTGTATGGATCCGCAGAAGAAAGGCGTAATGGTGTAACAATATGACAAAGAGCACGAAACAATTATTGGGTTTAGTCGGTGCGCTTGCCGTCCTCGGCGGCGCATACGGCGGGATTGTATTGATCAATCAGCATAATGAGGAAAAGGCAACCGAACAGTCAAAGGCAGAAAAGGAAGCAAACACCTTTTATTTGAGCCAGATTGAGGAGCCGGTCGCCATCAGCTACACAAACAGCTACGGCACCTTTGCCTTTAGCTACGATACGGAAAATGAGACTTGGAGCTACGATGACGATGAGCACTTCCCAGTTACGCAGAGCTATTTAACCTCTCTTTCAAGTGATATGAAAGGCCTCACTGCAACGCGTAAACTTGAGGAAGTACAGGATGATTTGTCCGTTTACGGTCTGGATAATCCGACTCTTTCCATTACGGCAAAAGGATCTGACGATACCGAAGTGACCGTTCTGATCGGAAGCGTCAACAGCTATAGCTCTGATTATTATGCAAAAGTAGAGGGTGCCGATGATATTTATACGATTGCATCCGATTACATCTCAGATATCAGCAACGATATCTCAACCTTGCAGGCAAAAGAAAGCTTCCCAACGATCGCCAGTACATCGGTTTCAAATGTACAGCTTGTAAAGGATGGCGTTACACTTGAGATGGAAAAGGAAGTTACCGAAGAACCAGCGACCGAGGAGGAGACAACCGAGAATGCATCAGCGGAAGCAGAAAATGGAAGTGAGAGCGATGTATCTGATGCCGAGATAACAAAAGCACAGACGGTCGAGGCTGCAACAGAAGCTGAATCTGTAAGCGATTCAAGCAATTCGTCTGAAGAAGAATCCGAGGAAGAGACGGTAGAAATGGTCGAAGTGACTCGCTGGGTATTCACACAGGACAATAAGACACAGCGCGTAGACGAGGATGACGATATTCATGATTTACTTGTCAATATCGTTGGTCTGACCTTTAACGATTGTGTTGACTATTACGCAGACGAGACCGAAAAGGCAGACTATGGCCTGACTGATGGCGCAACGGTTTTGACACTCACCTACACCTCTGTTGATGAGGAAAAAACCTTAAAGCTTACAATCGGAAACACAACCGATGACGATGCGTATTATTACGTTTCTATGGATGGTTCTGATGAAGTCAACACCGTAAGCAAGGAAAGCATCGACACAATCCTTGATGCACTTTCTGGCTACGAAATGTAATTTAAAGAGCATTTTCTTCCCAATTATTACCAGGAAAGGAAATGCTCTTTTCTCACATACTAAAAGCGTAAATCCGATCTGTAAAACAGGCAGACCGGAATGTGAGGAAGGAGATTACTATGAAACGTTTCGCTGTTTTAACCATTGCAATTGTAATGTCGGTACTGTTTGCGGCTTGCAGAAATGACAATAATTCAAATGTTCCTGCAAAGCAGACATCGCAGAGCACCGAAGAAAGCACAACAAGCATGAAGAGTACAAAGGAAAGCACCACAAAAAGTACAAGCACAGAGCGTACAACACGAGCATCCGAGTCCGAAACCACGATGGATCGTACAAATGAGGACAGTATGGGTGGTACCGAGTTAGCACCATATGAAACCGATAACATGAATAACGATGGCATTAACGAGACAATTTTTAATGAAACTGGGAGTAACTTTGATGACCTCTTCGAAGAAGGAACCGTATCCAACGGCTCCGGTGAAGGTGTAATTGACCAGATCGGGGATGATATTATGAGATAGTTTGCAAAAACAGTTCGATGACAAAACTTTTCCGAGTCTTTTCATAACGAAACGGGTGTGCAGTTCACGGGTCATAACTTAAATTAGCGCTGAGACGAGTTGCTTTTACTGAGGCAATCGTCTGCTGCGCAGCCGGGAACGTGTGGGAGCGGGCTTACGCAGTAACTGAGATGAAAAGGTGCGTAGAAGGCGCCGCGGGAACAAGTGACGCCGACAAAACAATCGTCGAAGCGCTTTCGTAAAACGATCTCCCGTGAACAAAAAAATAATCTCCCGTGAGCAATAACCTACCGGTAACGCATTATGAAAACCGTAAAGAAAAGTCATTGACTATCACCTCATTATCCAGTAAAATAAATAACAATGCAGGGAATCGGGTAGTTGCCAAGGCAGCTGCCTTCTTTCTTAGGCACTCTTAAGCAATGCGCCATCTGGCGCAGCAAAAGAGCAGATATTTACAGCAAGGAGATTTTCTATTATGGGAATGACGATGACGCAGAAGATTCTGGCTGCAGCAGCAGGGCTGCCAGAGGTAAAGGCCGGACAGCTGATTGAGGCAGATCTGAGCCTTGTTTTAGGCAATGACATTACCTCTCCGGTAGCGATTCACGAGATGGACCGCTTTGACAAAAAGGGAGTATTTGATAAGGACAAGATCGCACTCGTACTTGACCATTTTGTTCCAAACAAGGATATCAAGTCCGCAGAGCACTGCAAATGTGTAAGAGAATTTGCAGGATGCAACGAGATTACTAATTTCTTTGACGTAGGTGAGATGGGTATTGAGCATGCACTTCTGCCAGAAAAAGGACTGGTTGTTGCAGGTGACGTTGTAATCGGTGCCGATTCACATACCTGTACTTATGGCGCACTCGGCGCATTCTCCACTGGTGTGGGAAGTACCGATATGGCAGCAGGTATGGCAACTGGCAAGGCATGGTTTAAGGTTCCGTCCGCAATCAAGTTTGTACTGACTGGAAAGCCAGCTGAGTACGTAACTGGAAAGGATGTTATCTTACATATCATCGGAATGATCGGCGTAGACGGTGCACTGTATCAGTCTATGGAGTTTACAGGAGATGGTATCCAGTATCTTTCCATGGATGATCGTCTGTGTATCGCAAACATGGCAATTGAGGCCGGTGGAAAGAATGGTATCTTCCCAGTAGATGAGCAGACCATCGCATACATGAAGGAGCATTCCACAAAGGAATACAAGGTTTATGAGGCAGACGAGGATGCAGAGTACACCGCTACCTACACCATCGACCTTAGCAGCTTAAAGCCAACCGTATCCTTCCCACATCTGCCAGAGAACACTCACACCATCGACGAGGTGGGCGATATCGCAATCGATCAGGTTGTAATTGGATCATGTACAAACGGCCGTATCGAGGATCTTCGTGCGGCAGCAGAGATTTTAAAGGGCAGAAAGGTAAAGAAGGGACTGCGCTGTATCGTAATCCCGGCTACTCAGGCAATTTACCTTCAGGCAATCGAAGAGGGACTGGTTCAGACCTTCATTCAGGCAGGCGCTGTTGTCAGCACCCCGACCTGTGGACCGTGCCTTGGCGGATACATGGGTATTCTGGCTGCACATGAGAGATGTGTTTCCACAACTAACCGTAACTTTGTAGGCCGTATGGGAGATGTTACCAGTGAAGTATATCTGGCAAGCCCATATGTTGCAGCTGCAAGTGCGATAACCGGAAAGATCTCCGGCCCGAAGGAGGTAAAGTGATATGAAAGCAAATGGACGCGTATTTAAATACGGTGACAACGTAGATACGGATGTAATCATTCCGGCACGTTACTTAAATTCTTCTGATCCGGCAGAGTTGGCAAAGCACTGCATGGAGGATATTGATAAGGATTTTGTGAATAAGGTAAATAAGGGTGACATTATTGTCGCTGATAAGAACTTTGGATGTGGTTCTTCCAGAGAGCATGCACCGATCGCAATCAAGGCAGCAGGTGTCAGCTGTGTCATCGCAGAGACCTTCGCAAGAATTTTCTACCGCAACGCAATTAACATCGGTCTTCCGATCATTGAGTGTCCGGAGGCAAGCAAGGCAATCCAGGCAGGCGATCAGGTAGACATCGACTTTAATACTGGTGTAATTATCGATCAGACTACCGGACAGAGCTTCCATGGACAGGCATTCCCGCCATTCATGCAGAAGATTATCAGCGAGGGTGGACTGATCAACTACATCAACCACAAAGAGTAATCAAATTAGAAATACAGTAGCGATTTACAAAAGAGCGTATAAAAGTAAATACAAACGCTAATGTAAGAGGAAATACAAAAGCAAAAAAAGGGCAGACTGAGTCGATCAGCCTGTCCTTTTTCGCGTCCATCATCTGAAAACAATTGGCATTAGACAAGACAAACAATGCCACAAATGTAAAATATCAGTCGAAAAAAGAAAAAAGAATTGAAAAAATAGTCGAAAAAAGGAAGAAGAAAAGTGACAAAAAAGCTCACCTTTTGTCAGATAATAGTAGGTAAACGACGAATTCTGCGAGGCTTTTTCCGTGCGTTTTGAAAACAACTTGGTTATAATATACGTGTGTTGAGACATATGAATAACTAGTTACCAATAATTAGTTGCCAATAACTAAGAACTGCTAGTTACAAAAAATCTATCAAGATAACTAGTACATGCAGTGGTTGTGCTGGTACCCACAGCCGCGAATAAAAAGGAGGAGCAATAAAATGCCGGAAAGAAACGTAGAAAATAACAGAGTCAGTGTCATTGGAGTAGTCGTGTCTGGATTCCAGTTCAGTCATGAGGTCTTTGGGGAGAGCTTTTACATAATGGAGCTGTCGGTGAACCGCTTGAGCGATCAATCCGACACCATCCCGGTCATGATCTCGGAGCGTCTGATCGATATTAATCAGGATTACAGAGGCAGAACAATGGAGGCGATCGGACAGTTTCGCTCCTATAACCGTCATGAGGGAACGAGAAATCGTCTTGTGCTTTCGGTGTTTGTCAGAGAGTATCATTTCATGGAGGCATTTACCGATTACACCAAGACAAATCAGATCATGCTGGACGGTTACATCTGCAAGCCACCGGTATATCGAAAGACGCCGCTCGGCCGTGAGATCGCAGATCTTTTGATCGCAGTTAACCGTCCATACAGCAAAAGCGATTACATTCCGTGCATCGCCTGGGGACGAAATGCCAGATATGTGTCAACTTTCGATGTGGGCACGAGACTTCGTGTGTGGGGACGTGTCCAGAGCAGAGAGTATATGAAGAAACTCAGTGAGACCGAGAGTGAAAAGCGTATCGCCTACGAAGTTTCCGTAAGTAAATTGGAATATGTGGAACAGAAGGCTTGACAGTGCTGTGAAATTGATGTACACTAAAGAAAATTCATACAAAAGGTAGAGGTTGCGCTACAGATGAGTAGGCTGGTGGATGCATGCAGAGGCAAACGAAGTCAGCTAAAAGGCACTGGCGCCGAAAGGATGATTTTTGCAACATCATTCTTGGGCATATATCGAACAGGTATATGACTGTCATCTGTTCACAGATGGGGAGCTACTAAGGGAAACACAAAAAGAAAACCTTATGAGCCGGCCAATGTGACCGGCTTTTTCTTTGAGCAAAAGCCTTTTTTTGAAAGGTATCCAGAGAAAAACTGGTGGCTGCATTTGAATAGATTTACCTGAATCAGAAAGGATGGTACTAGTATGTCAATATTTAAGGGAGCAGGAGTTGCTATCGTCACTCCATTTACACAGGACGATAAGGTGAATTTTGAGGAATTAGGAAAGATGATCGATTTCCAGATTGCAAGCGGTACAGACGCGATCATCATCTGCGGAACAACAGGTGAGTCTTCCACCTTGTCCCATGACGAGCATGACGCATGTATCAAGTTTGCTGTTGAGCACACCGCAGGAAGAGTTCCGGTTATCGCAGGTACCGGTTCGAACTCCACAGCAGAGGCAATCCGCTTGTCCACACATGCACAGAAAAATGGTGCAGATGCGCTGCTCCTCGTAACACCATATTATAACAAGGCAACACAGAAGGGATTAATCCAGCACTATACCGCAATCGCAAACAGCGTTGATCTTCCGATCATTCTGTACAATGTGCCGTCACGTACCGGAGTAAACATTTTGCCGCAGACTGCTGTCACACTGGCAAAGAATGTAGAGAACATTGTAGCAATCAAGGAAGCCAGCGGAAATATTTCTCAGGTGGCAGAGCTTGCTGCACTTGCAGATGGCTGTATTGATATTTATTCTGGAAATGATGATCAGGTAGTTCCGCTTCTGTCACTCGGCGGTGTCGGTGTCATCTCTGTTTTATCAAACGTAATGCCAAAGCTCACACACGATATGGTTATGAGCTATTTAAATGGTGATGTAAAGTTAAGCTGTCAGTTACAGCTGTCCGTTATGAATTTAATCAAGGCACTGTTCTGTGAAGTAAACCCAATTCCGGTAAAGGAAGCGTTGAATATGATGGGATGGAATGCCGGTGGATTGCGTTCTCCTCTGTGCGAGTTAGAGCCACAGCATAGAGAGCAACTGCGCAAAGAATTAGCAGCTATGAAGCTGATCTAAGTCTAAGCGAATTTCGAATCGCAAATAAGAACTGGTGAATAATAGCCGGTAAAATATTAACTGGTAAATGAAAGGAACAGAAGATGGTACGTATTATTTTAAATGGATGCAATGGTGCGATGGGAAAAATGCTTGCCAATATCATTGCGCAGGATGATCAGGCACAGGTCGTTGCAGGAATTGATATTACACAGGCAACCGATTGTCCATTTCCGGTATTCGAGTCCATTGCCGCATGCGATGTGGAAGCAGATGCACTGATTGATTTTACCGTTGCAAAGATTACCGATATGGTACTTGACCAGTGCGCAGAGAAAGGTTTTGCACTCGTGCTTGCCACAACTGGTCTTTCCGATGAGCAGCTTGCCCATGTGCAGGAGGCAGGAAAGAAGATTCCGATCGTTCAGTCCTATAACATGTCCCTTGGAATCAATACACTTGCAAAGATCGTCGAGTTAATCACACCGGTATTGGCAGATGCAGGATTTGATATCGAGATCGTCGAGCGTCATCACAGACGTAAGCTCGATGCACCGAGCGGTACCGCAATCATGCTCGGCAATGCAGCAAATAAGTCCTTAAACGGTGAGTATCATTTTGTATTTGATCGCAGCGAAAGGCGCGAGAAGAGAGATCCAAAAGAGATCGGTTTCTCCGCAGTCAGAGGCGGCACGATCGTTGGTGTACATGATGTCATTTACGCAGGTGAGGATGAGGTGATCGAGTTGAATCACCAAGCATTCTCCAGAGGCGTATTTGCAAAGGGTGCTGTTCAGGCAGCAAAGTTTTTGCAGGATAAAGAGCCAGGTGTATATACCATGCGCGATGTAATCGGTTAATAAACAAATCAATATACAAATAGAGAGATATAAACAGATAAGGAAAGACATACAAATTTCGGGGGTGCTAACCGTTCGGGACGAATTTCGTACCCGGTGGCATTGCACCCCCCGTTTTTTAATTAGTTATTTTAAAATTTTTTTTCATCAGAAGCCGCATCCACAGCAGCTAAGTAACAAAATCCAGATCAGCGCATCGCATCCGCAGCTGTTTCCATTGTTGAAAAGTCCAACACCATTGCCACAGCCGCAGCTGTCATTGTTATTCCAGCCGCCGCAGAACAACAGAATGAGGATAATCCACATGCAGTTGCATCCGCCGTTATTCGTTGTCTGTGTGCATCCGCCGCAGTTTGTTGCTGCCAAATCACTCATAGGAGATACCTCCAAAATCATTTACAGTGTATCTTATGCATCGCTGGTGCAGAGGGTTACATTTTTTCTTTTTTCTTTCGGTGTGCTTTTAATTGCGATTGATTTTCTTTTCCTTTCTGCGTGTTTTTAAAAGAATTTGAACCTCACAGAAAGTCTCTTCGCTGATAAGAGCAGTGTGTGCATGCGGATAAACGGCCCATTCCTCCTTTGGCAGAGGAATTCTTCGGTTGCTCTTGGGACTTTCTTTTAATGTAGTGCCTTGAATTAGAGTTCCGGTGTAGACTGGATTTGTCAGAATGTTGCGCACGCTTGACGTGGCCCAGTGATACGAGTGTTTGCCATTGGTGTTTTCCTCTTTTTTGATTGTATTGTTCGTATTCTCATTTTTAATCGTTTTATTTTTGGCAAACGGTGTCTGAAACAAAAGTCCTTGTTGAATTTTATAAAAGCAGGGCGGTGGTGTCTGTCGCTTTGTTAAAAGAGCAGCAATCTTTGCCAAACTAAATCCATTTAAGTAAAGCTGATAGATTTCCCTTACAACGGCGGCAGCAGGTGGATCTGGAATCAGCTGATGGAAATTCAATGGATCCTTTGTGTAGCCATAGCAGGCAAAAGAACCGATAAACTGGCCACGTTTCATTTTGTCTCGCAGAATCTGACGGATATTATCGGAAAGATCTTCGCTGTACCATTCATTGACAAGTCCATTAATCTGGCGCATCCGAAGATTATGTTTGTCATTTGTATCCGTGCCATCGCATACCCCGATAAAACGGATTCCCCACAGCGGGAACAATTCATTTAAATACTGCTGGGCCGTCTCCATATCCCGTGTAAAGCGAGATTGGTTTTTGCATAGAATAATATTAAAACGTCCGCAGCGTGCATCCTCAATCAGACGACAGAAGGCGGGGCGCGTGTTGTCCAGCCCAGAATAGTTGTCATCCACATACATACAGTAAATACAAAATCCTTTCTTTTTGGCGTAGTCACATAAAAGTTTTTGTTGGTTTTGAATGCTTTCACTCCATTCGTCGGTCCCTATATTGTCATCCTCGCGTGATAGGCGACAGTAAATGGCGACTTTTTGCTCCATAGGCAATACTCCGATTTTTTCCCTTTTCTATTAGATTATGAAATAGAAAAAGGTGGGTTATAAAAATATGATTCATGAAACGCCCATTCGCAATTATTGGCTAAATTTTTTCAATATTCCTATTGACAGATGCACAAAAAAAGACTATAGTTAAATCAACGATTAAACAAACGTTTAATCAAAGAACAAGCCAAAATAAAAAAGAAAAACGAAAATAAAACAAGAAAGGATGGCACACATTATGAGAAAGACTTTTGAATTAGAGGATCTGGATTGCGCGAACTGCGCAGCAAAGATGGAGGAGGCAATCAAGAAGCTTCCAGGCGTAAAGAGAGTTTCTGTAAACTTCATGACACAGAAAATGATTTTAGACGCAGAGGATGCTCAGTTTGATGAAGTTCTTCAGTCCGCAGTAAAGTGCATCGCAAAGGTTGAGCCAGACTGCAAGGTAATCCTGTAATTTGATTGTATATACTGTTGTATACTGTCTATTGTATATTGAAACGTTTGACTGAACGTTTGAGACATCACCACATTCAATCAACATTTGTTTGGATGTGGTGATGTTATTTAGGGGAAAGGCGTGGTTTGTGTTATGTTAAAGAAAATGACAAAAAAGCAAAAAAAGCAGTTCTATAAAATTTTAGCTGCACTTGTATTGCTCCTTGTCGGAGTACTTCTTCCGATACCGGATCTCTATAAGTTGATCTTTTTCATCCCTGGCTATCTGATAGTAGGCTATGATGTCCTCGTTAAGGCAGCGAAGAACATCACAAAAGGTCAGGTATTTGATGAGAATTTCCTGATGGCGATTGCGACAATTGGTGCGTTTGCTCTTCAAGAATACACAGAGGGTATCGCCGTTATGCTGTTCTATCAGGTCGGCGAGCTGTTCCAGTCCTATGCAGTAAACCAGTCCAGAAAATCCGTTGCATCTCTTATGGATATCCGTCCGGACAGTGCCGTTGTGCTTCGTGATGGTGTTGAGGAAGAAGTTTTTCCAGATGAGGTTGCAGTTGGCGAGACGATCGTTGTAAAGCCTGGTGAGCGTATTCCGCTGGATGGCGTTGTATTAGAGGGCAGCAGCATGGAGGATACCAAGGCACTGACTGGTGAGGCCGTTCCGAGAAAAGTAACGGTCGGAGACGAGATCATCAGTGGATGTATCAACCTGACAAACATCTTAAAGATTCGCACAACAAAGGAATATGGTGAGTCAACTGTAGCGAGAATTCTGGATCTGGTTGAGAATGCCAGCAGCCAGAAGGCAAAGGTAGAAAACTTCATCACCAAGTTTGCAAGATATTACACCCCGATTGTTGTTGGTCTGGCCGCATTCATCGGTCTGATCGTTCCGATCTTCCTGCCGGGTCATCCGTTTGCAGAGTGGATTTACCGTGCACTTTCCTTCTTAGTTTGCTCCTGCCCGTGTGCGCTTGTTATTTCTGTGCCGCTTAGCTTCTTCGGAGGTATCGGCTGTGCCAGCAAGAATGGCGTTCTCGTAAAGGGAAGCAACTACCTGGAGGCTGTATCTAAGGCAGAGACCATGGTATTTGATAAGACAGGAACACTGACAAAGGGAACATTCCGTGTAACAAAGTTAGCTCCTGTAAATGGAACTAGTGAGACCGAGCTTTTAGTAAATACCGCGACCGCAGAGCAGTATTCCAGCCATCCGATTGCACTGTCTGTTCTGTCTTCCTGGAAGGAACGAAACGGCGGTGAACTGGCAAAGGTAGAGGATGCGCAGGAGATCGCAGGAAAAGGTTTAAAGGTAACAGCCGGAGGCCATGTGATCCATACCGGAAATAAAAATCTGATGGCAGAATTAGGACTCGAGGTTCCAGTTCCGGAGGAAGCAGCTACCGTAGTTTATACCGCAGTGGACGGCGCTTATATCGGTTATCTTTTGATTTCCGATGAAGTCAAAGAAGATGCCAAAGATGCCATTCGCCAGTTGCATCATATCGGTGTAAAGAGAACTGTTATGCTGACCGGAGATCGCAAGGCGATTGGTGAGTACACCGCAAAGCAGCTGAAGCTGGATGAAGTTCATACCGACCTTCTTCCGGCAGATAAGGTAAGCTATGTCAATGATTATTGCAATAAGAAGACAAAGGGCAAGATGGTTTGCTTCGTCGGTGATGGTATCAACGATGCGCCGGTTCTTGCAAGAGCCGATGTCGGAATTGCAATGGGCGGACTTGGTTCGGATGCAGCCGTTGAGGCAGCCGATATCGTTATCATGGAGGATCAGCCATCCAAACTGGCTGATGTAATCCAGATCGGAAGAAAGACCGTTCAAATTTGTAACCAGAATATCGTATTTGCCATCGCTGTCAAGGTTATCATCCTTGCGTTGGTAGCAGTTGGTTTTGCCAATATGTGGGCAGCCGTTTTCGCAGATGTTGGTGTAGCTGTTATCGCCATCTTAAATGCGATGAGAACACTGTATTATAAGCCAAAAAAATAAAAGTGATAAAAAGAGAGTAATCATCTTTTACCGCTTCGGCGAGTTGAAATATGAACTCTCTTTTTTTCATAGAAAAACCATTTTGTGACATACTGTGCATTGCTTCGCCTGTCCGGGCAGGTATTAGCGGATGGCACAACCATGGAATCGGTTATGGAGGGAACCATTGCCAATGTATGTGGAATACAGACGATTCAAATGGGTGTTTTCGGTGGTATTATCGTCGGAATCGGTGTAGCAGTGCTGCACAATCGGTTCTACAAAATTGAGTTTCCACCAGCATTGTCATTTTTTGGCGGCTCTCGTTTTGTTCCGATTATTTCCACGATCGTTTACATGTTTGTTGGAATTTTGATGTATTTTGCCTGGCCATTTGTGCAGAGTGTCATCTAGAATCATATGGGAATAGACGAGCCCAGAGCCTAAATGAGCAGGAACAAGAAAAAAGACAAACTAACAATCAGGAAGCCTCTTTAAGTGAGCAAATTGTACGAGGGCTTGGCGGCGCAGCCAATTTGAACGATGTAGATTGTTGTGCGACCAGACTTCGCGTCAGCGTCAAAAATCCAACAAAAGTAAACAGCACTTATTTGCCGAGAAATTGATGGGCGATGGTGCAGCAATCTTTCCAGATTCGGATGTCGTATGTACACCAGACGATGCAACGATCGCATTTGTGTTTGATACCGGTCATGCGATTGGTTTTGAAACACAGAGCGGCTTGAATATTCTTGTTTTCTAGTACAAAAACAAAAGATAAAAGAAAGAATAGGAAAAGAACGAATATGCAGTTACAAATAACTTCAGAAAACTCAGAACAACTTGAAAGAAATCATATCGATCCGATTGGTCGTTTCGACTGGGAGAAGCGTCTGTTGGAGGCATCCAAAGCACTTGGAATATGGTACAAGGAAGGTCACAGAGACCTTCCTTGGCGCCATGATGTGAATGCATATCGGGTCTGGATTTCCGAAATTATGTTGCAGCAGACACGCTCTGAGACTGTAAAGCCATATTACCAGCGCTTTTTAGCTGCATTTCCCGATGTAAATCAGTTAGCGTCAGCATCGGATGAGGAACTATTAAAATTATGGGAGGGACTCGGGTATTATTCGAGAGCACGCAATTTAAAGAAAGCAGCAATCGTCTGTCGGGATCAGTTTGGTGGAGAGCTTCCGAAAGATTATAAGACACTCTTAAGCCTTCCAGGAATTGGCAGCTATACGGCAGGTGCAATTGCCTCGATTGCGTATAGTCTGCCATACCCGGCAGTTGACGGCAATGTGCTTCGCGTAATCAACCGTATTTTAGCAGATGAGAGCGACATTGCAAAGCCACAGACAAAGAAAAATATGGAAGATATGCTCACTATTTTTATAGAAGAATATTTACGATATGAACCAGGACTTTTCAATCAGGCATTAATGGAATTGGGTGCCTGTGTCTGCATTCCAAATGGAAAACCACTGTGCGGATCCTGTCCGGTTGCACATATATGTCTTGCCCAAATTGAAGATCGCACCGAATTTATTCCATTTAAATCAAAGAAAAAGCCAAGAAAAAAAGAAATGAAAACCGTATTTGTCCTGTCCGATGAAAGTGGTATTGTACTGCATAAGCGTCCGGAAAGCGGTCTTTTGTCAGGTCTTTGGGAGCTTCCGTCTGCAGATGGCATACTTACAAAGGAAGAAGTGCTTCATTTTTGGAAAAATCTTCTCGGTGAATCGGTAACAGCAGAAGAACTGCCGCAGGGAAAACATATTTTTTCTCATATCGAGTGGCATATGAGTGCATGGCGAATAAAGACAAACAAATCTCTACTTTCCTATAAAAATAGAATAAAAGAAGCCACCTTCTTACTGGCATCAAAAGTAGATTTGCAGAAAATAACAATTCCGAGTGCGTTCGATACCTGGTCAGATTTTTGGAAAAAAGATTTCATTATGCAAAATGTAAAAAATGTGTGAACTATAGGGAAAATGCTATTGCAAATAGACTTCTTTGTATGATATGATGAATGAAGTGGGTATCCACGTACTCTATAAATGCTAAAGGAGAAACCTTTTATGGCAACATATCTTATTGACTATGAAAATGTCAAATCAGAAGGTATTAAGGGAGTCGCACAGCTTGGCGAAGATGATCGTGTTGTGATCTTTTACAGCCACAATGCCGACACCATTACTTTTGAAGCGATGGATATGATTTTCAGTTCCAAGGCACAGATATCCAAGTATAAGATTCTGTGCGGTGGAAAGAATGCACTTGATTTTCAGCTGTCCACCTATCTGGGCTATCTGATTCATGAGGCAAAGGATTCATATTTCTATATTATCAGCAAAGACAACGGATTTAAACATGTAGTAGATTTTTGGAAAAGAACATTCCGTTTTGATGGTTATGTGTACTGCTTCGCAACGATTGCGGACGGCAATGCAAGACAGAATCGATTTAAGAATGCAACTGCAAAAGAACGTGCACGTGTAATGGAAGAAGAACTGGTTGCAATGAGCGAGGAGCTTGAGGCTCAAAGCGATGCAGAGGAAGCAGAAAACGCCGAAAACGTTGAAAGCACAGAAGAAACCAAAACCACAGAAGAGATGAAAGAGGCCGCAGCAGAGACGAAAGAAGTTGTAGAAGAGGCACAGCCTCAGACAACAGAGCAGCCAAGCGAAAGAAACGAAGCACCGGAGCCGATCACGGAGGCCATGATTTATCCGGTTCAGCAGCATAAGCCAATATCGGTAATGCCACCGGCACAGCTTCCAGAGTCCATCCGAAAGGAACTTGAGAAGGCAGATGCGCAGTATCAGGAAAGCGTTGAGGAGGATCTTCAGGAGAAGATTGCAGCCGCTGTATCCGTATCGACTGTTAAAGTAGTTGAGAGCGGCATGACTATTCATCATGTAGAAGAAAGCGAGTCTGTACAGGCTGTTACAAAGCTAGGCAAGGCAAAGAAAGCGTCAAAGGCAGCAAAGAAGGAAGAAAAAGCTTTGAAGGCTCCAAAGGCACCGAAGACTGCAAAAACGCCAAAGGAAGAAAAAGAAGCGCAAAAAGTAGAAGGCAAGGCAGCTGACAAGGAGCCAAAGAAAGCAAGACAAACCAGAACTACCAAGACACTAAAGGTAGAGAAGGAATCAAAGGAATCAAAGGAATCAAAGGAATCAAAGGAAACTGTCGCAGAAACAGAGAACAGCACTGCTGAGGAAAAGCCTGCAAAGCCGGTCAGAAAGCCAATTACCAGAAGCACAAGAAGTACAAGAGCAAGAAAAGAAACGGCAGTTGTACCAGCAGAGGAAGCAGCACCGATCGCACAGGAAGCTTCAGCACCAGAAAAAACAGTGCAGGAAAAGCAGGAGAAACCAGTGCGCAGAGGACGCCGCCCGAAGACACAGAGCAATATCGCAGCAAGCTTTGAATAAATGGTGAATAAACATATCTATAATACAAAATATAAATGGAGGCTTTTGAATCATGAAATATTACTTAGCAGTAGATATTGGCGCGTCAAGTGGAAGACATATTTTGGCACACCTTGAGAATGGAAAGATCGTTCTGGAGGAGATGTACCGTTTCATAAATGGCAATGTGACAAGAGATGGTCATCTGTGCTGGGAGCTGGATCGCCTGTTTGACGAGATCGTAAACGGTATCGCAGCATGCGCAAAGGCTGGAAAGGCACCGGCATCCATGGGTATTGATACATGGGGCGTTGATTTTGTCCTTCTTGATAAGGAGAATAATATTCTGGGCGATACCATCGCATACCGTGACAGCCGTACCGATGGCATGGATGATGTTCTTGAGACTGCAATTTCCCCAGAGGAACTGTATGAGCGCACTGGAATCCAGAAGCAGCTGTACAATTCCATCTATCAGCTTCTTGCCATCAAGCAGGAGCATCCGGAGTACATCAAGAATGCCGAGCATTATCTGATGGTTCCAGAATATTTTAACTACCTGCTTACCGGCAAGATGATGAATGAGTACACCAATGCAACTACTGGTCAGCTTGTCAATGCCGTGACAAAGGATTGGGACTACGAGCTGCTTGAGCGCATCGGTATCCCGGCAAAGATCTTTGGAAAGCTTCATATGCCAAAGACAAGTGTTGGTATGTTAAAGTCAGAGATCGCAGAAAAGTGCGGCTGTCAGACCGAGGTAATCCTTCCGGCGACACACGATACTGGTTCCGCGGTATTAGCAGTTCCGGCAAACGACGATGACTTTATCTACTTAAGCTCCGGCACTTGGTCCTTAATGGGAATCGAGAGAAAGTATGCAGAGTGCAGTTTAAAGAGCATGAAGTATAACTTTACTAACGAGGGTGGCTACGACTATCGTTTCCGTTACTTAAAGAATATTATGGGTTTGTGGATGTTACAGAATGTCCGCAAGGAGATGAACTCTGCAGAAAAGACCTACACGTTCCCTGAGTTGATCGCAATGGCAAAGGAGGCAGACGGCTTCCCGTCCATCGTAAACTGCAACGACAGCAGCTTCTTAGCGCCAAAGAGCATGACCGATGCGGTACGCTACTATTGTGAGCGCACTGGCCAGAAGATTCCGCAGTCCATGGGCGAGGTTATGGTTGTTATCTATAATTCCTTAGCACAGAGCTATAAGGATACTGTAGCAGAGCTTGAGGAGATGTCTGGACGTAAGTTCACCAGAATCCACGTTGTTGGAGGTGGCTGCCAGGATATGTTCTTAAATCACAAGATTAAAACCTTCACTGGTAAGGATGTTTATGCAGGCCCGGTTGAGGGAACTGCACTTGGCAATCTGATGGTTCAGATGTTAAAGGATGGAAGCTTCAAGACACTTGAAGATGCAAGAGAGTGTGTTGCATCCTCCTTTGATGTAAAGAAAGTAGACTGATTATCCAAACAGAAGCAATTCGAATGATTCAAACAGAAATGATTCAAACAGGAATGATTCAAACAGGAATCCTGGGGCATATCGCCTCGGGATTCTTTTTTTTCCCATTTTCTTTCTAGTATTTTTATAAAAAAGTACCATACAGTTGACTGATTTCTCAATATATTTATAATACTTGCAAAGTTATTTTATTTACAGCGGGCATATTTCGTGGTATGCTTATAGCAGCATCAGGGAAATGCCTGATAGTGAAGCGGATATAAGCAGATAAGGAGAGTACCATTATGCAGAACAAAATGAGAGAAGAATTTGCGAAAATTTTTGGAGAGGGAAAAGAGCCTGAGCTTTATTTTGCACCAGGCCGTGTAAATCTGATTGGAGAGCATACCGACTATAACGGTGGCCATGTATTCCCATGTGCACTGAGCATCGGTACATACGCACTGGCAAGAAAGAACGACTGCGGCAAGATGCGTTTTTACTCCCTGAACTTTACCAGATTTGGAATGTTAGCAGTAGAAGCAAAGGATTTCAAGAATGTTCCAGAGGACAACTGGTGCAACTACCCGAAGGGCGTTATGTGGGCATATACTCAGAAGGGATATACCATCGACAGCGGACTTGATATTTTATATTATGGAAATATTCCGAACGGCTCCGGTCTTTCTTCTTCCGCATCCATCGAGGTTGCTACTTCTGTTATATTAAATGATCAGTTTGGCTTTGACGTCGATATGGTAGAGGTCAGCAAGATCTGCCAGTTCTCCGAGAATAAGTTCAACGGCGTAAACTGTGGTATCATGGATCAGTTTGCAATCGCAATGGGCAAGGCAGGCCATGCAATTTTCTTAGACACAGCAGATCTGTCCTACACCTATGCACCACTTGAGCTGACTGGTGCAAAGATCGTTATCGCATGCAGCAACAAGAAGAGAGGTCTTGCAGATTCCAAATACAATGAGAGGAGAAGCCAGTGCGAGACAGCACTTGCAGAGCTTCAGAAGGTAAAGCCAATCAGGAGCCTTGGCGAGCTGACAGAGGCTGAATTTGATGCGATCGCAGATGCCATCACCGATCCGGTAAACCGTAAGAGAGCAAAGCATGCCGTATATGAGAACCAGAGAACCATCCGTGCGGTTGATGCACTTGCAAAGAACGACATCGCACTGTTTGGAAAGCTGATGAACGAGTCTCACGTTTCTCTTAGAGACGACTACGAGGTAACTGGAATTGAGCTGGATACACTGGCAGAGACTGCATGGGAGCAGCCGGGCGTAATTGGTTCCAGAATGACAGGTGCAGGTTTCGGTGGTTGTACCGTAAGCATCGTTGAGGATGACAAGATCGACGCATTCATCGAGAATGTAGGCAAGGTTTACAAGGAGAAGATCGGCTATGCAGCAGACTTCTACGCAGTAAACGTAGGCGATGGCGCACACAAGCTGAGCTAAAAATAAACCGAAAAACAATAAAGCCACAAAACAAAACAGAAATAAAACTGAGATAAAATAGAAATACAATAAAAATGGGAAAGGCATGGTAGAGTGATGACAGTATATGAGGCAGTCGCAGCACTCGTTCAGTACGGAATTGATACCGGACTGACACCAGAGTGCGAGCGTATTTATACAACAAATCAGCTGCTCGAGGCAATGCAGCTGGATGACTATGAGAAGCCACAGGAGCCGGTAAAGGCACCATTAGAGGATATCCTTAATGTGCTGCTTGCAGATGCATGTGACCGTGGACTGACACAGGACAGTGTCGTATACCGTGACCTCTTCGACACAAAGCTGATGAATGCACTGATGCCGAGACCGTCACAGGTAAGAGAGCAGTTTTGGAAAAAGTATGAGGAGAGCCCAGAAAAGGCCACCGAGTATTTCTACAAGCTGAGTCAGGATTCCAACTATATCCGCCGTTATCGTGTTTGCAAGGATGTAAAGTGGGTAACTTCCACCGAGTATGGCGATCTGGATATCACGATCAACCTGTCTAAGCCAGAGAAGGATCCAAAGGCCATCGCAGCAGCCCGCACGCAGAAGCAGAGTGGTTATCCAAAGTGTCTGCTTTGTATCCAGAATGAGGGCTATGCAGGACGTGTCAATCATCCGGCAAGACAGAGTCACAGAATCATTCCGATCACAATTAATCAGTCTGAATGGGGTTTCCAGTATTCTCCGTATGTGTACTACAACGAGCATTGCATCGTATTCTGCGGACAGCACTCCCCGATGAAGATCGAGCGAAATACCTTTGTGAAGCTGTTTGATTTTGTCAGTCAGTTCCCACATTATTTCCTTGGCTCCAATGCAGATCTTCCGATTGTAGGTGGCTCCATTCTGACACACGATCATTTCCAGGGCGGACATTATGAGTTTGCCATGGCAAAGGCACCGATCGAGACACCAGTAACCATCTCAGGCTACGAGGACGTGGAGGCCGGCATTGTAAAGTGGCCGATGTCTGTTATCCGTATCCGTCATACCGACAAGGAGCGCCTGATTGATCTGGCGGATCAAATCTTAAAGGCATGGAGAGGCTACACCGATGAGGCAAGCTTTATCTTTGCCGAGACCGACGGTGAGCCGCACAATACCATCACCCCGATCGCCAGAAAGAAGAATGGCTGCTTCGAGCTGGATCTCGTTCTTCGAAACAACATCACCACACCAGAGCATCCGCTTGGTGTTTACCATCCGCATGAGAAGCTGCACCACATTAAGAGAGAAAACATCGGTCTGATCGAGGTTATGGGTCTTGCCGTACTGCCGTCTCGCTTAAAGGGTGAGCTGGCAGCATTGAGAGAAGCCATTCTTGCCGGAAAGGATCTTCGTGCAGACGAGGTTCTTGCAAAGCATGCCGATTGGGCAGAGGAATTTTTAGCTTCTTATTCGAAGGTGGATGAGTCCAACATCGATACCATCCTTCAGGATGAGGTTGGAAAGGTATTTGCTCAGGTTCTTGAGGATGCAGGCGTTTATAAGCGCACCGAGAGCGGAAAAGAAGGTTTCCTTCGTTTTATTAATACTTTATAAATCTTATGAATATAGGGTTGAAATCAGTGGAATAAAGGGATAAAATAGGTAACGGAAAAAAATTACCATGAAACTACTATGAAACTGAAAGAATTATAATTTATGCGAAAAAAACATATAGCATTTGCGGGGGCATTGACACTGATGGCGTTTGCTGTCAGCGCCTGTGCCCCCGCAGGTTCAAAAAGCAATCAAAAAGGACTGGAGGCGTACCAGGACGGCGATTACCAGAATGCGGTGTACCTGTTTAAGCAGGCGATTACGCAGGAGCCGTCTGAGGAAGCCTATTACTGTAACTTGGGACAGGCTTACTGTGCTCAGGGTTACTACGAGGAAGCGATTGAGAGCTTCACTCAGGTCGCACAGCTTGGCAGCAGCCTCTTTTACAGCTACAGAGGAATGGGACTTGCCTACAACGGACTGGAAGAATATGACAAAGCAATAGAGAGCTTTAATCAGGCGATAGAAGCTGCCGGTTCACTCGACAGTTCCTGTCGCCTTGATGTGGTTGGATATCGCGCAGAGGCAAAGACGGCGATTGGAGATTACGCAGGTGCACTTGAAGATTACAATCAGTTAATCGAGGCAAACTATCGTTTGCGCGATATTTATCAGCTGACAGGAGATGTGCATCTTTTGATGGATGATGTGGATCAGGCGCTCCACTGTTATCAGGAGTGTTTGAATATTGATAACCGCAATTATGAAGGCTATCTGACCATGGCAGAGGCATTAAAGAAGGCGGAAGCGGATGAGGCGCGTCAAGTTGTCTTAAATGCAGCGCTCGAGGTCATTCCCTATGAGGCAGAGGATTGGTGCTATCGGGGACGGGTGTATTTGGAACTTGACCAGATCGACGAGGCATTTTCAGCATTTGAGGAGTCTTACAATAAGGGATACTCGCAGGCAGGCTATTATCTTGGTTATTGCTATGAGCTGCAGGGCAATAGCGATGAGGCCATTCATTTGTATCAGGAGCAGCTGAGGCATGATCCGAATGATGCAGGGCTTTATAATCAGCTGGCTTCCTGCATGGTGCGACAGGGCGAGTATCAGGATGCATTGATCATGATTGAAAAGGGAATGCAGCTGGCAAATGAGAGTTTGATGGCAGACTTTTTATGGAATGAGAGCATCTGTTATGAAAAAATGGGGGATTACGATACTGCGATTGAGAAGCTGATGAGCTATCTGGAGCAGTATCCGGCGGACAAAAATGCTCATAAGGAATTGGCATTTTTGTATTCAAGGTAAAACAAAAACGACAGCTAGTGAAACGATAGCAAAGATAGCAACAGGACAGCAAAACGACAGAAAGAAAGGTATGGTTCATATATGAAGCGATTGTTATTTATTTATAATTTACATTCTGGAAAGGGACTGATCCGAAATCATCTGGCAGATATCATTGATACCTTCAACAAGGCTGGATACGAGACCGTCGTATATTCCACACAGGAGCGCGCCGATGCCACGAGACTGGCAAAAGAACTGGGTGCTGCATATGATTTGGTTGTCTGCAGCGGCGGTGACGGAACCCTCAGTGAGGTGCTGGATGGTGTGATGACAATTGACGAGAAGAGACGACCAAAGCTGGGGTACATTCCAGCTGGATCCACGAACGACTATGCGTACAGCCTTGGTCTTCCATCTCAGATGAAGCGCTGCGCAAACGTCATTGCAGAAGAACATTTCAGAGCGGTAGATGTCGGTAAATTTCAGGAAAACAGTTACTTTGTTTATGTTGCGGCGTTCGGTGCCTTTACCGAGGTTTCCTGGAATACACCGCAGAAAACCAAAAATGCGCTTGGTCACAACGCTTATATATTAGAAGGAATTCGTCAGGTTGGAAATTTAAAGTCTTATCATGTGCGTTTTTCCTTCGGGGATGAGGAGATTGCAGGCGAGTGTATTTATGCGATGGTTTACAACTCTTTCAGCGTTGGTGGTATGAGGAATTTAAGCGGAAAAAATGTCGAACTCGATGATGGTAAGTTGAATTTGATGATCGTTTATACCCCAGATAATCCGGTTGATTTTTCTGTCATGTTGGCTGATCTGGTGACAAAGAATCCAAATTCAAAATTCATCGCAAACTACGAGATTTCCGATCTGACCGTAGAGAGTGACAGCGAAATTGACTGGGTACTTGATGGTGAGTACGGTGGCAGCCACAAGAGTGTGCACATTCAGGCAATGCCGCAGGCTATGACAATTGCAGTTCCGGAGGATACGATTCCGCAGAAGGAAACGCATGAAGAAGGAAAGTAACAAATCTTCATGCAAGTATGAGATTTATCCAGATCGAACAGGATGTGTGAACTGGAATAAAAATTGTAAAAAAACTTAGAAATTTTTGAAAAAACTCTTTACAAATCGTGAGACTTTCTGTATAATATAAAGTTGCTAAGGTATTGCGCGAGTGGCTGTTTGACGCTTCAACAGGAAGCCAATGGCGTGAATAAAAGGAAGGCGTACCTGGGCATACATAGAAACAGTGTGAGAGTTGTTTAAAGAAAGGACAATGCACATGGAAAAAGAAGTATTAAAGGAACGTTTGACGAAGTTAGTTGAGATTGGCCTTAGCAAGAATAAGACGCTTGATTTCAATGATGTAAATGATTTTTTTGCCGGTGAGACTTTGACGCCAGAAGAACTGGAATTTGTATACACATATTTGGAGCGTAAGAAGATTGATGTTCTTCGTGCTGCAACAGATGATTTGGCCGCAGATGATTTCGATAAGGACATTGATTTTTCAGACGATGAGGAAGAGGTTGACCTTGACTCTATCGACTTGCTTGAGGGTGTAGGTACAGAGGATCCGGTTCGTATGTATTTAAAGGAGATCGGTACCGTACCGCTTTTGACAGCAGACGAGGAGATGGAGTTAGCAAAGAGAAAGGCGCAGGGCGATGAGTCTGCAAAAGAGCGTCTGATCGAGGCGAACCTTCGTCTGGTAGTCAGCATTGCAAAGCGTTATACTGGACGTGGCATGAGCTTTCTTGATTTAGTTCAGGAGGGCAATCTTGGACTAATCAAGGGTGTCGAAAAGTTTGATTACACCAAGGGTTATAAGCTTAGTACCTATGCAACTTGGTGGATTCGCCAGTCTGTCACCAGAGCATTGGCCGATCAGGCAAGAACCATCCGTGTGCCGGTTCACATGGTTGAGACCATTAACAAGATGTCTAAGATGCAGCGTAAGCTGACACTGGAGTTAGGCTATGAGCCGAGCGTTGCCGAGTTGGCAAAGGCGCTTGACATGTCCGAGGACAAGGTTATGGAGATCATGCAGATCGCAAGAGAGCCAGCTTCCCTTGAGACCCCAATCGGTGAAGAGGATGATTCCAACTTAGGCGATTTCGTTGCCGATGTCAATACCGTTACACCAGAGGGAAATGTAGAGTCCGTTATGCTGCGTGACCACATTGATGCCCTGCTTGGTGATCTGAAGGAGAGAGAGCGTCAGGTAATCGAGCTTCGTTTTGGTTTAAGAGACGGTCATCCGAGAACACTCGAGGAGGTTGGCAGGGAGTTCAACGTCACAAGGGAGCGTATCCGTCAGATCGAGGCGAAGGCACTCAGAAAGCTTCGGAATCCGGTTAGAAGCAAGAGAATCCGCGATTTCCTTGCATAAAGTGGATCATTTAACTTAACTATAATTTCAAATCGAAATTTAAAAAGGAGACAGCCTTGCGGCTGCCTCCTTTTTAAATTATGTGTATTTTATAAACTTACTTTGCAATTTCCATCATGATCTCATTGGAGCGAGTGATGAACTTGGACATACGGTCTGGTGATAGTGTGCCATGTGCCAAAGCGGCCAGATCATACAACTGCTCACAATACTTATTAACGGATTCATCCTCAGTACGAGCTAGCACATACTGTACTAACGGATGGGTCAGGTTCAGGACAAGTGTTTCATCCGGAGTGCCAAGATCCATGCCGGACATACCGTACATCTTCATCATTTCCTGCATTCTTCTTCCTTCCTCAGAAAGCGTCATGACAGAAGCGATAGAAGCATCTTTGAGTTTTTCAGCCTTAACAGTCAGCTTATCGTTGTTTAATACCTTGTGGAAGAGAGTGGTCAGAGACTCGCTGTCCTTCTTTAAGGTTTCCTTCTCATCCTCAGAGGTTTCCACCTTGAAGGAATCGTTCAGATCGGAGTCAATACGGATAAAGCGTACCCCCTGATTCTTCTGCTCAAGTCTTGTGATGAACGGAGAGTCAATGTTGTGCTTTAAGATAACCGCATTGATGCCTTCCTTCTTGAACATCTCAATGTACTGGCTCTGCTCCTTCTCATCGGTTACATAGAAGACCTGATTCTTGTGCTTCTCCTCGTTTTCCTTTAAGATATCTGGCAGAGTTAAGTATTTACCGTTCAGATCCTTGAAGATGATGTAATCGTTCATCTTATCAGCGAACTTCTCATCCTTTAATACACCAAACTTGATGAATGGATTGATATCATCCCAGAACTTCTCGTAATCCTCACGCTTTGTCTTGCACATACCGGTCAGACGGTCAGCAACCTTCTTTGTGATGTAATCGGAGATCTTCTTAACAAAACCATCGTTCTGCAGAGCGGAACGGGAAACGTTTAACGGCAGATCTGGGCAGTCAATAACACCCTTTAACAGCATTAAGAATTCTGGAATTACTTCCTTAATATTATCGGCAACGAATACCTGATTGTTGTACAGCTTAATGGTACCCTCGATAGAATCATACTCGGTGTTGATCTTCGGGAAGTATAAAATACCCTTTAAGTTGAACGGATAATCCATGTTCAGATGAATCCAGAACAGCGGCTCCTTATAGTCGTTGAATACCTTGTGATAGAAGCTCTTATACTCCTCATCGGTACACTCATTTGGATGCTTTGTCCACAGTGGAGTCGTCTCATTGATTGGCTTTGGTGCCTCTGGAGCCTTTTCTTCCTCTGCTTCGGTTTCTGTTTCAGCAGACTCAGCGTCGGTAGCTTCGCCATCGGCTGCCTTCTTTGCAGCTTCCTCAGCCTTTCTCTTTGCCTCCTCTTCCTTTGCCTTCTTTTCAGCTTCGTCGATTCTTGCCTGCTCCTCAGCAGTCTTGATCGCCTCAAAGTAGATCGGGATTGGCATGAAAGAGCAATACTTGTCCAGAATTTCCTTTGCGCGGTACTCATTGCAGAACTCGTAGCTGTCTTCATTTAAGTACAGGGTAATGGTGGTACCGATCTCAGTCTTATCGCTGTCAGTCATCTCAAAGGAAGTACCCTCATCAGACTCCCAGTGAACAGCCTTTGCACCTTCCTTATAAGAAAGGGAATCGATTGTTACACGATCAGCAACCATAAATGCGGAGTAGAAGCCTAAACCAAAGTGACCGATAATCTGGTCATCGTTTGTCTTATCCTTGTACTTGTCAAGGAAATCACGTGCGCCAGAGAAAGCAATCTGGTTGATGTACTGGTCGATCTCGTCAGCATCCATACCGATACCGTTATCGATAAAGGTGATGGTCTTTGTTTCAGCGTCTGCGATAACCTTTACGCAAAGCTCCTTGCCTTCTGGAATGGTGTACTCACCGATCATGTCCAACTTCTTTAACTTGGTAACCGCATCGCAGCCATTGCTGACAAGCTCACGGAAGAATATATCGTGGTCGGAATACAGCCACTTCTTAATAATAGGGAATATGTTTTCACTGTTAATTGATAAACTACCTTCTTTATTCATAGCTAACATCCTCGTTTCTGTTTATTACTAGATTGGTAGCTCGGATTCATGCTAGTGTTTTTTTACGTGCTTTTCACATGCTCTTTCCATGTTCTTTCACATGCGTTTTCTCGTGCTTTGCGTGTTCTACACTTTTAAACAATTACTAGCATTGCCGGTTGATTGCTAATCTGCGGCGTTACTCCTTGGCTACAACCCGTATTTTACAGCGATGAAACGGATTTGTCAACACGAAAAGATGACAATTCTGCTGAAAATGACATAATTTTATAAAAATTTTAGCACTCAAGCTAGATGAGTGC
>CAVFYJ010000020.1:0-39094 GCA_963626545.1 Acetatifactor sp. | reverse complement strand
TCAAAGGGCGGAAATGGAATGTCCGGCATTCAAGGAAAACTTTGCATGCTCGGCTATTCTATGACCGAGTTATTGACCGAGAAGATAATAACCGCCTCAAAGTAAGCAAAAACACCAGAAATGTGAAAATTTGGTGAGAACTTTTATGAGTACTTTCATTTTCCTACAAACGTGTTATAATTGACATAGAGTACAAAATCGGGAGGAACGTGTGTGTATGAAACAAAAGGTGGAAACAGTCGTAAAAAGTTCGCTGATCCTGATATTGGTCATTCTTGTTGTGGGCATGATGGTGCAAACACAGAAGCTTCAGGGAACGGCAAGAGTGATCAATTATGCAGGATTGGTGCGCGGAGCAACGCAGCGAGAGGTTAAGCTTGAAATTACGGGAAATCCGAATGATGAGCTGATTCAGGAGTTGGATGATATTATCAGTGGTCTTCGTTATGAGGACGGTCATTATGATTTAATTCGTCTGGATAACAAAGATTACATAACGAAGCTGAATGCGCTGTATGCTTATTGGAAAAAGCTCAAGGAAGAAATCACAAATGTCCGTCTAAATGGTTATGAGAATACGGATATTGTAGAGATGAGCGAGACGTATTTTGGCCTTGCTGATGAGGTAGTAAATGCAGCGGAGTGGTATTCAGAGGGAATTGCAAACCAGATTCGCTGGTTACAGATTTTTTCAGCGATTGATATGATTGCATTTGTTGTCATGCTGATTGAGCAGACACTCTCCGCAATCGAAATTTCTGGAAAGAATAAGATGCTGGAGAAAAAAGCATATCTTGATTTGCACACCGGTCTTCCAAATAAGAGCCGCTGTGAGGAGTTGCTTCATGATGTATCGTTTTTAACAGAGCCGACGGCCTGTATCGTGTTTGACTTAAATAACTTAAAGCATGTCAATGATACACTCGGCCATTCGGTAGGTGATCAGCTGATCATGAATTTTGCGCGTATTCTTCGAAATACCGTTCCGGCGAAGGATTTCGTTGGTCGATGCGGCGGTGATGAATTCATGGCAATCATTTACAATACCGATAAGCCGGAGGTGGATGAGATTTTAAAGAAGCTAAAAGAGGATGTTGACTGGTTCAATAAATGCGGAAAGAGCGTTAAGGTCAGCTATGCGCAGGGCGCTGCATACTCATCCGACTACAAGGACTGTACACTCCGAACACTTTTCGATAAGGCAGATAAGTTCATGTACGACAATAAGCTTCGCAGCAAGATGAGCCGCGAGAATACAGAGAAGTAATAGTTGTTATGATACGCTTAATGAAAACAAAAGAATCAACGAAAACAATAAATTCAGCAAAGACAGCAAACGCAAAAAAAACAACAAGATCAGGCAAAGTGGCACATTCTACAAAATCGAAGTTTCTTGGCATTGGATTTTTGCTTTTACTGTTTTTGTATATCATAATATGGATTATTTTGCAGATGAATCTTTTTCAGCCACTCAGAGAAGAACGAAATGCGTATGCGAAGACCTATGCAGATCGTATCACCCAGTCGATTGAAAGTCAGAAGCAGATTTATGAAAAGGTGGCACAAAATCTATGCTATAGCACTGTTTTTGCAGAAAATCTGACTGGGAAAAATCTGACTCCGATTGAAAAATGGGAGCGGATTAAAAGTATCCAAACGACATTTCAAAATAACATGGCGATCATGTATCCAATCCAGAACATCACCGTTTATGTGCAGGAAAGTGAGCTGTGGAGTGATGGAAAATATGTGATTACAGATAAATTTGATGAGAACTATTTGGATACTGGATTTTTATGGACACAAGAAATCACAAATGCTGATTCATCGGGTCTTCAAGTGCTATGTCTCTACAAAAAAGTACTGGGACTGGGAAAAGACGTTCAGGCATACATACGAATTGAAGTCGATGGGCAGAAGGCATTTGGCAGCTATATGCAATCTGATCAGGATACCAATATGAGAGCCTACCTGACGGATGAGGATGGAAAAATTCTGGCCGCATCGCAAGCAGATCACACAGATGAGTATCTTCAGGATCAGGAAGGGATGATTCTTCCAAAAGATCAGTTAGGAAAGCTCACGACAAAAAATGGAGAGGTCTTGATTGTGCAGGACGCAGGCTCTGGCTGGTATACGGCTGTGTTTCTTTCGGCGGAATATACCGAAGGAAAAATGAAAACCACCTATATGCTAATCGGTGGAATTATGCTTGCGATTGCTGTGATCACAGGTGTGATGATGGGCGGTTTTTTGGAACGTATTTTTGCCAGAATCAACGAGCTATCCAACCGAATGTCACGCATATGGGATGAAAAGGATCTCATTGAGATACGCGGTGAGTGTGATGAAGTGCAAAGGCTTGAAAAGCAATATAATAAAATGATTCAGCGCTTAGACAGCACGGTGGAAGAGATGGCAAAGGTTTGGACGCAAAAACAGCGGTTTGAAATTCAGGCACTCGAGTCACAGATTAATCCACATTTCCTTTATAATACACTGGGAATGATGCGCTGGGAAGCACTGGATGCAGAGAGTGATAGTTTGGTGTCGATGATTGACAATTTGGCTGTCTTTTACCGACTGTCACAGAATGGTGGAAAGGGAATCATTTCATTAAAGGATGAGCTGACGTTAATTGATGCGTATCTTACACTTCAGCAGGAACGCTATGGGCATTGCGTGGAAGTGGAGAAAACGATTGATGAAAGGCTGCTGGACTGGAAAATTCCCAAAATGATTTTGCAACCGCTTGTGGAAAACGTATGGCTGCATGGTGATATCATACTTCCCGGTCATCAGCATATGTGGATCGAAGTCTCATCTGCACAAGACGGAAGATTGTGTATTTGTGTGAGGGATAATGGCTCCGGTATGGATGAAGCGCGCTTGCAGCAGGTTGAGCAGGGACAGATCGAAGAGGGGCATGGCATTGGCATCTCTTACATCAAAAACATTCTTCAGTATTACTATAAGGATCAATATCAGTATGAAATTGAGAGCAAAAAGGGAGAAGGAACCTGCGTGACAATTTTCATTCCAGAAAGCCTGTAGAGAAGGAGGAAAAAGATTGTGGCCGAAAAAACGACAGAAAGAGTTGAAGAGAATGAAGCCATATCGCTGGCAGTATTTTATGATATCGATCGGTGTGATCTGCCTGATCCTGTTTAATTACATTCCAATTCTTGGACTGCAAATTGCATTTAAGGACTTTAAGATTGGCAGTTCGATATGGAGTGGAGAATGGGTCGGATTCAAAAATTTCTGGTTTTTAAAGGATAGTCAGTTCTGGAAGGTAATGAAAAATACCGTGCGTCTGACGATGACAAAATTTGTATTCAGCTTTCCGGCACCAATCATCTTAGCACTTTTGATCAATGAGATTCAAAACTTGCGGTTCAAGAAGATCGTACAGTCCATTACCTATATTCCACATTTTATTTCATGGGTTGTAATCGTGTATATGCTCGATTCCTTTTTATCACCATATTCCGGTCTTTTAAATGAAGCCATTACGGCAACCGGTGGACGTGCCATTTATTTTATGGGCGATAAGCGATGGTTTGTTCCACTATTTGTAATCGCCAGTATCTGGAAGGAAGTCGGCTGGGGAACCATCGTCTATCTGGCAGCTTTATCGGGAATCAATCAGGAATTGTATGAGGCGGCAACCATTGATGGAGCAGGAAAGCTTGCACAGACACGTTACATTACACTTCCGTGTCTGATGCCAACGATCAGTATGTTGTTTATTCTGGCTCTTCCTGGCATTTTAAGTGCAGGTGTGGATGCCGTTTATCCGCTCATGAACAGTGCAAACATGGATGTGGCAGCAGTGCTTGATATTTACATTCTTCAAAATGGTCTGGAACGTGGACAATACAGTTTTTCGACCGCAGTTGGAATGATCTCATCCATTTTCAGTCTGGTACTGGTATTGATCTCAAATGCAGTTTTAAAGAAAACGACAGGGGAGGGAATCTGGTGAAACGATACGTTGGAAGCAAAATCAAAAAGAGCAGAGGCGAACGAATCTTTCAGGTGTGCAACACGATTTTCATGGTGTTTCTGTGTGTGGTTATGTTTTATCCTCTGTACTACATCATTATTTACTCCTTTAATCAGGGAGCGGATTCAATGAAGGGCGGTTTGTGGCTCTTCCCAAGAATTCTGACATTGTTTAATTACGAATATGTCCTCGGAAATGGTGTCATTCAGAAGGCATATGTAATTACCATCGCAAGAACGGTAATCGGAACCTTCCTTGGAATGACGGTGACAGGACTGACGGCATATGGAATGTCGTTTCGCAACCTGCCGCACAGAAACGTGCTTCTCGTTGTCATGCTGATTCCGATGCTGTTTGGCGGCGGACTGATTCCGTATTATATCCAGCTGTCCAACCTGAAGTTAGTAAATACCTTCTGGGTATTTGTAATCCCGGGAATGATGAACATCTGGAACATGTTTGTCATGATGAAATCCTTTATGGGAATGCCGGAAAGCTTGCGTGAGGCAGCGCTTTTGGATGGTGCAGGCGAATGGACGATTCTTTTTAAAATCGTACTTCCACTTTCAAAGGCAACACTGGCAGCGATTGCACTGTTTACCGCGGTTGGTCATTGGAATGACTGGTACACCGGTGCATTCTATGTAAATAAAAGTACACTGATGCCGCTTCAGACCTACTTACAGAGACTCTTTACTGCACAGGATTTGTCCTCATTGTCGGCAAATAGTGCAGTGGCAGCAGAGGCAGCAGCAAGAGAACCGCGCCTGGCTTCCATGACTATCACCTCTGTAAAAATGGCAGCAGTTGTAATCGGAACCCTTCCAATTTTGTGCATCTATCCATTTATTCAGAAGTATTTCGTAAAAGGTGTTATGGTTGGATCGGTAAAAGGATGACAGGCAGAAAAAGGATTGCTCACAACAGGTCAATATAAAAATGCGTAAAACAAAAATGCATAAAACAAAAATGCGTAAGCAATTAACAGTAAAAGTTATAAAAACTAACATAAAAAATGGAGGAAGACAACATGAGAAAGAACAAGAAAGCATCAGCCGTATTGGCGGCAGCAATGGCAGTGTCCACACTCGCAGGGACCAATGTATTTGCAGATGAAGCAGCCCAGATCGAGAAGGTCAGCGATTTGTATGTAAGCGAGGAGGAAGGCGGCAAGACTGATGAGCAGTTTACTGTTTTGGTGGGAACAACATCATCGGCTGCAGATGACACGATCACACAGCAGGTTATGAGAGAGTATCTGGGAATTGATTATAAGTGCGAATTCATGCAGAGTGATGACGTTTTTACAACTGTAAATTTGCGCTTGAGCAGCGGAAGCGAGCTGCCAGATATGATGGTATTTCCAGCAAATCAGCAGGTTGAGCAGGCACTGGTATCGGCAGATCGTGTAATGGCACTTGATGATGTCTATGCAAGTGAATCCCTGACTAATATTGCAGGAATTGACGAGCGTATTGTAGAGCTTCTTCGCAATTCGGATGGAAATATCTATGCACTGCCGGGTTGGTATGATTCCAATTTGGATGATCCGTGGCCGGGTTGGACAACCGATGCGTGGTATATCAATACCCAAATGATGGAAGATGCAGGTGTTACTGAGGAAGATATCAGCACGATTGAAGGAATGGAGGATGCTCTTCGTAAGTTTGCAGAACTAAAAGACAGCGACGGAAAATCCATTATTCCGCTTTCAATGAAGGGAGTGACGTGGGAACCAAAGATTATCATTGCAACTTTTGGCGTAGATATGGTAGATGGCTTAAGTGGATTTCCATGCGTAATGGAAGAAGATGGAGAATTTATCCATTTGTATGATAATGAGAACTATAAGAAAGCATTTGAATGGATGAATAAAATGTATCGTGAAGGCCTGATTGATATGGAAACGCCGACCATGCAGTCTGAGCGTTTAAAGGAAAAGGTAAAAAATGGACAGATTGCTGCTTGGGTATCGGATATGTGGAGTGGCGCACCATATTCAATTGATTTTGACGGTGGAGAAACATTAGATAGTATTCGCTTAAAATATCAACCATTTCAGTCTCCAACAGTGGAAGGTGTAACAAAGGGGGTAACACAGAGTGTAAATCCATATCCACAATATCGTGTTTATATTAATAAAGATACCGAGCATTTAAATGCAGTATTAAATTTCTTAAATTGGTGTGCTGATCCAAGTCCAATTCGGCAGCAGGAAGTAAACGATGGACCAGAAGGAATAAATTGGCATTTTACGGATGACACAAGAACTACATGGGAGTATACACCAGAGTATGAGGAGGCGCGTTCAACAAAGATTAATGGAACACCAGAATTATGGTGGTTGTCGAATTATAGTAAAGAGTGGTATCCATGGTGGAATGAGAAATCTACGGATGAACGTTATAATGATGAGAATCTTCCAACTGGCTCAAAGACATGCAAATATATTGCAGAAAATATTGTAAACCATAGAGTTATTACAAATATTGATTCTGTAAAGTTGGATACTGATTCAAAGTTTGCTGAGTATAGAGAAAATTTGTCTGCAGTTGTAGAAGAGTATCAGGCAAAGATGCTGTTAGCACAGTCTGATGATGAGTTTGAATCTGCTTATAAGGAATTCCATGAGCAGCTCGAAAACAGAGCGCATTGGAGTGAACTTAAGGAAGAGTGGGAAGCTGCTTACAAGGCACAGTTTGGTGCGGAGTAATAAGGATTAAATAAAATTTGTGGGTAAGAGCTATAAGAATAAATAAAATCTGATAGAAAGAGAAGATTCTTTGACCAAATGGCTTGGTATGGAGAATCTTTTCTTCATATTGAAGATTTAGTCAAAAAATGGACATGAAGTAAATAAATTGTTCTTGTAGCCTTTAAAAACTATAATAGGATTATTGTATAATGTAAGAATAAACGTGAATAGAAAGTGAGGGCATCAACGTGGCAAGAGAGCAAATTAACATAAACCGCGACTGGCGTTTCTTTCCGGGAGACTTAGAGCCGCACACAACGGCATCTGGATGGGGCGGTGCGAAGGCAAAAGGATTTGGCTTTGGAGCAGCAAAAAAAGACTTAGACGACTCTGGTTGGAAACAGGTCAATATTCCACATGATTTTGTTGTAGAGCAGGAATATACAAAGAAACAGGAAAACTTTGGGGATTACGGAAATATTCCAGCAATGGAGACGATTGATACCAGACTGGTTGCCGGTGGTTCTTTGGAGCCGGGTGTCGGTTGGTATCGAAAGCACTTTGATGCCCCAAAAGAATGGGATGGAAAACGAATTTTTCTTTTATTTGAAGGTGTGTATCGTGACAGCATCGCATTTTTAAACCATTACGACATCGGAAGTCATCAGAGTGGCTACACAAAAGCACTGTATGAAATCACCGATTACTTGAATTATGGAGGTGACAATCTTCTGGCTGTCCGTGTGGATGCATCCGAGCGCGAGGGCTGGTGGTACGAGGGCGGCGGTATTTACCGCGATGTGAAGCTAATTGTGACAGATTCCGTTCATTTTGAGCAGGACGGCATCTTTATTCGCAGCGGAAGTGACCTGCACACGGTCCTTGTGACGGCAGAGGCAGTAAACCAAAATACCGTTTCTGTAGATACACAAGTTTCCATAACGCTTTTGAATCCATCTGGCACTTGCGTGGCATCTGCACAGAAAGAGATCACAATCGACGCGTGGGACAGCGAAAAAGTCAATTTTATACTGCACGTAGATGAAATCTGTCTGTGGGATCTGGATACGCCGCAGCTGTATCAGGCTTGCGTTTCGATTACCTCAAAGCAGCTACAAACAGAAGACACCGTGCAGGTATCTTTTGGTATTCGCAGCATGAAATTTGATGTGAACAATGGATTTTTCTTGAATGAAAAGCCAATCAAAATAAAAGGTGTTTGCTGGCATCAGGATCATGCAGGACTTGGAATTGCTGTGCCAAGAAGCGTGTGGGAATATCGCCTAAAACGAATAAAAGAAATGGGTGCAAATGCACTTCGCTGCTCGCATCATCCACAGTCGCCGGATGTTCTTGAGCTGTGCGATCGTATGGGCATTCTCGTCATGGATGAGACAAGAAAACTGAATAGCTCGACAGAAAATCGCACACAGCTACGCAGCATGGTGCGAAGCGACCGCAATCATCCATGTATTTTCATGTGGTCGGTCGGAAATGAAGAAACTGCCATTCAGGATAAGGAGGAAGGTGGGCGCCTGATCCGCACAGCACGCATGGATGTGCGAAAAGAAGACGATACGCGTCCAGTTACGATGGCATTCTGCGGCTGGAATGGCGAATATTTCCATGATCCGAAGGTATTTTTGCCGGCATCAAAAGAGCTGGATGTCATGGGCTTTAACTACATGCCAGAGGGATGGGAGGAATACCATCAGGTAATGCCAGAACAGCCAATCATCGTAACAGAGGCAAGCACAAACAGCGGAACAAGAGGCTGCTATCAGACCGATGCTGCGCAGAGCCAGTATTATCTGCTCGATGAAAATAATCAAGGAATGGAAATCAAAAAAGATGTTGCCGAGCATCAGTGGAAGCTGACAGCAGAGCTTCCTTATATTAATGGAATATTCCTGTGGACTGCATTTGATTATCGAGGAGAGCCAACGCCATTTACCTATCCGGCGGTGTACTCACAGTTTGGTGTGATGGATGCCTGCGGTTTTGCGAAAGACAACTATTACTATTACAAGAGCTGGTGGAGTAATGAAAAAGTTCTCCATATTTTCCCAGACTGGAATCAGCCAGACAAAACAGGAAAGCCATTGAGCGTGTATTGCTATAGCAATGCAGATGAGGTAGAACTATTTGTAAATGGCGTTAGTCAAGGAAGGAAAAAGATGATCGCTAATTGGTATCTTCAGTGGGATAATGTAATTTATCAGCCGGGGAAATTGCATGCAATCGGCTACTGGAAAAAAGAGAATGCGACAATAGATACAATGGAAACTGTGGTAGAGACAACCGGTGCACCATACCGTATTGTGTTAGAGCCACAGATGAACACGTTACATGACACAAATGACATTGCGCTGATTAATGTGAGTATACAGGATGAAAATGGACGCGTAGTGCCGTGGGCAGATCCGCTGATTCGTTTCCATGTAGAAAATGGTGTTTTAGTAGGCTGCGGAAATGGAAATCCGGGCAGCCATGAATCTGACAAAACCGTATTCCGTAGAGCGTTCCATGGACTGTGCCAGATTGCGGTGCAGGCCGGGGACAACTTATGTACATCGCAGTCAATTACGATTCGGGCGGCAGCAGACGGACTATTGAGTGATACGATTTCTTTGACATATTCTTAACGCTGGATTATCTGAAATTTCGTAACTTTGGCTGGGGCCCGAGGTGAATGTGCTTTACGAGGCTAGCGTCTGCAATGCAGCCGCCCGTAAAACTTACGGGGTTGACTTCTTTTTGAAACCTGCTATAATAAACGGTGACTGAGAAGATGTGTAAGTAGTCTGTACCCACCGGGATTCCAGAGAGGCCGCATAACCTGCTGAGAGTGCTGCCAGCCGCATACAGATGAATTTCAGCATTGGAGTCTTCCGTGAAAATTTTGCAGTTTGTAAATTCTTTTCGCAAAAGCTAAGCGGATGCAGCTGCTGCATTATGGCAGATCAAGTGCGGATTGTGTGTATGTGTATTTTACAGTCCGAACATGGGTGGTACCGCGGATTTATTCGTCCCATAAAGGTTTTTGAAAAAAAGCCTCTATGGGACTTTTTTTGATATTTGTTCGTCCCATAGAAAAACAACTGTAGTGTTTTCGTATTACCGGCAATAAAACTTGCATTACTGGCAATTGTGATCACTACAAATATCGCAACACTATAGAAAGCAGAGGAAAGGTTATATGCAGGAAAAACACAAGCTGTCCGACAATCTTGCTGCGCTGAAGGAGAAGATCGAGACCGGACTGGAGGAAATGTCCAATTCAAAGGAACTGTATGAGTTCAGAAGCTCTTACCTGGAAGGAAAGAAGAGCAAGATCAGCGAGCTGATGAAGGAAATGAAAAATCTCGCGCCAGAGGAGCGTGCAGGTTATGGAAAATCGGTAAACGAGCTCAAGGAGTGGGCAATCGACCGTTTCTCCAAGATGGAAGAAAAAATGAAGCAGTTAGAGTTACAGCGCCGTTATGAGTCCGAGAAGATCGACCTGACTCTTCCAGCAGACGAGACTGGAACTGGTAATCTTCACCCGATCACACTCGTTCGCAACCAGTTAATCGACATCTTTGCCGGAATGGGCTTTGAGATCTACGAGGGCGCAGAGATCGAGAACGATTACTACAACTTTACTGCACTGAATACCCCGAAGGATCATCCGGCAAGAGATATGCAGGATACCTTCTATCTGTCCCCAGAGTTCTTACTTCGTACCCAGACCTCCGCAGGTCAGATTCACGTTATGGAGAGCAAGAAGCCTCCGATCAAGATTCTGTCCCCAGGCCGCGTATTCCGTTCCGATGATGATGCAACTCATTCTCCAATGTTCCATCAGATGGAAGGTCTTGTAGTTGATAAGGGAATCACCCTGTCCGACTTAAAGGGTATGCTTGATCTGTTTGTACAGAAGATTTACGGAGAAGGAACAACCACCCGTCTTCGTCCGTCCTACTTCCCATTCACAGAGCCGTCTGTAGAGGTTGACTGCAGCTGCTTCGAGTGTGGTGGAAAGGGCTGCAATTTGTGTAAGGGAACCGGCTGGATTGAGATCCTTGGTGCTGGCGTAGTCAATAAGAAGGTTCTTGAAAACTGCGGCATCGATTCCGAGGAGTACAGCGGATTTGCGTTTGGTATCGGTTTGGAGCGTACTGCAATGCTCAAGTACGGTATCAATAACATCAAGATGCTGTTTGGATCGGATCTGCGTGTCCTGAAACAGATTAACGAGAAATAAGAAAGGACGGAAACGAGATATGTTAGTACCATTAAGTTGGCTGAAAGAATATGTAGATATAGAGGTAACCCCGCAGGAGCTTGAGAAGAAGCTGTTCGACGGTGGATTTGAGGTAGAGGAGCTGTATCAGGTTGGCCACGACATCGACAAGATCGTAGTCGGACTGGTAGAGACTTGTGAGCCGATTCCGGACACTCACCTTCACGTATGCCAGGTAAATGCAGGCGAGTACGGCACCATGCAGATTTGCTGCGGCGCTGACAACGTACAGGCAGGCGGCAAGTATCCGGTAGCACTTGTTGGTGCAACGGTTTATGCAACCGCAAAGGATCATAAGACCATCGAAGGCGTTATGACCATCAAGAAGGGCAAGCTGCGCGGCTATGAGTCCTGCGGTATGCTTTGCTCTGGAACTGAGTTAGGCTTAACCGAAGATCTGTACCCGGGCGCAGGCTACAACGGTCTGTTAGTAATGCCAGAGGATGCACAGCCGGGCGCTGACGTAAAGGCAATCACAGGTCTTGATGACTGGATGTTTGACATTTCCTTAACCGCAAACAGACCAGACTGCCAGAGTATCTTAGGTATTGCAAGAGAAGTTTCTGCAATGCTTGAGAAGCCATTAAAGATGCCAGCAACCGACTATACCGAGACTGAGGTAAAGAAGGATGGCTTTACCGTAAGCGTTGAGGCACCGGATCTGTGCCCACGCTATAGCGCACACTATGTATACGATGTAAAGATGGGCGAGTCCCCAGCATGGATGAAGCGTCGCCTTGCTCTCGTTGGCATCAATTCGATTAGCAACATCGT
Organism: Acetatifactor sp.; assembly: GCA_963626545.1. Taxonomy (GTDB): domain Bacteria; phylum Bacillota; class Clostridia; order Lachnospirales; family Lachnospiraceae; genus Anthropogastromicrobium. Next base: position 27,331 of record CAVFYJ010000020.1, on the reverse strand, counting down.
TGATATTACAAATTATGTCTTAAAGGAAATCGGACAGCCAATGCATGCATTTGACTGCTCCTATCTGGAAGGCAATGAGATTTGCGTAAGACGTGCTCACGAGGGTGAGAAGATCGTAACACTTGATGATCAGGAGTACACCATGACTCCGGCAAACCTTGTTATTTGTGATGGCGTAAAGCCAGTTGCATTAGCAGGTGTTATGGGTGGATTAAACTCTGAGATTCGTGACACAACTGCGAGCGTTATGTTCGAGTCTGCAAAGTTTGCAAGAGATAACGTAAGAAAGACCGCAAGAGCACTTGGAAAGTCTTCTGATTCCAGCGCAAGATACGAGAAGGGCGTAGATGAGTATTCAACCGTTCTTGGTATGAAGCGTGCACTTCATCTGATCGAGGAGCTTGGCTGTGGAAAGGTTTCCTCCACTCATGTGGACGTAAATGTAGGAAACAGCATCGAGCCAAAGCCAATGCAGGTAAGCATTCATAAGGTAAACAGCGTTCTTGGTATCGAGGTTCCAGCAGAAGAGATCAAGCGCATCATGAAGAATTTAAACTTCAATCCGACCGTTGACGGCGATGTACTGACGCTTCAGGTACCAGCTTACCGTGAGGATATGATGCCAGAGGGCGAGCATGATGTAGAGCGTTACCCGGATGTGGCAGAGGAAGTTATCCGTATGTACGGTTACGACCACATTAAGTCTACCTTCATGCCATCCGCACAGGTAACAGCAGGTGGTTATAATAAAGAGCAGAAGGGCGAGCTTGCATTAAAGCGCACGCTGTGTACCATGGGTGCATATGAGTGTATGCATTACTCCTTCTTCTCCCCATCCGATCTGGATTTACTGAAGTTCCCGGCTGACGCAAAGGAGCGTTTCGCAATCAAGATCATGAACCCGATCAACATTGATCTGTCCTTGATGCGTACCACTCTGGCTGCATCCATGATGAATGCGATCTCCAGAAACCAGAAGCAGGGCATTCTTGACGGAAGACTCTTTGAGGTTGCAAGTATCTTCATCCCGAAAGAACTGCCATTAACCGAGTATCCAGACGAGAGAAAGACTCTGTGTGTTGGTACCTTCGGTGCAAAGGAATCCTTCTACACCATGAAGGGTATCGCAAATGGAATCGCTGACAGCTTAGATGTTGCATTCACCTATGAGCCAGTTCAGAAGTCCTTCCTGCATCCATATCAGGCTGTAAAGGTATTCTGCGAGGGTGAGGAGCTTGGTTACTTCGGTAAGGTTGCTTACGACATTCAGGATAAGTTAAACTGCCGTACCGGAATGTATGTGATGGAGCTGGATCTTGAGATCCTGTCCAAGTGGTATGGAAAGAAGAGAACCTTCGTTCCGCTGCCAAAGTTTGCTGAGGAGAAGCGTGACCTTGCATTCGTAATGGATAAGGCAATCACCTGCGGCGAGATCGAGGATTGCATCCGCAAGGAAAACAAGTATGTAAAGGAAATTAAGCTGTTCGATATCTATGAGGGCGGCCAGATTCCAGCAGGAAAGAAGAGTATGGCATTCTCCATTACCTTCGTTCCAAAGGCTGAGGCATTTGACGATGCACGTGTTCAGAAGTTTGTTGACAAGATCTGTGCAAAGTTAAACGAGGAGTACGGCGTAGAGCTGAGAGCGTAAATAATGTTCTTAGCGTCCAGCTTTGGGCTGTTGTAGTTATTTAAAAATTGTAGATAAAATATAAGTTATAAAACATAAGTCATAAAACATAGAGACCTCTGTAGGGCTGTAAGAGCCTTGCAGAGGTTTTCTTTTTTTAAAAGAATTCACAGAACCCTCACAAAACTCTCAATTCCCTGTCAGAAAGAAAATGTAAAATCTATGTAAAACAATAAAAGCAATAAAAGTAGTAAACAAAGAATCATGAAGAAAATAAAAAGTCATGAAGAAAATGAAAAATAAGAAAGGATGGAGAATACAGAATGAAAAACACAGAGTTACGTGTAGAAAGGAGTCAAACTGACAGATGGAATTAGAGGGAAAGTATCGACATGAATTAAAATATCAGATTCGTCTGGCTGATTATTATGCATTGCGAAGTCGTCTGCGTCCGGTTATGAAGCTTGATCCTCACACAGGTGCCGATGGCCTTTATACGATCAGAAGCGTTTACTTTGATAATTATTACGACAAGGCACTTCGGGAAAAAGTGGATGGCGTGCAATTGCGTGAGAAATTTCGAATTCGCTATTATAATGATGATTTTTCTTTTATTACATTGGAGAAAAAAATCAAGCATAATGATCTCTGCATGAAGGTGGATGCGCGTATTACGCAGGAGGAATACAAAAAGATTTTGCGAGAACCGGGTTCATGGATGCTTGCACATAAAGAACCACTTGTCCAAGAACTTTACTGCAAAATGAAAATGCAGCAGCTTCAACCGCGTGTGTTTGTCTCATATGTGCGAGAACCTTACATATATGATGCGGGCAATGTACGTGTGACATTTGATTCGCAGATTCGTACAAGTTTATTTCAACAGGATTTTGCAGATGGATTACGGTCGGATATCAGCGCGACTGATTCTCCTACTGATCGAATTCTTGAAGTGAAATTTGATGAATATTTGCCGGAAGTCATTGCCTGTCTGTTACAGACAGGCGTGCTTCGGCAGCAGGCATTTTCAAAATATGGCGCATGCCGCAGATTTGGATAAGCTTCCTTTGGAGAAGTCACCAAAGCAGAATACAAAGTAGAATAAAGCAGAATGAAGGAGAAAAGAAAAATGAGTTTTAATGATGTATTTAAGTCTAGCTTTCTGGAAAATATTTCCGAATTTTCCGCAGTCGATACGGTGATTGGTTTGGCATTTGCATTGCTGATCGGTCTGTATATTTTTACCATTTACAAAAAGACACTTACAGGCGTCATGTATTCAAGTGGATTTGCCTTAACGCTAGTTGGCATGTCGCTTGTCACCACACTTGTTATTATGGCAGTCACCTCAAATGTTGTATTGTCACTTGGTATGGTAGGTGCGCTTTCCATTGTACGTTTCCGTACCGCAATTAAAGAACCGGTAGAGATTGTCTTCCTTTTCTGGTCACTAGCAGTAGGAATTGTAATTGGCGCAGGAATGATTCCACTTGCGATTATCGGTTCTGCAATTATTGGTATTATTTTGCTTCTGTTTGCAAACCGTAAAAATCACAGCAATCCATATATTCTTGTGTTAAATTGTGTAAATGAGCAGGCAGAAACAGAGGTACAGAATATTCTTGGGAAAAATACGGAGCATTATATTGTAAAATCCAAAACAATCAATCCATCTGGAATTGAATTGACGATGGAACTTCGCACTAAAAATGCAACAACTGATTTTGTAAATCGAATTGCAGAATTAGCGGGTGTGGAAAATGCAACTCTTGTCAGCTACAACGGTGAGTATATTTCATAACGGAGGAAGAAGGCATGATCGCACATAAATATACAACCAAAGTGATTGCTGTGGTCATGGCACTTGCTGTTTGCCTGTGTCTTTTCGCAGTCGCTTTTTCTGATCAGATCATAACGGCAGCCGGAGATACAGGTGTTTCGATGGAATACGAAACAAAGCTGTTTGATACACAGAGCATTATAAGTGTCAACATCATTATGGATGAAGACGATTGGAATGATATGCTTGAAAATGCAATATCAGAAGAATATTATCAGTGTGATGTTGAAATCAATGGAAAAATGTTTTATCAGGTTGCGATTCGACCAAAGGGCAATACCAGTCTGTCATCCATTGCAAATGATCCGACAACAGACCGATATAGCTTTAAGCTGGAGTTTGATCATTATGTAGAGGGTCAGACCTGCTTTGGACTTGATAAGCTGATTTTAAATAATAACTATGCCGATGCGACCAATATGAAGGAAGCATTAATTTATGATATGTATCAGTATCTTGGCGCGGATGCATCTCTTTACAATTACGCAAAGATTTCTGTGAATGGTACCTATTGGGGTGTTTATCTTGCTCTTGAGGCAGTAGAGGACAGCTTCCAGCTTCGCAACTATGGTACACAAAAGGGAGCATTGTATAAACCGGAAAGTATGGATATGGGCGGCGGAAAAGGTGGCTTTTCGGTAGGCGGAAATGGTGCAAATCTAAATTATAGTGATGATGATCTTGACAATTATTCAACCATTTGGGATGGTGAGGTCACATCAACAACAGAGTCAGACCATAAGCGAGTCGTGACAGCGCTGAAAAATATTTCTGAAGGAACCGATCTGGAATCCTATATGGATATCGACAATTTGCTTCGCTATATGGCAGTGCATGTTTTTTCGGTTAATGATGATAGTTTATCCGGTACAATGGCACATAATTACTACTTGTATGAATCAAGCGGAAAGCTGAATTTGATTCCGTGGGATTATAATCTTTGTCTTGGCGGAATGGGAAGTGGCAATGATGCATCCAGTGTTGTTAATAGTGCAATTGACAATGCATTCTCCGGAACAAAATTTTTTGACACGCTGATGGAGAATGAAACCTATCACAATCAATATTATGAATATTTGCAGCAGCTTGTAGAGGAATATATAAACGGCGGCGGATTTGATGCTTTTTATGAGCGCGTACGCAGTCAGATTGATGAATTGGTGGAAAGCGACCCTACTGCATTTTATTCTTATGAAGACTATCAGACAGCAGCAGATATGTTGTATCAGGTGGTAAAGAGCAGAGGAGAATCCATTCAAGGTCAGATTGATGGAACCATTCCGTCCACAGAGGAAGAGCAAAGAACCAGTACAGAAACATTGGTGGATACTTCTGGACTTGATTTGAGCGTCATGGGCAGTATGAATGCAGGCGGCGGTGGCCGTATGGGCGGAGATATGCCAGACGGTATGCCAACAGGAGGCAATGATATGCCAGACGGTGCAACAGATACAGACAATATGCCAAATGGAATGCCAGATAATATGCCAACAGATATACCGGATAACGTGCCAGCAGGCAACTTTACTATGCCTCAATTTGGTGGTGATGACTCAAATGCTCCATCATCGGAAAATTTGTCTGTGGATGACATGACTCAAGAAGCTGCTGAAACATTTGCGGAAAACGAACAGCCATCAGTGGACAAAACAACAGAAGAAACAACAGAAAACTCAGCAAAAAGTTCCTCACCAAGAGGAGATTTTTCTGGATTCAATATGAATCCAACAAACAGCAGCACGACAAACGTGCAGAAGGATAACCTTATTCTATATGGAGTAACGCTGCTAATTTTACTGATAGCAATGAGCTTTGCATGTTTCTATAAAAGAAAATAAAAAATTAACAAAAAAATAATAGAAAAGAATTAACAGAAGAGAGTTAACAGAAAAAGTGTCTGCTTAAAACAGGCACTTTTTTGAAATTTCGCTTTAACTGCTTGCCGGAAACGTATATAATACCAATTATAAGCAGTGTCTAGTCCCGCAAGGGCTACAAAAACGCAGGGACCATACATAGACACACAAAGATAAGATATTACAAAACGAGAGGTAGAAACGATTTATGAGAAATATAATTGACGCTGCGTCCGCGCAGCTGCCAGAGTTAGAGTGGTATGTGGGTAATAAGGAAGTGCACTTGCTTCGCTGCTATGAGCCACAGCCGGGTGTGTTTATCGCCGAGAGCAAAAACGTGATTGACATTGCGCTTCGCGAAGGCTACGAGCCGTTAAGCGTTGTCTGCACAGAGAAAATGTTAAAAGATGAAATTTTAGACCGTGTGGGCGATACGCCGATCTATGTGGTCGACCCAGATGCAGCCAAGAAAGAATTTGGCTATGTCTTAACCGGTGGCATTTCCTGTGCGATGCGAAGAAAAGAGACATCGGACTATAAAAAAGTGCTTGCAAATGCAAAGCGTATTGTTGTGTTAGAGGATGTAGAAAATCCAACCAACATCGGAGCCATTTTCCGCAGTGCCGCGGCATTTGGCGTGGATGCGGTGCTCTTGTCCCCGGCTTGTGTTGACCCACTTTACCGTCGTGCGATGCGTGTCAGTGTCGGAAATGCGCTGCTCGTTCCGTGGGCATATATCTGCTACAACGAGGCACAGTGGAAGGAAAAAGGAATTCAATTACTAAAGGATGAAGGATTTGAAACCGTGGCGATGGCACTTCGCGAGGACAACATCCGAATCGACGATGAACGATTAAAATCAGCTGATAAGCTTGCCATTATCATGGGAAATGAGGGAATGGGCCTTACAGAGTCCACGATTCAGACAGCGGATTATGTGGCAAAGATTCCGATGATGAACGGTGTGGATTCGTTAAACGTAGCGGTAGCGGCCGGACTTGCCATGTGGGAAATGACGAGCCACGCTAGTGACAGAAAAAATCCGCATTTGTCGTAAAAACATTCAGAATAACCTATGGATATTTTTCGTTTGAAACGATATAATAAACACAAAAAAATATTGTTTTTAGGAATCTGGCGCGGGAATCCTCGGCCATTCAATGACCGAGTTATTGACCAAATCAGTCGAAAGTCTGAGACGCAAAGCTACAGGGTCTGTAAAATGGCAACCAGTTGCAACGTTTGAGATGCATTGCCACGCGACAATGCATTTTTTTGCTTTCCTTCTTTTCGTTTCTCTCTTGTGTTCGGGAAAAAGAGTATGCGCGCAGCGTGTACCAGAGAATTGGACTTGGCATGGCGATTGTAAAGGGATTACTACCAGAACATATTAAAATATGGCATTGCCTTTTACCATAAAAAGTGCCGTGTTATGGTGATTTAGAAAAAATAGAAAGGTGGTTCTAAATGATGATCAGAAAATTCTATCAATATTGCCAATTGAGTGCAATGCAAGAAAAAAACAAAGTAGGACAGAAAACAAGCGAAGAAGTGTCAATAGAGGTGGCCTTTCCATTTCTGACAGAAGGAAAACATATCATTTCTTTTGTGGGAGCGGGCGGCAAAAGTTCTTTGATTGATGCAATTGCAAAATGGGGAAGTAATCAGGGGAAAAAGGTACTTGTGACCACTACGACTCATATTTTTAGACCATCAGCTGAAATTTTGGCAACGAGTGAAAAGCAGTTGCAAAAGATATGGGAAGCAGGGCATTGGGCAGTTATCGGGGCAATCGAGGAAAAACAGCCGCAAAAGCTAAAGATGCCAGAACTAGCCTGGATGAGGCAGGCCATCGCGCTTGCCGATCTCGTACTGATCGAAGCGGATGGCTCAAAACGTCTGCCTTGTAAAGTGCCAGCTGATCATGAACCGGTATTGTTGCCAGAGTCGGATATCGTGGTGGCTATTTTGGGACTTTCGGCATTGTGTCATCCCCTTAAAGAATGCTGTTTTCGGTTAGAACAGGCAAAAAAGCTGTTGGCAAAAGATGAAAATCATTTATTAACAGAGGAAGATATGGCAACGATTTTGCTGTCAAAGCATGGCCTGCGAAAAAATGTGGAAGACAGAAGATACATTGCCGTTTTGAACCAGTGCGATGATGACACTGTGCGAAAGAGGGCAGAGAAGATTGGAGAAATTTTAGTTGATCATACTGGTCAAAACAAGAAAAATCAAGACAAGAAAAATATAGAAAGAATAGAAAAAGTAGTGTTTACAAAATTGCAAACTAATCTTTGAGGAGGCAAAAAAAACATGAGCGGATTCACACATTTTGATCAGGAAGGAAACGCCGTGATGGTGGATGTGCATGAGAAGGCGGATACCTATCGAGTAGCCGTTGCGCAGGGAACCATCACAGTAAATGAGGAAGTTTTTTCGGCAATCACGAATCACACAGCAAAGAAAGGTGATGTGCTTGGAATTGCCCGGATTGCTGGAATTATGGGGGCAAAGAAGAATTCAGAACTGATTCCGCTGTGTCACATTATAGCATTGACAGATTGCGAAATTTCATTTTCATTAGATGAGACAAATCACCAGATTACGGCAACTTGTCGCACCTCTTGTGTCGGAAAAACAGGAGTGGAGATGGAAGCATTGACTGGCGTCAGTGTAGCATTGCTGACGATTTATGATATGTGCAAGGCGATGGATCGCGGCATGGAGATTTCTGGAATTCATCTGCTAGAAAAATCTGGCGGGAAAAGTGGACATTACAAAGCCGAAAAATAAGCATTAAAAGAAAAGCAAAAAAGCAAAATAGAAAAAAAGAGGAAAGATAGTAAGACAGAAAGGCACTGCAATGGAAAATCAAAACAATAATAAAAAATATAGAGTAGGAATTGTTACGTTGAGTGACAAGGGTTCACGCGGTGAGCGGGAGGATTTAAGTGGTCCAAAGATCAAATCACTACTTCCTGAAGAAAAATATAAAGTGGTATCATATTGCATTTTACCGGATGATCAAAAAGCAATCGAAAAAGAACTTTGCAGATTAGCAGATGAAGAACATTGTGCGTTGGTGCTGACAACTGGTGGAACTGGATTTTCACTAAGGGATGTGACACCGGAAGCAACACTTGCAGTAGCAGATCGCAATGCACCGGGAATTGCAGAGGCAATCCGGGCATACAGCTTAACAATCACACCGCGGGCAATGTTAAGCCGAGGCGCAAGTGTTATTCGCAAGCAGACGCTAATCGTAAATCTGCCAGGAAGTCCGAAGGCAGTTGAAGAAAGTCTTACATATATATTGGATTCATTATCACACGGACTGGATATTTTGTTGGGAACAGCCAGCGAGTGTGCTCGAAAATAGAAAAAGCAAAAAACAGAAAAATAAAAAAGAAAGCAAAATAACAAAATAAAAAACAAATAAAAACAATGTAAGAATAAAAACAAAAATCCGATACAAAAAGAATGAGGAATAAGGTAAGCAGAGTTATGGGTGAAGAAATAATATTTTGCAAGAGCGGCGGCTGTACAGCAAAGCTTGGAGCAGGCGTGCTAGAGCACATTTTAAAGCAGCTTCCCAAAGGACAAAAGGATGAAAATTTGTTGGTAGGCTATGACAGCAAGGATGATGCAGCTGTCTATCGCTTGAATGATCATCAGGCTGTTGTGCAAACGCTTGACTTTTTTCCACCAATGGTAGAAGATCCATATACATTTGGAAAGATTGCGGCAACAAATGCACTCAGCGACATTTATGCCATGGGCGGTGATGTCAAGACGGCATTAAATATTGTATGCTTCCCCGAGTCGATGGATTTGAACATTCTCGGGAAGATTTTGCAGGGTGGAGCAGAAAAGGTTCAGGAGGCAGGCGGAAGCCTTGCGGGCGGACATTCAATTGCAGATAGTGATGTGAAATATGGATTATCCGTTACAGGTATTGTCGATCCAGAAAAAATATGGCAAAATAATGGTGTCAAGCTGGGAGATAAGTTGATTTTAACAAAGCCTCTGGGCGTAGGAATTATCTGCGCGGCAAACCGTGTGAAACAAGCGCCGGAAGGTGCCATGGAGCAGGTAATTAAATCTATGACAACATTAAATCGCGCAGCGTCAGAGATTGGAGGAGCATTTCATGTACATGCCTGTACCGATGTAACCGGTTTTGGCTTTCTGGGACATCTTCACGAGATGATGGACGGAATGCATTCCTGCAAAATTTATGCCGATCAGATTCCTGTTTTTGATGGGGCGAAAGAATGCGCAGAGGAGTTTTTATTGACCGCAGCAGGACAAAAAAATCGAAATCATCTGGAAACGTATGTGCAGTTTGAAAATATATCTTTCGGAATGGAAGAGGTACTGTATGACCCACAGACATCTGGTGGACTATTATTTGCCATACCGGAAAATGAGGCGGCGATGTTGTGTGAAAAACTGCAAGAAGCAAGGCTTTCGGCAGCCATCGTAGGCGAAGTGACGGAGCGTCAGGAACCGGAAATTCTGGTAATTGACCAGAAGAAAAATGAAAAAGCATTCAAAACATACAAAGATTGAAGTATATAGCAAGATAAAAAATAGCGAAAATAGCAGGAGGAAAAACATCATGAAAAAAGAAGTAAATGCAATTGGAGACATCTGCCCGATCCCGTTAGTAAAGGCAAAGGAAGCAATCAAAGAGTTAAACGGTGCCGGAACGGTAGAGGTATTGGTTGATAATGAAATTGCTGTACAGAATCTGACCAAAATGGCACAGCAAAAAGACTACGGATGTGTATCTCAGAAGGTAAAAGAGCAGGAATATAAGGTAACGCTGACCGTTGGAGAAACACAGAGTATCGGTGGAGAAAATGGCAAAGAGAATAGCAAAGAGAACAATAAAGAAAACAGCAAGGAAAACAGCATAAGCAATAACAATCAGAATGACAACAAAAATCAGAATCAAAACGAAAGTGAAAGTATGATCATGTGTACGCCAGCAAAGAAAAATACATTGGTTGTCATTTCTTCTAATACCATGGGCGAGGGAAATCCAGAACTTGGAAAAACATTGTTAAAGGGATTTATTTATGCCTTAGCACAGCAGGACGAGCTGCCAGAGCAGATGTTGTTTTACAATGGAGGAGCATACCTTACCTGTGAAGGCTCACCGTCTTTAGAAGATCTGAAAAGTCTGGAAGAGCAGGGAGTTGAGATTCGTACCTGTGGCACTTGCCTGAATTTTTACGGTTTAACCGAGAAACTTCAGGTTGGAGAAGTAACCAACATGTACGATATTGTAGAGCGAATGAGCAAAGCAGATAGGATTATTAAGCCATGATGATCTATCTTGATAATGCAGCAACTTCCCTGCAAAAGCCAAAGGAAGTCGAAGAAGCCATGATTTACGCATTGCACACCATGGGCAACCCTGGAAGGGGAGCGCACGATGCCACGTTGCAGGCAGGGCGATGTGTGTATCAGGTGCGAGAGCAATTAGCACAGCTTTTCCATGCAGAAAGTGCCGAGTGTATTGCATTCACATCAAATGCTACTGAAGCATTAAATACAGCAATCCAAGGATTGTTCCAAAAAGGCGACCATGTCATCACAACTGTGTGCGAACATAATTCTGTGCTGCGTCCCCTGTATCGTCTGCAAGAGCAAGGTATAGAAGTAAGCTTTTTGCCAGCAGATGCGCAGGGAATATTAGATTATGACAAATTACCGGCATTGATTAAAGAAAACACCAAGGCTGTTATTGTCACGCACGCCTCAAACCTCACTGGAAATATTACCGATCTGGAACGCATAAAAAAGAAAATCAAAGGCGAAATTAAAGGTGAAATTAAAGGCAAAATTAACGGTGAAAATAAAAAAATCCTTCTTATCGTAGATGGCTCTCAGACCGCAGGAATCTTACCTGTTGATGTACAAAAAATGGAAATAGATGTCTTTTGTTTCACTGGACATAAGGGATTACTGGGACCTCAGGGAACAGGTGGACTTTATGTGCGCCCCAGCGTAATAATCAATCCATTAAAGGTAGGCGGAAGTGGAATTCACAGCTTTGACCATGCGCATCCATCAGCGATGCCAGAACATCTTGAAGCGGGCACCTTAAATGTACATGGAATTGCTGGACTTGGCGGTGCGTTACACTACCTAAGCGAGATTGGCACCGAAGCGATCATACAACGAGAGCAATCTCTGATAAAACGGTTGGAAGATCAGATTCGTGACCTTCCCGGTATTCATCTGTATGGCAATCCAGATAATCGCAAACGAGTGGGAATTCTTTCCTTTAATATGGGAGACGAGGATTCTGCTTATGTTGCAGACTGGCTCTTTGAAGAACACGGAATTGCAGTTCGGGCAGGTGCGCATTGCGCGCCGTTAATGCATGAGACGTTAGGCACAAAAATGCAGGGCGCAGTCCGAATTTCCGTGTCGCATAAAAATACAGAAGAAGAGATGGATGCGACTGCCAAAGCACTGATTGAATTATCGCAATTGTTGGAATGATTGTTGGAATGATTGCTGGAATGATTGCTGAAATAATTGTTGGAATGATCGCTAAAATGGATGCATTAGGCGAGAAGCAAATGGGCGATAAAAAAGTGCAAAACGAAAAGTAAGAGACAAAACTATGAGAATAAAAAAGAAAACCTGGATTTTAACTTTTGGAAGCACTACTCAGGCGATGGCAGCCGATGTCTTTGCTGCAGAACGAAAGCTTCCTGGGCGACTGATTCCGATTCCGAGGGAAATAACAGCGGGATGTGGTCTTTGCTGGAAAGCAGATCCCAAGGATCGGGAAACAGTTTTGAATGCATTAAAAGAGGCTGGTCATCACTGGGAGGCAGAATATATTCTGGAGTTATAAAAATAGCGATGAAGAATTAAGAATCGCAACGAAGAATTAAGAATAGCGATGAAGAATGATGGAGAAATGCAAAGAAAAATGGAAGAGGAACAATTACGATATCATATCAAAGTGAGAGTTTTTCGTAAAGAGCGCTCATTTGGCCCCGGAGTGGCAGAACTGATGCATCTGGTAGAAGAGACCGGTTCGCTGTCGGAAGCCTGTAGACGCATGGAGATGGCTTATTCCAAGGGATGGAAAATCACAAAACGGGCAGAGGAGGATTTGGGTTTTGCCTTAATGGAAGGAAGCCGCGGAGGAAGCCGGGGCGGACGAACAACGCTTACAGAGGAGGGAAAAGCATTTCTGGAAAAATATGAAAATTTTCTACGAGAAGTAGAAGAAAGCACAAAAAAGTCTTTTCAAAAATACTTTCTCGAATAAGGGACAGCAATAACAAAAAGTCATATGATGGAAGAATACGAAAACGAATCTAGTCGAACACATTGACAAAGTGTGTTTGTTGTTGTAAATTTATAAGTAGGCAAGCGTTATTCTCACGCAAGAATAACGAAAAGAAAAATAAAACAATGAAATAACAGAACAATGAGCAATAAAACAATACGCAACAAAAATGCAACAAAACAATACGCAACAAAAATAAAGATCGAAAGATCAAAAACAAAAACGAAAGGAAACATCCGATGAAAAAGAGTGATCTGATCATAGTCCGTGGCGCCGGAGATCTGGCAACAGGAACAATTCATCGACTAAAAAAGAGTGGCTTTCGCCTGCTGGTACTGGAAACAGATCATCCGGCTGCGATTCGCAGACAGGTGGCATTGAGTGAGGCTGTCTACAGCGGAAGCACCTGTGTGGAAGGCGTGGAAGCAATTCGTGTGGAAAACGAGCAGCAAATGAATGCGGCTTGGAGTACCGGTAAAGTGCCGGTGCTGGTCGATCCGGAGGGAACATGCATTGCATCCTTGCAGCCCAAGGTCATAGTTGATGCGATTCTTGCAAAGCGAAATTTAGGTACAAACCGAAAAATGGCACCGCTTACCATTGCACTTGGACCCGGCTTTACGGCAGGTGAGGATGTGGATGTTGTAATTGAGACGAAGCGTGGTCACAATTTGGGCCGAGTCATTCGCGAGGGGTGTGCATATCCGAATACTGGCATACCAGGCATCATCGGCGGTTACGGTGCAGAGCGCGTCATTCACGCACCAGCAGCTGGTATACTAAAAAATAAGAGCAAGATCGGTGATATCGTAGAAAAAGATCAAGTGATCGCGATAATCGAAGAAATAGGCAGCACAGAAGGCAAAAACGAGAAAACACAGGTAGAGGTTACCGCAACGCTTAGTGGTCTGCTTCGCGGTCTGATTCGAGACAATTATCCAGTCACAAAAGGCTTTAAGATTGCCGATATTGACCCTAGAAAAGAAGAACTGGCAAATTGCTTTACCATTTCAGATAAAGCACGCTGCATCGCAGGAAGTGTTTTGGAAGTCATCTGCGAAGCATTGGAGTAAGCACAGCTTATTGCCGTGTGGAGTTGAATCATTAGGAATTTGGCGCGGGAATCCTCGGCCATTCAATGACTGAGTTATTGACCAATTTACTTTATATAGAGAAAGTCAGGAAACGATTATGAAATTAATGAAAACAGAGGATGCGGTGGGACAGGTATTGTGCCATGACATTACACAGATAATTCCCGGTGTGACAAAGGATGCGGTATTTCGCAAAGGCCATATTATCACCGAGGAGGATATTCCGGTATTGCTAAGTGTCGGCAAGGAACATATTTATATCTGGGAAAAGGATGAACATATGCTGCACGAAAATGAAGCAGCACAGATCCTTTATGAGATGTGCAAAAATGAGTATATGCATCCATCTCCAGTAAAGGAAGGAAAGATTGAGTTAATCGCAGACTGTGATGGTCTCTTAAAAGTGGATCGGGAAAAGCTGCGCAAGGTCAATGGATTGGGTGAGATGATGATCGCCACCCGTCACGGAAATACCTGTGTGAAAAAAGGAGATAAGCTTGCAGGAACCAGAATCATTCCGCTAGTCATTGAAAAAGAGAAGATGGAGCGCGCAAAGGCAGTCTGTCAGGATGGACCGATTCTGACATTAAAGCCACTTCATGCCAAAAAGGCTGCAATTCTTACGACTGGAAGCGAGGTGTATCATGGACGCATTCAGGATAAATTTACGCCTGTTTTGGTAGAAAAATTAGGCGAATACGGTTGCGAAGTGATCTTTCATGAGATTTACGATGATGATCCGGAGGCCATCACCAAGGGGTGTCTTGCTGCCATTGAGAAGGGGGCAGAGCTTGTTCTTTGCACTGGAGGTATGAGCGTCGACCCAGATGATCGCACACCGCTTGCGATTAAAAATACAGGAGCAAAAATCATTTCCTATGGTGCACCGGCTCTTCCGGGCGCAATGTTTTTGCTGTCCTACTATGCATACCAGAATAAAACGATTCCGATTGTGGGATTGCCGGGTTGTGTCATGTATGCAAAAAGAACGATCTTCGATCTGACACTGCCGCGCCTGTTAGCCAATGATTTGATCACGGCAGAGGAACTTGCTGCACTCGGCGAGGGTGGACTATGCTTAAATTGTCCAGTCTGTACCTATCCAAATTGTGGCTTCGGAAAAGGCTGGTAAGGCGGCAGGATAAGAGATGGAAAAAAGTTATGTAAAAGTTGGTAAACTGCCATGCTAGATCAATATGGAAGAAAAATTACTTATCTTAGAATTTCAATCACAGATCGCTGCAACCTGCGCTGTCGCTATTGCATGCCGGATGGAGTTACAGATGTGGGAATGAAAAACATTCTGACCTTTGAGGAGATCTGGGAGATTGTAAAGCTAGGTGTCAGCCTTGGCATTACCCATATCCGAATCACAGGCGGCGAGCCATTGGTGCGAAAAGGATGCGTTGATCTCATTCGCGGGATTCGTGCAATTCCCGGTGTAGAAACAATCACGATGACCACAAATGGCATTCTGCTAAGAACGTATGCCACTGCATTAAAGGAGGCAGGACTAGACGGACTCAATGTGAGTTTGGACACACTTGATCCCGAAGAATTTATGATGCTCACCGGAAGGCAAAATTTAGCAGAAGTACTCGATGGAATACAGGCAGCAAAAGAAGTAAAAATTCCTATAAAAATCAATGCCGTCAATCAGACTGGATTAAATCCAATTTTGCTTGCGCAGTATGCAGAGCAGGAACGCATACCACTTCGTTTTATTGAGATGATGCCAGTCGGCTATGGAAAAAAGTATGTTGGCAGAAATAATGATGAATTGAGATCCTGCCTGGAGGATGCGTTTGGAACGTCAGAAATGGTGGAATCCTTTTCGATGGGAAGTGGCCCGGCAGTGTATTATCAGTTTTCCAAACTGACGATTCCGGTTGGCTTTATCAGCGCGATTCATGGGAAGTTCTGCGACAGCTGCAATCGGGTTCGACTCACGGCGCAGGGGTATCTAAAATCATGCCTTTGCTACGATAAAGGAATTGATTTGCGGCAAATTTTACGCGAAGGAGAAGTGGCAGAACGTGCGCAAAATGAAAAAAACGTACAGCGTATGCAAAACACACAGAAAGTGTTACATGAACAACTAACAGCCGCAATGAAAGCTGCCATTTACAAAAAGCCCGCTGCCCATTGCTTCGAGCATCCTGAGGAGATGACCGAAATCCATGAGATGGTCAAAATCGGTGGGTAAAAGCAACAAGATTACAAGATATAGGAAAGGAACAAAAAAGGTGGGAGTCATTAAAGGAATCTGTATCAGTGAAAAACGTGGTACGGCAAAACAGGAAGTCGAGCAGGCAATCCTTATAAAGGACTGGGGCATCGAGGGCGATGCACATGCCGGACACTGGCACAGACAAGTGAGTCTGTTGTCATACGAAAAAATAGAAGAATTTCGCAAAAAAGGAGCACAGATTGCACTGGGCGCTTTTGGCGAAAACTTGATCGTCAGCGGATATGATTTTCGAAATCTCCCAGTAGGAACCCGTTTTCAATGTGGAGATGCAATTTTAGAGATGACCCAGATTGGAAAGGAATGCCACAGCCACTGTGAGATTTATAAGCGAATGGGCGAGTGCATCATGCCGCGAGAGGGCGTATTTGCAGTTGTTCTTCAAGGGGGAACTATTAAAAAGGGTGACATCTTGGAAAAGATAGAAGAAACAGAAATAAAAGAAATGAAATAAGAGAAACAGAGACATACAAAAATTGATAAAATTGGAGGACTTATACATTATGAAAACACTTTATCAATTATTACTCGATCGCTGGAACCAGAATTGTGATACCGTTTTGGTCACAATCGTAGAGGGCAACGGTTCTATTCCGCGAACGACAGGTGCCTATATGGCAGTCGATCATACCGGGCGAATTTATGGAACCATCGGCGGCGGAAATTTGGAATATCAGGCTGTAAAAAAGGCAATGACGCTTTCCGAAACCGATGCTCATTTTGTTGAAGACTTTGATTTGGGAACTGGAGAAAACGGCGGTCTTGGAATGGTCTGCGGAGGTAAGGTAAAGGTTCTGTTTTACAGCATGAAAAGCAATGATGAGAAAATTGCAGAATTTCTAAAAAAGGCATTGGAAACGGAAGAGGCAGGAAAGCCATACTGGCTGTTGCTCCCATTTTCAAAAGGCTATCCGAAACTACAGTCTTACATTGAGGAGGGGCGAGGACATTGCCGCATTCTTGAGGAATCCGAGGACAATGAAATTCAGAAGATCTACGCCGAGGAATTTTGTTTTGATGGAAGAGTCTATGTTTTCGGAGGCGGTCATCTGGCACAGGAACTTGTGCCTGTCCTCAGTCATTTGGGCTTCTGGTGCATGGTGATGGATGACAGAGAGGAGTACACGGATCCCAATTTATTCCCGGGTGTACAGGAAACAAAAACGGTTGACTTTACCGCACTTTCCGATATTTTGGAAGTGAAAAAAGAAGATTATCTGGTGGTTGTCACCAGAGGACATCGCTGTGATGCGGATGTGGAGCGATTTGCGCTGCGCACACCTGCTTCTTATATAGGCATAGTGGGAAGCAAACGAAAGACAAAGTACGTCAGAGAAAAACTACTGGCAGAGGGATTCACCGATGAAGAACTCGATCAGGTCCACGCCCCAATTGGAATCGACATCGGAAGTGAAACCCCGGCGGAGATTGCAATCAGCATTGCAGCACAGCTCATACAAATTAGAGGCGAAAAGCTTGGCTTAAGGAGGAAAAACAAATGAGGAAGAAAAGTGTAGGCATGTTAATGGTAACCGCGTTGTCAGCATCTTTACTTGCAGGATGTGGTTCGAAGAAAGCAGACACAAAGGAAGTTACGACAAAGGCTACCGAGGCTGCAACAACAAAGGAAGTCACTACGACAAATGAATCTACTGAGGCTGTATCCAGCGAATCTGCAAAGTCTGCTGATGCATCCGATAAGAAGGAAGAAGTTACCATTACGGTATTCGCTGCAAAGAGCTTAAATCAGGTAATGGAGGAGCTGATCACAGAATTCCAGAAAACGCATGAGAATGTCACCATTCAGGGAAGCTACGACAGCTCGGGTACACTGATGACCCAGATCGAAGAGGGTGCATCCTGTGACGTATTTTTCTCAGCCGCTGTAAAGCAGATGAATCAGCTCGATGAGACCGATGGTCTTGTCGTAGAGGGAACACGCCACAATGTGGTAAACAATCAGGTTTGCGTTGTTACCTATAAGGGAAGCAACACCCAGGTAACAGGTTTAGAGGACATTGGCAAGGCAGGCAGCATCGCACTGGCAGACGGTTCTGTTCCAGTTGGAAAATATACCCGTCAGGCTATGGTAAACGCAGGAATGTTAGAGAAGGTGGATGATGTATCCAAGATTCCGACTACAACCATTTCTGAGGCACTTGGCGGTGTCGAGATTAATGAGTGTGCAAATGTTGGTGCCGTTACCTTGGCAGTAGCAGAGGGATCCAATGAGGTCGGAACCGTATACTATTCCGATACCTACGGACTGGAAGATCGTCTTGAAATTCTGGAAAAGGTTTCCTATGATCTGACAGGAGATGTGATCTACCCGGTTGCACAGATCGAAAATCCAGAGGCAGATGAGCTTCAGGCATCTACTGCAAAGGAATTTGTTGATTTCTTAATAACAGATGATGCAAAGGAAATCTTCCAGAAGTATTACTTCGATACCGATGTAGAGGATTAATTGTTGCAATATTTTTTGAACAATTTGAAAGAATGGATGGAAACACAAATGGAAGCAATGATGGAATTTATGAAGGGACTGGACTGGAGTCCTCTGTTGATCTCATTAAAGACAGGAGTGGTGGCTACCATTCTTTCTTTTTTTGGTGGACTCTTTGCGGCAAGACAGGTAGTAAAGGCAGACCCAAAAACAAAGGCAGTATTGGACGGCATTCTTACCCTCCCGATGGTGCTGCCGCCGACAGTAGCCGGATTCTTTCTGTTACTGATTTTTAGCCTGCGTCGTCCATTCGGCGCGGCGCTCTATAGCGGTATGGGAATTAAGGTTGTGCAGACATGGCTTGGCTGTGTATTCGCGGCAACCGTGATTGCATTTCCGTTAATGTATCGAAATGCCAGAGCAGCATTCGAGCAGGTGGATGCGAATCTGATCTATGCAGCTCGCACGCTCGGCATGTCCGAAACCAAGATTTTCTGGAAAATTGTGATTCCGTCCGCACGGCCGGGAATTCTTTCCGGAACGATTTTGACCTTTGCAAGAGCCATGGGCGAGTACGGAGCAACTTCTATGCTCGCAGGAAACATTCCCGGAAAAACAGGAACAATCTCCCAGAAAATCGCAATGGTCATTCAGGACGGAGATTACGCGACAGCAGGTTTTTGGGTAGTAGTGATTCTACTGATCGCGTTTAGCATTGTGCTGGTGATGAATCTTCTTGGCTCAGGCAGAAACAAACAGAAAAAAATATGGTAAAAATTGGATTGCGAAAAAAAGAGATGGTAAAAATCATGTTGCAGGTAACGATAAAAAAGAAATTAGGGAATTTTCTTCTGGATGTTGATTTTCAGATGGAAGGCGGCGTATTTGCCATTCTGGGTGCTTCTGGATGTGGAAAAAGCATGACATTAAAATGTATCGCGGGTATTGAGCGGCCAGATGAGGGACGAATCGTCTTAAACGACCGAGTCTTATTTGACTCACAAAAGCGAATCAATCTGCCGCCGCAAAAGCGAAAGGTCGGATATATGTTTCAAGACTATGCACTGTTCCCCAATATGAACGTCGTACAGAACATTCAGGCGGGAATGGGACGAAAACCAGATCCTCAAAAAGTGAAAGCGTACATAAATGGCTTTCAGTTAAAAGGCTTGGAGGATCATATGCCAGATCAGCTTTCCGGCGGACAAAAGCAGCGCGTCGCCATGGCACGTATGCTTGCGGCAGAGCCAGAGTTGATTTTGCTAGATGAACCATTTGCGGCGCTAGACAGCTATCTGAAATGGCAGGTGGAGCAGCAGATGCTAGAGCTTCTCCAGAAGATTCACAAACCGGTATTGTTCGTATCACATAGCAGAGATGAGGTGTATCGCCTCTGCGACACGGTAAGCTGCATCAATCAGGGCAAGATGGAAGTAATCGAGTCGGTAAAAGAATTTTTCAAAAATCCAAAGACAAAAACGGCAGCGCTTTTGTCCGGCTGTAAAAATATTTGCAGCGTGGAACCAATAAAAGATTTGGAACCAGTAGTGGGTTCAGAGTCAACAAAAAATGCAGCAACGATGCAAAGCACTGCATCCGGCAAACTTTGGGCGGCAGGCTGGGGCGTCGCATTGTCTGTATCAGAAGAAGCGCTGCAAGCGCGCACCGTAGGCATTCGCGCACACTACTTAACAATTGAAAAACCACAGCAAGAGCATGTAAGCGAATTTTTGGTAGGCGATTATCGAATACTGGAAGATCCATTTGAGTGGAATATTTCCTTTCGAAAAGATGACACCTGTGAGTGGATGCAGTGGAAGATCAGCAAGCGCGAGTGGAATCCATCTATGGGTGTGCCAACGCGCCTATACGTAAAGGAAGAAGACCTGTTATTATTGGACAAGCAATAAAATCGTAACCTAAATTAGCGGCGAGACGAGTCGAACCGCTTTTGTGAAACTTCCGATATTTCAAAATATGAGAAAAACAGTCCGTTTCAGTCCTTATTTCTGGTGATAAACTGAATGAACCAATTCCTCAAAAAATTTAGCTACAAGTGTTACAAAAAAGATTGACCACAACAATTTCATTTTGCAAAAAAAGATGAAACATTACTGGCTGCTTTGAAACGATTGGCAGATATTCGAAATAAAATGTAAAAACGGGGTCAGGGAAAAATGGCTTTTTTCCTGACCCCATTGGTTATTTGCTTTATTGATTGATTTTTAAGCCGTTCCTTTTTTACTTAACCTCGTAAACAACACAGCTATGCGGTGCAAGCTCTGCACTGATCGCGGTCTCTGCGCTGTCTACCTTGCCAGTCCACAGTTCCTCTAAGGAAAGACCGGCATCGGCTTCATACAGGTTGCTGCCGTCTGCGCCTAAGATCAGCTCAATATCTGCATTTACAATTTGAACTTCTTCAGACAGGTTAAACAGTGCAACAAAGGTTTGACCTGTCTTTTCATTATGGGCGGACCATACGGCCTGATTCTCATCTCTTGCGATCTGATGAGGCTTGCAATCTGGTGTGAGCATGGAAAGGACCTTCTTATTGGTCAGCAGATTCAGTGTCCACTCGTCAAGCTTTGTCAGCTCGGCACCGATCATAAGCGGGGAACCAAACAGACACCACAGTGTCATCATTGTGCGCTGCTCATCCTTTGTAAAGCGAGTATCACGCTCCTCGCCAAAGCCCTTGCCGAGCTTTCCAACTGGAAGCATGTCGCAGTCTGGATAATTGCCTCTGGAGACCTGATTTTGCCACAGCTCACAGCGCTCAAACATATTTTTTAAAAGTTTCCAGTTATCCCAGAAATCATCGGTGATACGCCACATATTCGCATTGTTTTCATAATGCCATGCCTTCTCGATCAGAGCCGGTCCCGGTGACAGGGACAAAACAACGCTTCGTCCACACTTCTTGATGGCCTTTGCCAGCATTTCAACCTCATGGGATGCAGAGTATGGATTGTGTGGATAAATGTTCGTGTTGCAGATATCATCGCATTTGATAAAATCAACACCCCACTCAGCATACATTTCCAGTAAGGAATCGTAGTACGCCTGTCCAGCCTCGCAGTTTCGTACGCCGTACATATCTGGATTCCAGCCGCAGATGGAGCTCGGATCTGCAATCATATTTGCGGTCCAATCGGTTCCCTTTACTGCTATATGAGTGTGCGCTGCGATTCTTGGAATACCGCGCATGATGTGAATACCAAACTTTAAGCCAAGGCTGTGCACATAATCAGCCAGCGCCTTAAAGCCAGATCCATCAGCGGATGATGGGAAACGCTCTGGGTCTGGCTGCAAACGAGAATACTCGTCAATTGCCAGATCGGAATATGGAATATACTGATACTTGTCTCTCTGGGAGCCAGCTTTCTTTGCATACCACTCAATATCGACTACCACATACTCGTATCCGGCATCTTTTAAATGAGCTGCCTGATAAGCAGCATTTGCCTTTACCTGTTCCTCGTTTACCGTCGTGTCATAATAATCGTAGCTGTTCCAGCCCATCGGCGGCAATGGTGCAAAATCATTCTTGTTCATGAGATCCTCCTTATAAAAGCCGAGTGTCTCGGCATTTTTGACAGTACCGTTCGCATGCTGTGTGAATGGTAACTTTTTGATTCCTTCTTAAACACTCTTGTTTATTCCCTTATCTTTTATTATAATAATTCTATTGAAAAAGAAAAGACTAGAATCTTGACATAGAGGGGTAAATTTTTGATGGACTATACAAAAGGTGTATTCGGTGTTTTAAACCTCGGAGGATTGGAAAATGAACCGATGGTTCTTCTTGATGGCGGCATTGAAAGTCGTTTTCAGGAATCGTATTTTTTTGACAATAGCAAGCGTCCGGATTACTGTGGCTATCTCTTCCAATATACATTGTCCGGCTGTGGAATGTTCGAGGCAGACGGGCAGGCAATAGAGCTTCCTGTCGGCACTGCTTTTTTTACAGCCGTTCCTCAAAAAAGCTGCTATTATCTTCCAAAGAAAGCAGATGTGCCATGGGAATTTTTATATCTTCATTTTGATGGAACTGCAGTTCTGCCTTTCTGCAAAAAGCTGTATGAGTGCTGTGGCGGTATTCTTTTTGTGGATCCGCAGGCGAGCGTCATTTCAAAAGCATTCGCTCTGCAAAAACGTATGATCAATGGTGGTCATTTGGTTCCATATGAGGGCGGCGAATTTCTTTATGGATTTTTGTGTGAATTGTTACGTCAGCAGCTGCATCCGGCTTCCTCACAAAAAGAAAGTGTTGCCGGACAGGCAGCGCTCTTGATGGAAAGAGAATTTGCAACGCTTAGTGGTATTGATGAAGTGGCAAAACGCTTACAGCTCTCGCCAGAGCACCTTTCGCGTTCGTTTCGCAGCGAATGGGGAATGTCACCCATTCACTATTTAAATCAATTGCGCATCCAGTCGGCAATGAATGATTTGCTTGGAGATGCTGACACCATTGAAGCGATCGCCATTCAAAATGGCTTTGCAAACGGCAACTATTTTTCAAAGGTGTTTCGGCGCTATACGGGTATGACGCCGGGTGAATATCGGCGGAAAACTAGCGGAGAGCGGAAAAGTTGGTAGAAGAAGATGAAGCATTTGAAGAAGCATACGAACGATTAAAAAATTGGTGGGGCCAGGGAAAAATGGCTTTTTCCCTGGCCCCGTTGGCGTAACTTGCTATTTTGTTGACTAGATGGTAAAATCAAAGCATAAAAAATGAAGTGTATCCGAAAAACAAGAAAGGAGTCTGGATCGTATGGGAAGATTTGTAAACCCCGATAATAGTGCATTTCAGGTTGCGCTGAATTCCAAGATTTATGTGGATAAGACCGGTTTGATTGAGTATACCAATAGTGTTCTTGATACAACAGAGGCTCTTATCTGTAATAGCCGACCACGCCGATTCGGAAAGTCATATACGGCGAATATGTTAGCGGCATATTATAGCAAAGGCGCAGCATCAGAAAAAATGTTTTCAGGACTTGAAATTAGCAAAGCTGCAGATTTTAAAAAGCATCTGAATCAATATGATGTAATTCATATTGATATCCAGTGGTTTTTGGCGAATTGCAATGACGCAGATCATATAGTAGAATTTGTTACAGATTCCGTAATGGGCGAACTGCGTGAGATTTATCCAGGAATTCTGCCGCCAGAAGTATCTCATCTATCGGATGCGCTTTCGAGAGTTAAGGAGAAAACAGGACAGAAATTTATTATCATTATAGATGAATGGGATGTTCTTATCCGTGATGCAGCAACAAACAGCAAAGTACAGGATGACTACATTATGTTTTTGCGCGGAATGTTTAAAGGAACAGAGCCGACAAAATATATTCAACTTGCATACCTAACTGGTATTCTTCCGATCAAAAAGGAAAAGACACAGTCGGCATTAAATAATTTTGATGAGTTTACTATGTTAAGTGCAAGTAAGTTGGCGCCATATGTCGGTTTTACTGAAGTTGAAGTAAAAAAACTGTCAGAAGAATATCATCAGGATTTTGAGAAAGTGAAGCGATGGTATGATGGGTATCTTTTAAAAGAATATCAAGTCTATAATCCGAGAGCAGTTGTCAGCGTAATGCTTAGAGGAGAATTTAAGAGCTATTGGTCAGAAACGGCTTCTTATGAAGTAATTGTTCCGTTGATAAATAGAAATTACGACGGATTAAAAACAGCTATTATTGAAATGCTCTCAGGTGCAGAAGTAAAAGTAAATACAGCAACGTTTAAAAACGATGCAGTCAATATAAAGAGCAAAGATGAAGTATTAACTTACATGATTCATTTGGGCTATCTTGGCTATAATGAAATAAAAAAAGTGGCCTTTGTGCCAAATGAGGAAATTCGGCAGGAATTGACAATGGCGGTTGAGAGCAGATCCTGGAATGAAATGCTGTTATTTCAGCAGGAATCTGAAAATCTGTTGGATGCTACATTAGATATGGATGGTGCTGCGGTTGCGGAACAAATGGAAAAAATTCATAACCAATATGTATCAGTCATTCAGTACAACAATGAAAATTCGTTGAGCAGCGTGCTTGCAATCGCCTATTTGAGTGCAATGCAATATTATTTTAAACCAGTTCGAGAATTGCCGACAGGACGCGGCTTTGCTGATTTTGTGTTTGTGCCAAAGCCAGAATACAAAGAAGAGTATCCTGCGATGATCGTAGAGCTGAAGTGGAATCAAAATGCACAGACGGCATTGAAGCAGATCACGGACAAAAAGTATCCTTCTTCCATTCTTGGCTATACTGGGGATATTCTATTAGTGGGAATTAATTATGATAAAAATAGTAAAGAACATCAGTGTATAATTGAAAAGTACGAGAAAGAATAAGCCAATGGGGACAGGGAAAAAGTCATTTTCCCTGTCCCCATTGGCTGAATTAGTATTGAGTTCACAAAATCTTCACAAAAAATTAGCACTCAACACTTGACATTGCTAATGATACGTGCTATAGTACAGCTAGAACAAAAGAGAGGTACAGAGAGAACAGAAAGGAACAAAAAAGTTAGGCGTTCCGAGTTCGAACTCTTCAAGGAGTATCTGATCTGAAGTTTGGAAACAGCAAGGCTGCGGATGAAAACAAACTGGAAAATAATGATGAGTGATTTGAAAGGAGATTTTGATTATGTTAGTACCGAGTATTTTTAGTGACAATTTCTTTAATGATTTTTTTGAATTTCCATTTATAGATGACAGAGCAGAGGGAAACGCAGAGCGTAAGCTGTATGGACATCATGCAGCAAATCTGATGAAGACCGATATCAAGGAATTCGATGATAAGTATGAAGTTGAGATTGATCTTCCGGGATTTAAGAAAGATGAAGTACAGGTTGATCTGAAGGATGGTTATCTGGTAGTCAGCGCTGAGAAGGGTCTTGACGAGGACGAGAAGGATAAGAAGACCGGCAAGTACTTAAGAAGAGAGCGTTATGCAGGTTCCTGTCAGAGAAGCTACTATGTTGGCAAGGATACAACTGAGAACAATATCAAGGCTCACTTTGAGCATGGTATGCTGACGGTAACCGTTGCAAAGAAGGAAGCAAAGCCGGTAGTAGAAGAGAAGAAGCATATCGCAATTGAAGGGTAATGGATAATCAATCATGAATATCGACTGCTAAGCCAATGGGACTAGGGAAAAAGCCATTTTTCCCTGATCCCTATTTTTACCATTTCTTTTAGGAATCTGGCGCGGGAATCCTCGGCCATTCAATGACCGAGATGAAAGCGCCGCTTGCTTTTATCATACCATAAATCTGCTGAAGGCGTGAAGTTTTTTGTGTTCCAAAAAACGAAACTGTCTTCGGCAGAAAAATATAGGAAGGATTCGGGTGGCGATGGCTTCTTATGTTATTGTTATTTATTTAAAACAATACTGTGCGTAGTAGAAAAAACTAATAATTTATTGACTTTATATATAATATATGATATACTGTGTGTATGAAAAAAGATAATTTAAAACACGCACGTACCTGTGTGTATAACATCAACTATCACATTGTATGGTCTGTAAAATACCGCCGAAAGATCATTACTCCCGAAGTGGAATCCTATATGAGGGAGCTGATTCAGGAGATTGCAAACGAGAAAGGATTTGAAGTTGCTGAGTTTGAATCAGGAGAAGGGGATCATGTCCATCTTTTTGTATCTGCTCCACCAAAGCTGTCTCCGTCCTTAATTGTGCAATACTTAAAGGGAATCACAGGCCGAAAGATGTACGAAAAGTTTCCAGACTTACGCCAACAGCTGTGGAAAGGAGAGCTTTGGAACCATTCTTACTATCTGGAAACAATTGGAGACATCTCAGAAGAGACCATTCGTAAGTATATCGAACACCAGTCAAAACAGTACTGATGAAAGGAGGGGCTATGCAAAAGGCAAGAAAGAAAAAGAACAGTTCTTTTCAGACTACCATTACAAAGAGTGTTTTTCTATATGGCCAGCCGAATAAAGAAAAGCTTGTTACCTTGCAGCAGATGCAGAATTCGTATACGGCGCTCATCAATCGTAACATTGAGCTATTAGAAAAGAATCCTGCTATCGTACTTCAACTGGTAAAGAACGATAAGAAAGATCCAGAAATGCGAAAGCTGGAAAAGGCCATTCGTCCGGAAGGAATCAACTCTGCGTTTTGCCAGAATGCATTTGATGCGGCAGTCGTGCAGGTATCAAGTCGTTTGAACAATATTCGGCTTGATCTTTTGTCAGAAGGGATGGGGATATTCGCCCAGTCAAAGGTATTGTTTGCCATGTCAATCATGGGATGTTCAAAACAAAAGATGGAAGAAACGATGCAACAGATAGAAGGCACGTTTTATGAGGACTGCGTAAAAACACTGCATGAGCTGTCCGAAAAGGAGTTTTTGGGTCTGCAGATGGAGTTTCAGGAGCGATACGCTTCAAAATCATTGGAATATCGGCTTCCCAAGCTTCGTTTTGTATCCGTTCCATTGGATTCTCGTTTGATGAAGATCGAACAGTCAACCGATACCAAAATGCCCTATGTAATCATGATTACAAATCCGCTCAAAACAAGACAACGCATCACAATTCCGATTGATACCAGCAGTCATTCTTTACATAAGATTCAGTGCAACAAGATGGCGGGAACGGTTCTGATGCAGATACGAAAGGGAAAACTTCGAATTGGATGGTCGTATGATTCCGCCAGACAGCAGCCTGCAACAACGAATTGTATTGGAGTGGATACCGGAATCTTGGACTGTTTTCATACATCTGATGGAAGAGCAATCGGTTCCATGAGTCCGGTAATTGACTTTTATCACGAAGAGGTCGAGCCGGCCTTTGCAGAACTGGCAAATCTTCGAAATAAAAAGCGAAAAATCAAACACTTTT
>CAVFYJ010000019.1:0-39767 GCA_963626545.1 Acetatifactor sp. | reverse complement strand
AAAGCAAGCGGCGCTTTCATCTCGGTCATTGAATGGCCGAGGATTCCCGCGCCAAATTCCTAAAGCAGTAGGCGCAGGTGTTGCCTGTGCTGAGATGGAAGCCTCGTCTATAACCGCCTAGGCGTTTTAGGCGGGTGAGGTTCACAGCGCCATCCCTATCTCTTCGCAATCATCAAATGATGAAAAAATGCAATATCCTTATATCCATCCATATCTGATACCCGCATCTCAATTTCCACCATTTTATCCTGCCAGTCAGCCTCCTTCTGTATTTCCTGATTTTGTTGCAGATCCCAGAAAGTTCTTATCCCTAGTGTCTTCGTAATTGCAAGTTTTGGACACCATTTCTCAATATCTGTATCTTCATAGTAATGAATTGCTCCATACTTAGAAGCCATTCCATCACAACCATCCAACAGGCTATGGGCATGTCCGAAATCATTTAAAAGGACAACCATCTGCATCACCCTACCTGCACGATTATGTTTTACAACAGAAATCTTACCATTAGGCCTTAAAATCCTTGCAAATTCCTTAACAATATTCACTCTATCCTCGGCATACTCCAAAACGTTGTGACAAATAATCATATCAAAAGTTTCATCATCAAACTTACACAATTTATCAATACCACCTATAATTTGTACATACTGGTTGTCTGCCCATCGCTCTTTTATGCTGTCTTCATCCGGTTCAATAGCTATTACATCGTTATGCTCTGCCAAATAATTTGCAGTTACTCCAATACCACTTCCAAAATCAAGTATCTTCTTATCACGAACGTCTCCTAACTGTTTCCAGACAATTCGCTTCATCAAACATTCCCAAGGCTGTAAATTTGTTACTTGTCTGCTCATCCCATCAACTCCATTCCATTTTCCATTTTTACAAATCCATACTTTTTAATTTTCTCAAAAAAAGCAAGCACTCCATCCTCAACTGCCAGCTGCTCCAGTTCCGCTCTTGGCAAGTCATAATAATACTTTCCCGTTTTCAAATCTAATGAAATACAGTCTAGCGGAAATCCTGCTTTTCGGATTGTACTATGAGGCGTATCCGTCAGAAGAAATCGTTCGCTCGCAACGGAAGAGTCCATGGTTTCAAAAACTCTCGTTTCATCCAGCACCAGACAGATTGCATTTCGGTAGTATGCGGTAAGGGTTCCATACTGCTTTGCCAACCCTGTATAATACGCTAACATCTCATCATCCGACAGACATCGTCCATTTACATTGCGCACATGGACTCCCGGCTGGATTTCGTCCGGTACCTCATCAAAATACAAGCCAGAATCGCAGGAAAATACCGGCATTTTAAATGCCTGATAATACGCCATCGCTTTTTGTTTCGCATTTTCTAACGGCGTATTTCCAGTTTCTGGCACTCTAGGAACTGTATATCCTTCCCTTTTCAGATCTTCCAGTCCAATCAGATCAATTCCAAGTGGCTTTAACCGAATTTTCATCACATTCAGTTTTGCCTGATTCCCCGTTCCAAATAATAGTTTCATCTAGTTATTCTCCTTTATACTTGGTCAGTGTTACAAAAAAGACCCGGAAGGATAAACCTTCCAGGTCTTTGAGTTCTTGATTGATATGAGATAAAATCTCGCAATTATCTCTTTGAGAACTGTGGAGCGCGACGAGCAGCCTTTAAGCCCGGCTTCTTTCTTTCCTTCATTCTCGGGTCTCTTGTTAAGAAACCAGCCTTCTTCAGAACCGGACGATACTCAGCGTCTGCCTGCAGAAGTGCACGGGAGATACCGTGACGGATAGCACCAGCCTGACCTGTTGTTCCACCGCCGTGAACGTTAACCAGAACGTCAAACTTGTCAGCAGTCTCAGTTGCTGCAAGCGGCTGACGTACAACCATCTTTAAGGTCTCAAGACCAAAGTAGTTGTCGATGTCTCTCTTATTGATGGTGATATTGCCGGTACCCGGTACTAAATATACTCTGGCAATACTGCTCTTTCTTCTACCTGTTCCATAAAACTTTGTTTTAGCCACTGTGATTTCCTCCTTACACTACCTATTAGAATGTCAATACTTCCGGCTTCTGTGCTGCGTGCGGATGCTCAGCTCCTGCATATACGTGAAGCTTTGTGTACATCTCTCTACCCAGCGGTCCCTTTGGAAGCATACCTGCTACTGCAAGCTCAACAACCTTCTCTGGCTTCTTCTCGATCATTTCCTTTAAAGTAGCGGTCTTGAAACCACCAACATATGCGGAATGAGTATGATACAGCTTCTGCTCTAACTTCTTTCCGCTAACCTTAATCTTCTCAGCATTGATAACGATTACATAATCACCTGTATCAACGAAAGGTGTGAACTCTGGCTTGTTCTTTCCTCTTAATACCTTAGCAACCTCGGATGCAAGACGACCTAATGTCTGTCCCTCAGCATCTACAACATACCACTTCTTCTCAACTTTTGCAGGATTTGCCATGTAAGTCTTCATTGGTTTCCCTCCTAAATAAATATATCGATTCAACTATACTACATTTATTGTAAGCAGTCTGTCCTTACCGGGGCTTGGCTTAGCCAGACACATACACGTTATCATGCTATGCCTATAATAAGTAAACTACTTTTAAACACAGCTTCCTTATTATATTACACTCTCCCGCGCGTGTCAACTGCTTTTCTTGATTTTTTTGAAAAAAGCGCAAGGCTTTCGCGGATTCGCGTCTTGCGAGTGGGAACAAATTGACTAGCTGCCAAGCAAGGCTTTCAGATAGCGAAACCAAACCCGATAAAAGGTTCGATTCATATGAATGCCATCGTCCAGATAATTCTGTTGACGCACAATCCATGTACTATCCACATATGTGACATCATTTTCCTGGCAAATGCTTCGCAGCTCCTGATCAAACTGTGGTGCTCGCACCAGATCCGCTCTTACCTGTCCTAGTGCATCGGACGGCGGAAGCAGACTGCTGACAACAATCTTCACTCCCGGAATGGATGCCTTTAACTGCTGGAGCATCGTTACATAATCTCGTCTGTAATCGGCAATGTCGGTGTAATGATTGCAATCATTTAATCCAGTAAAAATGATAACCTGTTTCGGTAACGTAGCTGCAACCTCTGGGATTTTTGTGATCAACACATCAATCGTTGCACTTCGCTGATAGACGATATTGGTCATATCCAAGAAACCATACTCGCCAATTGCCTGCGTCATCGAATCACCAAAAAAGATGGTATTTACAAAAAGCGTATGCACTGCGACCTGCTCCTCTTCGCTAAGATTGGTTACCGTGTCTGCATCGAGCTGTTCATTCCACTGTGCAATCAAAACGTCAATTGAAGTTCCACTCTCCTGTCCAGTTTCTACGGAAGCCTGTTCTTGGTTTTGGTTCTGTACTTGAGCTTGCACTGAATTTGCTGCCTCTGCCGTTGTCTCGCCTTGTGCCAAATCTTGTACCTGAGTTGATTCTTCATTCTGAGCCAATTCCTGTGTTTCCATCTGTCCTTGCGTATCTTCTTCCTGTGTCTGTGCCTCTGTCTGCTGCAATGCTGCCAGCTCACTCGCCACATCAAGTTCTGATTTTGTTCCTAAGTTTTCCACCAGACTTTTCGCCTCTGCCGTTACGGTTGATCGCTTTAACCTAAAATTGAATACCAGTCCGAGTACCACAAAAGCGATCAAAAAGCTGCCTAAAATGGTCAGTGCAATGCGAAGCAAACGTGCATATTGTCTCATTCTACATCCTCCTCTCCCAAAACAAGTGCAAGGGATGAATCCTTTGCGAAGCTTTGCAAATTGTAGAGAATCAGAAGATCGGTATACTGATTGACAGCGATCTGCATGTCGAGATCACTGCTGTAGTAGCGCGGATCAACAATATCAATTTCTGAAAAATAAGGTGTCAGAAAGCCAAGCATCGCATTCGCATAGGAATCCTTTAATAAAAGCAGCCTTCTTCCACTCTGCGAACCAGTACGAATATTCAACAGGCCATAATTTCCGCCCAAGAAAACCTCGTACGGATCATTTCCGAGAAGTCCCTCTTCCGAGTAAATGGTCGTTGCTGTTGTCTGTGCTTCTTTGTTTGTCACAAGAAGGATTTCCTCTTCCTTTGGCAAATAAAGATCAATCGAGTCCTTTGTCCCCGAATAAAAGCCGCTGGAGGACATCATCGTTCCCTGAAACTGGGTGTGAACCGTGTGTGCTTCAAACTCGTCTGCCTGATAAGGCAAGTCCATTTGTTTTGCCAACTCCCCGAAGGCAACACTTGCACCATAGGTTGTCCAATGGTGATCCGTTCGATAATAAATCTGATTATTCTTTGCAGACTTGCCCAATGCATCTGCACAGTCAACCACTATAACATTAGACAACTCCTTAATTTTGGACGTAGAAAGCCAACTCTCATACCAACTCTTTTCATCGCCCTGTGGCGCGCCTGACGGCAAATGATCTTCTAAAATCCACGCCGCTGTCGGCACAAGCATCACATAACTTTGAATCTGAGAATTGCGCTTTAAAAAAGCAGTCAAAACTGCCTGCTTTTCCAGATCCTCTTCATCAATGCCACTTTGATCAAAGCTTTGAATTAAATACCCATCCCTGCCGCGATAAATCCCATTTTGATAATCAATTCCAAGGATGCGGTTTTGCAGCGAATTCAAATAGACCCAGATGTCTCTTGCCGGATACTGATCGGCCAAGTAGCTTTCCACCTCATTTGAAAAGTTTCCATCAACGATTCCCTCATAGGAAAGCTTCGGACGCTGCGTGAGATTTCGCCGTTCGGATGCAGAAAAACGTCTGGTCGGCCAGAACAGGCTGACAATACTCAAAAGCAATAGCAGCAAGACACTGGTAACTGCCAGTAAGCAAAAGTAAAACCCTTTTCTTTTGCGAATTTCTTTTGTGTTCAAGGCAAACCTCCTTAGAATCGAAAATATAAAAATGGATTATAGGTCTGGTAAACAAGCGCTGCAATGCAAAGCAAAAACAAAAATACGCGAACTGCTACGCTTGCCTTTGGATAACGCACAAAAATCTGCTCGTTAAACTGGTGCGGAAATGGCGTGGAAAAAAGCATGCCCAACACGAGTAGCACGATGCTTGTGCGAAGGAAATATCCTGCTGTTGCGTTAAAAAAGGAAACGCCACCGATGCCAAACATCATGCCAAAATATTGTCCCAGTGAAGCAAAGCTTGTGTTCGCAAACAGCATCCAGCCAATCACTACGGCAATCAATGTAAACACATGGCCGATTGCCTTATGCTTATTTAAAAAAGCTCCAATCAAATACTTTTCAATGATAAGCAACACGCCATAGTAGAGTCCCCAAAGCAAAAAGTTAATGCCTGCACCATGCCACACACCAGTCAATCCCCAGACGATCAATAAATTTCGGATATGCTTTGCCGTTGTCACACGATTTCCACCAAGCGGAATGTACACATACTCACGAAACCAGGTTCCGAGCGTCATATGCCATCTGCGCCAAAAATCGGTGATGCTTGCGGCGATGTACGGATAATTGAAATTTTGTGGAAAACGAAAACCAAACATTCTTCCAAGACCAATCGCCATATCAGAATAGCCGCTAAAATCGTAATAGATCTGTAATGTATATAAGATTGCACCAATCCATGCGGTTACAACGGATGCCTGCGCATTGTTTAGCGCTTGAATGCGCACAAAAATCTGACCGAGCAAATTGGCAAACAATACCTTTTTCACCATGCCACGAATAAAAAATTCACAGCCTATTCCAAAACCTGCAAGCGTTACCTTGCGGCTTCGAATCTGCTGTTCCACGTCCTCATATCGCACGATCGGACCAGCGATCAGCTGAGGAAACATTGCGATATAGAGGGCAAAGTTAATCAGATTGTTCTGTGCCTTTGTCGTCCCACGATACACATCGACCAGATAAGAAATCGCCTGAAACGTATAAAATGAGATGCCGATCGGCAGCGCAATCTTTGCAACTGGAATGAGCGACGGCAACAATGCATGAAGTGTCTGTGAGATTCCAGAGACATATTTGAAAATGCCAAGCATCAATACATTCCATGCAACGGCAAAGCCCAGATTCCATACACGCATTTTCGATTGTGACGCTCTGTCTGACTCAATGAGGCGACCAAACACGTAATTGACGACGATGCTTAAAAGCATAAGAAGAATGTTTCGTGGTTCTCCCCATGCATAAAAGAATAAACTTGCAATCAAAAGAATTGCATTTCGCATTTGTTTCGGGCTTAATGTGTACACCAAAACCACAACAGGCAGAAATGCAAATAAAAAAGTCATACTTGAAAATACCATGTTTTATATCCTGTTCCTTTTTGTGATTGTTATTTGGTGACTGCCTGAGCAAATGCATCCCTTGCGGGCCGACTGTCTTTTGATACAATAAAGAGGACGTAATGACCATAGACAATTGTTTTCGCCTGATTGATCAGTTCCATCTGATCGACACCATAGCCCTCAAAGCAGGTCTTTTGATAGTCAATTCGTTTTTGAATCGCGTCTGTTACTGCTTCCTTCTGGCTTGTATCTTTCATGTCAATTAGCAGCAGCTCTGCCGCATCCATGTTGGAATTGGGTCCATAATAGACAAGCGCATTGAACGCATTTGCCTCTAACCCAAAGCGTTCCTTTACAACCATATCACTCTCCGATACGACCGTGTCTGGCATGAGCTCGACTAGATTTTGTGCGACCTTATTGACATCAATCTCATTATACGTTTTCTCTCTTGTCAACAGCCAAACACAGAAAAATAAAACAAGTATCGAGACGACTTGGAATAAGTAAACCCAAATCTGTTTTTCATTATCGTTTTTTTGTTTTTTCATAAATACCCTTTTCTGGTTTCAAACTGATGTTAAATTTCTGTTTTTTCCTCCAGAGCAGTTTTCTGATTCTTCTTCTCATCGCTTGTGACATACCAATGTGAGAATTCTTTCGCTCTCTGATATCCATTTTCTTCATACAGACGAATTGCCGGATTGCAATCTGCACAAACCATGCAGCTGCTTTCACATTCTGCTTTTCTTGCCATCGCTTCAAAGGCTGACAATCCTGTCTGTCCAATTCCCTTGCCACGGTAAGATGGACTTACACCGAGGCTTTCAAGCTGCTTGACAAGCTTCCACTGTGTATACTCCTGATGAAATGTGAAGTATTCTGCCTTATAGCCAAGCGTCAAATGACCGGTATTGTCTCTTACATGGATCTGCTCGGCCCCATTTCGGGATGCCTGCTTAACAAGACGCACGAGAAGTCGATCAAAATCACGCTCATCACAAGCGAAAATCTGAATATATGCCTTGCCTAAGCTTTCGATCTCGCCCTGATTGATTCGATAAGACCAATGCTCATTTTCCTCACGAATCACTGGTGGAAGCGCCTCTTCCTCAATGGAAATCAGCGTCAAGCCCTCTGCTGGTGCCTTCGGACCTGCCTTGCTTCGATCGCGCGCCTCAAGTGCCTCTTTGATCTGTTCTGGCTTCCAGAAACCGCAGCCAACCTTTACTAAACTGCCCACAATGATGCGCACCATGTTGTAGAGAAATCCATTTCCACTAATGCGAATGTCAATGCGATCTTCCTCATTTTTCTTTATCGTGATCGAATAAATACGGCGAACGGTATCCTCCACCTGAGTGCGAATGGAACAGAAACTTTTGAAATCATGCTCACCAACTAAGTACTGTGCCGCCTCACGCATCTTGTCCACATCAAGCGCATAGTAATAAAAATAAGAGTTAAATCTCTGATCCGGAAGCGGCACTCTTCGATTTAGGATGCGATATTCGTAAGTCTTTTT
Source organism: Acetatifactor sp. (assembly GCA_963626545.1). Lineage (GTDB taxonomy): Bacteria > Bacillota > Clostridia > Lachnospirales > Lachnospiraceae > Anthropogastromicrobium. The sequence continues at coordinate 31,964 of CAVFYJ010000019.1, read as the reverse complement.
TGTATTTCGCTTTCGCGGATGATAATCGGGTGCCACCTCGCAGGACTCCTGAATTACGATATCCTTCGGCAAACGCTGATTAAGTGCGATGCAGATTTTGTCCGTTGGCATACGCGCATGGGTATCAAATACCGCAATGTTGCCACGCGCATGAACACCCGAATCAGTACGGCTGGCACCAATCACCTCAATCGGCTCATTTAACAGCTTCGACAGCTCACGATTTAACACTTCCTCGATACAGATGCCGTTTGGCTGCTTCTGCCATCCACAGTAGTTCGTTCCATCATAGGCAACGACCATTTTTACTCGCTTTGTCATTCTATTCCTCATTCTCAAACTTATTTAGGAAAATCTATTGTTCTATTTTTACAGAACATTTCCCAAAATTCAATTCATTGTTCTATTTTTCTTATCTACTTACTTCCACAAGATTGCTAACACAATCATAACAACCATGTATACGAGCAGACAACCATATGCTTTCTTATCAATCGCCGCATACTTGAGCGGCTTCATCTTCGTGCGATTCTCATCGCCGCGATAGCATCTTGCCTCCATCGCCATGGCCAGATCAGAGGCGCGGCGAAACGCAGAAATAAACAGCGGCACCAGAAGCGGTACCATCGCCTTTGCCTTTTTGATCAGTCCGCCGCTCTCAAAATCCGCTCCTCTTGCAGTCTGTGCCTTCATGATCTTGTCCGTCTCTTCGATTAAAATTGGGATAAAGCGAAGCGCAATCGACATCGTCATTGCAATTTCATGTACAGGAATCTTGAATTTTTTTAAGAAGCCAAGACTCTTCTCTAAGCCATCTGTCAACGCATTTGGCGTCGTTGTGAGCGTCATGATCGATGAACCAAGAATCAAAAGAATCAGGCGAATTGCCATATATACGGCCTTTTCCAAGCCCTCCCATGTGATATGGCGAAGCAGCCACACATCTATGATGCTCGTTCCCGGCGTCAAAAATAAATTAAAAGAAACCGTAATCAATAAAATGATGATAATGCTCTTTAAGCCTCTTGCCATGAATCGAAACGGAACTGTGGATAATTTTATTACTGCCGCAAGTGCCAACACGGCAAGCAGATAGCAGATTGAACCATCCGCCGTAAATAAACTGATAATATAAAGCATGGTTCCTGCCAGCTTAACACGCGGATCCAGCCGGTGAATCGGCGACTTGGCTGCATAGTATTGTCCTATTGTAATATCTCGAATCATACCGTTTCTTCCTCCGACTTTCTACGTGACTCATTCATATTCTTCTGATCATGAGTTTTCTGGTCTTGGCTCTTGCAATCCTGTTTTTTCTTCCCCTGAAAATACATCAGCAGATCCTTTCTTGCCTCTTGTACGGTAATGGCGTTTTCAAAAACCGAATATCCTTCGCTCTTTAAGCGGTGCATCAGTTGTGTCACCTGCGGAATCGCAAGACCCATCTCGTGAAGCTCTTTTTCGTGCTCAAATACCTTTCGCGGCTTATCATCGAAGACAATCCTTCCGCCATTTACTACAAGAAGACGGCTTGCATACTGTGCCACATCCTCCATGCTATGTGAGACAAGCACAATCGTAATACCACGCTCCTTCTGAAGCTTTGCGATCTGACCTAAGATATCGTCTCTTCCCTTCGGGTCAAGACCTGCGGTCGGCTCATCAAGAATTAAAATCTGTGGATTCATTGCCAGCACGCCAGCGATTGCCACACGACGCTTCTGTCCTCCTGACAGCTCAAACGGCGATACCTCATAAAGCGACTCGTCAATTCCGACCATCTGAAGTGCTTCCTTAGCGCGAGCCTTCACCTCATCCTCGATCAAGCCCTGGTTTTTCGGGCCAAAGCAGACATCCTTAAAGACACTCTCCTCAAACAGCTGATACTCCGGGTACTGAAATACCAATCCCACCTTGCTGCGAAGCTCTTTTAACGGATACCCGTCCTGCCAGATGTCTTTTCCCTCGTAAGTAATTGTTCCGCTCGTCGGCTTCATCAGTCCATTTAAATGCTGAATCAGCGTTGACTTTCCAGAGCCGGTATGACCGATGATTCCAATAAATTCATTCTTATGAATCGACAAATTCACATCATTTAATGCAGGGAATGGATTCTTGCTGTCTGGATCATAGACGTGCGTAACATGGGAAAGTTCAAGGAGCGCCTGCTCCTGTTCACGATTCATTACTTCTGAAAGATCCTTTTTCTCCGAAACAGATTGTGCCGTATGAACAGAAAAATCAGTATTGTACACTCTCTTAAACTCATCGCTAAACTCATTGACACTAAGCACACCATCCGAAAACGGCAAACCGTCCTTTTTTAGTTCCCATGCTAACTCTGTCACCTGCGGTACATCAAGATGATAGCGCTTTAGCTGCTCCACCTGCGAGAAAATCTCCCTCGGTGTTCCATCATCGACAATGCGTCCGCCATCCACGACGACCACACGATCCGCGTCAATGACCTCTTCCATGTAATGCGTGATCAGTATTACCGTGATTCCATCTTTCCTATTCAGCTCATGAACGGTGTCAAGGACTTCCTTTCGGCCACTCGGATCCAGCATGGCGGTTGGCTCATCCATCACAATAATCTGCGGCTTCATCGCCATAATTCCAGCGATTGCGACACGCTGTTTTTGTCCTCCCGACAATTTATTCGGGGATTGTAATCGGTATGCCTCCATGCCAACTGCCTTCAGACTCTCGTCGACGCGCTTCCAGATCTCTTCGGTTGGCACGCCCATATTTTCTGGGCCGAAGCCGACATCCTCCTCTACGACATTTGCTACGATCTGATTATCTGGATTCTGGAAAACCATGCCAGTAGACTGGCGAATCTTCCAGAGATTTTTCTCATCGGATGATAGCTTATCCGATATATATACAGTTCCCTCGGTAGGCAGCAGCAAGGCATTCAAATGTTTTGCCAGTGTTGACTTGCCCGAGCCGTTATGACCCAATATTGCAACAAAACTTCCTTTCTCAATATCAAGAGATACCTGTTCTAGCGCAGTCTTTTCGCCAATCTCTTCGCCGTTGTCGCCATACTTGGTGAAGCGGTGAACCAGGTTTTTTATACTGATAATGCCCATCGGTGGCCTCCTCTCTCTAACACTCGATTATCATAGCATGATGCCGTTCGAATTGCAAGCTATGTAAACACAGATATGTAGTGGGCGGCCGAGACGAATGTGCTTTACGAGACGGGACGTTGTAGCGAGCCCGTTGTCAAAATACACTTACGTTGAAAACGCGTAGTGGGGACCCGCGGAGTTGGGCCCGTCGACAAAGTCACTTCGCCGAGGCCCCCTTCGTAACCTTCCGGGTAGCCAAAACAAAAAACACAAAAATAAAGCCATGCAGCAACCTGCATGGCTCATCTTCGATTCTATTTTTTTGAATTGATCTAGCAATTCAGAGTCACATCTCGATTTCGCTTCGCTTCATCTCGCTGTGGCTTCTCGCCAAATAGATTTACCGTTAAAAGTGTTCATTCATGCAAGCATGACTCACACTTTTCAGGTAAATCTGCTTGACTCTGAATTGATACAAATTAAACTAACTCTAACAGTACTTCCATTGCGTTGTCACCCTTACGAAGACCGATCTTTACAATACGGGTGTAACCGCCGTTACGGTTAGCGTACTTTGGAGCGATCTCATCGAAGAGCTTCTTTGTCATATCTACGGACTTTGTTCCCTTCTTCTTACCAGCATTGGTAGTTGGAACCTCGGTTACTCCGTAAAGAGTCTTCATCATCTGTCTTCTTGCATGAAGTCTGGAAGCCTTATCCTTCTGGATCTCCTTCTCTACCTCATCATAAACAGTAACCTTCTTGCCGTTTACTACTTCCTTTACGTTCTTGCCATCAGCGTCCTTGCGGGCAACCTTAGCCTTAACAGTAACGGTCTCGTAGTTATCCTTTTCCTTAACAGCCAGAGCGATCAGTCCTTCAGCAACCTTCTTGACTTCCTTTGCTCTTGCTTCTGTTGTAACAATCTTGCCATTGTAAAGAAGACTTGTAACCTGGCCTCTGATCATGGCCTTTCTCTGGTTAGAAGTTCTTCCAAGCTTTCTGTAACCTGCCACTGTGATTTACCTCCGTTTAACTTACTCTTCACCGGACTTAAAATCCAACCCCAGTTCCTTCAGCTTTGCGTTAACCTCATCAAGAGACTTCTTACCAAGGTTTCTGACTTTCATCATATCCTCAGCAGTCTTGTTGCAAAGTTCTTCAACTGTGTTGATGCCGGCTCTCTTCAAACAATTGTAGGAACGAACGGACAGCTCCAGTTCATCGATGTTCATCTCGAGAACCTTTTCCTTCTCATTGTTTTCCTTCTCAACCATGACCTCAGCGGACTTGGCATTCTCGGAAAGATCAATGAACAGGTTCAGGTGCTCATTCAGAACCTTTGCAGCCAAGCTGACTGCTTCATCTGGTGCTAACGTACCGTTAGTATATACGTCGAGTGTCAGTTTATCATAATCAGTAACCTGTCCTACACGGGTATTCTCAACAGTCACATTGACTCTCTCGATTGGTGTGTAGATAGAATCTACTGCAATCACACCGATTGGAAGTTCACTGTTCTTATTCTTCTCTGCACTGATATATCCACGTCCCTTGGTAATGGTAAGCTCCATATAGAGACGGCAATCTTCTCCGCCGCTAAGTGTTGCAATTACCTGGTCCGGATTCATAATTTCAATATCCTGATCAACCTGAATGTCAGCAGCGGTAACAACACCCTCGCCCTCATGCTCGATATAAGCAATCTTTGGCTCGTTGGTCTCGCTGTTGTTCTTGATCTCAAGACTCTTAACATTCATGACGATCTCTGTAACATCTTCTTTCACTCCCGGGATAGAGGAGAACTCGTGAAGCACGCCCTCAATCTTAATCTGACTGACAGCTGCACCCGGAAGCGAAGACAGCATGATTCTTCTTAAGGAATTGCCAAGTGTAATACCATAGCCTCTCTCAAGCGGCTCTACTACAAACTTGCCATATCTGTTATCCTCAGACATCTCCTTAATTTCAATCTTGGGTTTTTCGAAATCAAACACTATTAGCCCCTCCTTATAGGATGCTCTTAAGAGAAGCATTCAAATAAAATCAGTTTGTTTAGCAGTACGCTGCAAAGCTTTGCAAGACCATTACTGCTAAACAATAAAGAATTATTATTTGGAATACAACTCGACAATCAGCATCTCGTCTACCGGAACATCGATCATCTCTCTGGTTGGAAGCTGCTTAACAGTTCCGCTTAAAGCCTCGATGTTAGCGTCTAACCACTCCGGTACCATTCTGCTGCCTGTTACTGCGACAATGTCCTTATAACGCTGGGAATCCTGAACCTTTTCCTTGATGGAGATTACATCGCCAGCCTTGATTAAGTAAGACGGGATGTTTACACAGGAACCGTTTACAAGCACATGCTTGTGGTCAACAATCTGTCTAGCCTCGTCTCTTGTACGAGCGAAACCAAGACGGAAAATTACGTTATCTAATCTACGCTCCAGAAGAATCATCAGGTTCTCACCGGTCATACCAGTCTGACGCTCTGCCTTTGCATAATAATTTCTAAAAGGTTTCTCCAAAACACCATAGATAAGCTTTGCCTTCTGCTTCTCACGCATCTGCAGACCGTACTCGCTCATCTTCTTATTAGCTCTCTTAGACTGTCTGTTAGACTTCTTGTCATATCCAAGATAAATTGGGTCCATATCAAGAGATCTGCATCTCTTAAGCACTGGAACTCTACTTACTGCCATCTTTAATACCTCCTAATTAAACTCTTCTACGCTTTGGCGGACGACAACCGTTATGCGGAACCGGTGTCACATCCTTGATGCTGGTAACTTCAAGACCACAAGCCTGAAGTGCACGGATAGCTGCCTCACGACCTGAACCTGGTCCCTTTACCATAACATCAACGGACTTTAATCCATGTATTAAAGCTGCCTTAGTAGCAGTCTCTGCTGCCATCTGAGCTGCATAAGGAGTAGATTTCCTTGAACCTTTAAATCCAAGACCGCCTGCACTTGCCCAGGATAAAGCGTTTCCCTGGGTATCAGTCAACGTAACAATCGTATTGTTGAAAGATGACTGAATATGGGCCTGTCCACGTTCAACGTTTTTCTTTACACGCTTTTTTGTCACTTTCTTTGCTGACACATTCTTAGCCATTAAACTAACCTACTTTCTTCTTATTTCTCTTTCTCTCTCTACGAGTAGTTATAAGTTGCTATTCTCACTTACTTCAATTACTTCTTCTTGTTAGCAACTGTCTTCTTAGGACCCTTACGTGTTCTAGCGTTGGTCTTTGTCTTCTGTCCGCGGACAGGAAGGCTCTTTCTGTGACGGATGCCTCTATAGCAACCAATCTCCTGGAGTCTCTTGATATCCATGGCAACTTCTCTTCTTAAGTCACCCTCTACAGTGTACTCTCCATCGATAACGTCACGAATTCTTGCAACTTCCTCGTCAGTCAGATCCTTAACACGGGTATCCGGGTTAACGTCTGCTGCAGCAAGAATCTTGTTGGAACTTACTCTACCGATACCGTAGATATAAGTCAGACCAATCTCCACACGCTTTTCTCTTGGTAAATCAACGCCTGAAATACGAGCCATGTGTGTTTTGCACCTCCATTTTCACTTTCATAAAATTGAACTTTTTGAAACAACGTCTCCGTGTGTTTCAATTGCCCGGGTCATTAGCCTTGTCTCTGCTTATGCTTCGGGTTCTCACAAATAATGCGGATGATACCCTTTCTCTTAATAACCTTGCACTTTTCGCAGATCGGCTTTACTGATGATCTTACTTTCACAGTATTTTCTCCTTTCTGGAACCACATTGGTAATGGTTTGGGTTGCTTCTATTCTTATTTAAAAACCTAATTAAAGTCCTATTAAAAAGAAAGAAACTTCACAAAAGTCCGTTTTTTAGTATATCATAATCATCCAGATTTCGTCAAGTATATTTTTCAAATTTTTCAAAAATTTTTGAGTAAGTCTTTACTTGTCTCTCCAAACGATTCTGCCCTTTGCCAGGTCATACGGAGACAGCTCAACTGTTACCTTATCACCCGGAAGAATACGGATATAGTTCATACGCAGCTTTCCGCTGATATGAGCCAGCACCTGATGGCCATTGTCCAGTTCTACCTGAAACATAGCGTTCGGGAGCTTCTCCAATACTTTGCCTTCCATCTCAAACTTTTCTGCCTTTGACATTCTTTAAAATCCTTTCTTAATTAAATACATGATTAAACACATGCTGTTACCATTCACGGAACGCGCATTTGCAAACCTATGCGTCCCATGAACGATAAACAAAAATACTTACTACTTATTGCCACTCTTTTTTATCCCAATTCGGAAGTGTCAGGATCTCTGGATCCCCGTCCGTGATCAGGATTGTGTTCTCATAATGTGCTGCCAGTGAGTTGTCATCTGTTACAACGGTCCAATCATCATCCAGCACGCTGACTGCGTAATCACCCATTGTAATCATCGGCTCGATCGCCAGTGTCATACCTGGGCGCAGACGGATTCCTCTTCCGATTGTCTTGAAGTTTGGAATCTGCGGATCCTCATGCAGATGAGTGCCGATGCCGTGGCCAACCAGCTCACGAACGACACCGTAACCGAAGCTCTCCGCATACTTCTGGATCGCCTCTGAAATATCATGAAGGTGATTTCCAGCCTTTGCATAGCGGATTCCCTCAAAGAAGCTCTGTCTAGTGACATCAACTAACTGCTTGGCTTCCTTTGAGATCTCGCCAACCGCAAATGTTCTGGCTGCGTCGGAATGGTATCCCTTATAAATCATGCCCGCATCCAGACTAATAATATCACCTTCTTTTAAAATACGCTTCTTGCTCGGAATTCCGTGAACCACAACTTCATTTACAGAAGTACAGATGGAAGCCGGATAGCCCTCATAGTTCTTGAAGTTCGGGATGCATCCGAAGTCACGAATGATCTCCTCGCCGACCTTATTGATCTCCCATGTGGAAATGCCCGGTTTCACGATCTTTTCCAGTTCGTCAAACATAATGGAGAGGTTCTTACAGGACACTCTCATCAACTCGATTTCTTTTTCTGATTTAATTGAAACAGCCATCTTCTCCTCATTCCTTGTGCAACCCTATGCACACAGATTGGCAGCAGTGTCTCTGCTGTCAATCTTCAATGGCGAATCTTAAATTTTCGCCTTGCTTTTCAGCCTTCCAGGACTGCCGTGATATCGGCAAACACTTCTTCCATATCCTTCGTACCGTCTACTGTCACCAGCTTATCCTTTGCCTGGTAGAAGTCGATCAACGGCTTGGTCTGTGCATGGTACACATCAAGACGCTTCTGTACGGTTTCCGGCTTGTCGTCGCTGCGCAGGATTAACTCGCCGCCGCAACGATCACAGATGCCTTCCTTCTTCGGTGGAATATGCTCAATATGGTAGGTAGCCCCACAGGTTACACAGGCTCTGCGACCAGACATACGCTTTACAATGTTCGCATCCGGAACGTCCACGTTGATCGCATAGTCAATGTCGGTTCCCATCTTCTCAAGCGCAGCCTCAAGTGCTTCTGCCTGCGGAATGGTTCTTGGAAATCCATCCAAAATGTATCCATTTGCGCAATCATCCTTTGATACGCGATCGGTTACAAGGTCACAAGTCAGCTCATCCGGAACTAACAGTCCCTGATCCATGTACTCCTTTGCCTTCTTACCTAATTCTGTTCCAGCCTTCAGATTTGCACGGAAAATATCTCCGGTAGAGATGTGTGGAATCTGATACTTTGCTGCAATCTTTGCCGCCTGTGTGCCTTTTCCTGCACCAGGTGCTCCTAACATAATGATCTTCATGATATTCCTCTCATTCCGCCGCAAGAGCAGCATACATTTATACAATCAGATTTATCATAACAGATTTATTCTTAAAAAGCAAGAAAATCCCCTGCAAAACAGGAGATTTTCTCGTAAAATACAGCTCACTGAACGCCCATTCAATGAACTTTATTTAGAATATACTGTCATACTCTCTAGCCACCATCTTGGATTCAATTGATTTTGCCGTTTCCAAAACAACATTTACAATAATGATCAAAGAAGTTCCCATGAAGGAAAGTCTCTGGATATTGAATACACCGCTCAAAACGATCGGGATCAGCGCAATGATGGTCAAGCCAACTGCACCGATGATGATCAGGTGATTGAGCATATTGTTTAAGAAATCACTGGTTGGCTTTCCTGGTCTTACACCTGGAATGAAACCACCAGACTTTTTCATATTGTCGGCAATCTCTAATGGATTGAAAGAAATTGATGTATAGAAATAAGCAAATATGATGAGCAATGCTACATAAATGACAACACCCACCGAATACTGTGGAAGTGCTGGTCTAAACCAGTAGCTTGAACTCAGCATTGCCATAATCTTTCCGCCGATCGTAGTAACATCGATCTGATAACCGAAAAATGATCCGATGATCTGCGGCATGGACATCAGGGAGGATGCAAAAATGACAGGCATAACGTTTGCCGTATTTACCTTTACAGGAATATAGGTAGAACGTCCGCCTACGCTTCTGCGACCCTGCACCTTCTGCGCATACTGAACCGGTATTCTTCTTTCAGCTGCATTCAGCAGTACTGTAAATCCAAGAATTGCAAGAAGAATTGCAATTACGAAAACTGCAACCAGAATCTCTACAGCGATGCTACGTCCCGACATGAAGGTCTCATAAATCGTGATTGCATCATCTGGAAGTCTGGAAACGATGTTGTATAACAGCACGACTGAAATACCGTTTCCCACACCCTTTTCTGTGATACGCTCACCGACCCACATAAGGAATGCACTGCCGGCTGTCAGAGTAATTACACAGACTACTACATTATACCATGTATAGTTCTCGAACATTCCGCTTCTGCCAAATCCGATGGACATAGCAGTAGACTGAATCAGAGCCAGACCTACGGTCACATAACGAGTAATCTCTGCGATCTTTTTTCTTCCTTCCTGACCATCCTGCTGAAGCTCTTCCAGTTTTGGAATTGCAATCGTCAGAAGCTGAATAATAATGGAAGATGTAATATATGGCGAAATGCTCAATGCCAAGATGGAGAAGTTCTCGAAAGAACCACCCGTCATAGCATTGAACAAGTTAAACGCATCGCCGTTGCTTCCCTTAAAGAAATCAGCGAAATAATCAGGATCAACGCCCGGAACTGGTAACTGCGAACCAAAGCGGATTACCAGGAGCATTAAAAATGTGAATATAAGACTTTTTCTTAAATCCTTTATCTTTAATGCATTCTGAAGCGTTTTGAACATTAGATCACCTCTACGTTTCCACCAGCAGCCTCAATCTTAGCCTTAGCGCCCTCAGAGAAAGCGTTTGCCTTAACTGTCAGCTTCTTGGTCAGGTCTCCGTTTCCAAGAATCTTTACAGAATCAAACTTATTCTTTACTGCACCAGCCTCAACTAAAGTCTGGATGTCAACTACTGCTCCATCCTCAAACTTGTTAAGGTTTTCTACGTTAACATATGCAACGAGCTTTGTATTTCTATTTGTGAAGCCTCTCTTAGGAAGTCTTCTGTATAACGGCATCTGACCACCCTCGAAACCTACTCTCGGTGCGCCAGAACGAGCCTTCTGACCCTTGTGGCCCTTACCAGCAGTCTTACCGTTGCCCGAACCATGTCCACGGCCTCTTCTGAAATTACCGCTGTGTACGGAGCCTTCAGCTGCCTTTAAATTAGATAAGTCCATCACGTAACCTCCTCTGAAATTAAATCTCTTCAACCTTTACTAAATGCTTTACATGCCATACCATGCCTCTTACAGCATCGTTATCCGGCAGCTCAACAGTCTTGTTAAGCTTGTGAAGTCCAAGAGCCTCTACGGTTGCTCTCTGCTTTGGGATTGCACCAATCGGGGACTTCACTAATGTGATCTTTAACTTTTCAGCCATTGTATTTCCCTCCTTAGCCGATAATCTCTTCTACAGTCTTACCGCGACGCTTTGCAACTTCCTCCGGGGTCTTCAGAGCAGCCAGTCCAGCCAGTGTTGCAAGAACAACGTTAGCCTTGTTGCTGGAGCCTAAGGACTTAGTACGGATATTTTCTACGCCTGCGAACTCAAGAACAGAACGAGCCGGGCCGCCTGCGATGATACCGGTACCTTCCGGGGACTTCTTCAGAAGTACAGATGCGCTTCCGAACTTTCCAATAAAATCGTGTGGGATACTCTTATTCTCATCAAGCGGAACGGTAATCATGTTCTTCTCAGCAGCCTGCTTACCCTTACGGATTGCCTCCGGGATCTCAGCAGCCTTGCCCATACCAACACCTACATGACCATTCTTGTCTCCAACTACAACCAGAGCGGAGAAACGCATGGTACGTCCACCCTTAACGGTCTTGGATACACGCTTGATAGCAACTACGGTATCAGCTAATTCAAGCTGAGTTGCGTCAATATTTGTACGTTTCATGTGTCTTCTTCCTCCTTGATTAGAATTCCAGACCAGCTTCTCTTGCTGCATCTGCCAGTGCCTGAATCTTACCCTGATAAATGAAGCCACCTCTGTCAAATACAACAGCCTTGATTCCAGCTTCCTGAGCCTTCTTTGCAATAACAGTTCCTAAATATGCAGCTGCTGCTACATCGTTGGTCTTTTCTAATTTTTCCTTAACGTCTTTCTGAAGAGTAGAAGCTGACACTAAGGTTTTCTGTGCAACATCATCAATAACCTGAACATACATATGGTTGTTGCTTCTGAACACTGCCATACGAGGTCTTTCAGGAGTACCGATAATATGTCTGCGCATTCTTCTATGCTTTTCTTCGCGAACCTTTGATCTAGATACCTTACTAACCATTCTTTCTCACTCTCCTTATTTATTTCTTACCGGTCTTACCAACCTTACGTCTGATTGTCTCGTCAGCGTACTTGATACCCTTGCCCTTATACGGCTCCGGTGCTCTCTTAGTTCTGATTTCTGCTGCGAACTGACCAACCTTTTCCTTATCAATACCCTTGATGATGATCTTGTTCTGACCTTCCATAACAGTCTCAAGACCTTCTGGATCGATAATTTCAACCGGGTGAGAATAGCCAAGGTTCAGCACGAGCTTGTTGCCCTGCTTTGCTCCTCTATAACCAACACCATTGATCTCAAGAACCTTCTCGAAGCCAGTGCTTACACCAATAACCATGTTATTGATCAGAGTTCTTGTCAGACCATGTAAAGACTTGCTCTTCTTTGTATCATTCGGTCTAGTAACAACAACCTCGTTGCCCTCAACCTTGATTCCTAATTCCGGAGCAAAGGTTCTCTCAAGAGTTCCCTTTGGTCCTTTTACAGTCACCGTGTTATTTTCTGCTACCGTAACAGTTACACCTGCTGGGATAGCGATCGGCATCCTTCCAATTCGTGACATGCCCATACCTCCTATATATGTGGATTCTATTTAAAATGCACGGCAGTATGGCAACCTGATTGCTGCCACTTGCCTGTTGCGATAATCTCGCTCGCTTATTACCAAACGAACGCTAATACCTCTCCGCCTACATTGAGCTTTCTTGCTTCCTTATCGGTCATTACACCCTTATTGGTGGAAACGATTGCGATACCAAGTCCGCCCAGAACATGAGGAAGATCCTCACAGTTTGCATAAACACGAAGGCCTGGCTTGGAAATTCTCTTTAAACCAGTGATAACCTTCTCGTTCTTGTCCTTACCATACTTTAAAACTACGTGGATGTTCTTGAAATTACCATCCTCAACTAACTCATACTTCTCAATATATCCCTCGTTAACCAGGATATCTGCGATTGCAACCTTCATTTTGGATGCCGGAATATCTACTGTATCATGCTTTGCAGTATTTGCATTACGGATTCTTGTAAGCATATCTGCAATTGGATCGCTCATTGCCATTGAAGTTTTCCTCCTTATATACTACTCTTCACTGGTTCGTAAGTCTGGCCGGGGAGCCGCACAAAGGCAAAATGCCCTGTGCATGGTGCTTACCAGCTTGCCTTCTTAACTCCCGGGATCTCACCCTTATATGCTAATTCACGGAAGCAAATTCTGCAGATGCCGTATTTTCTTAAATAAGCGTGCGGACGTCCGCAAATTCTACAACGAGTATATTCCTGTGTAGAAAACTTTGCTTTCTTGGACTGCTTAATCTTCATAGAAGTCTTTGCCATGGAAATCTCCTCCTAATTATTTTTCAAACGGCATATTAAATAATGTCAGTAAATAACGTGCCTCTTCGTCTGTCTTAGCGGTAGTAACAAAAATGATATCCATACCTCTGGTCTTATCAATCTTGTCATACTCGATCTCAGGGAAGATTAACTGCTCTTTGATACCTAAAGCATAGTTGCCTCTGCCATCAAAAGAATTAGCGCTTACGCCTCTGAAGTCACGTACACGAGGTAAAGCCAGGTTGATCAGACGATCAGCGAACTCGTACATCTTGTCACCGCGAAGAGTGGTCTTGCAGCCGATCGGCATACCCTCTCTGATCTTGAAGTTAGCAACGGACTTCTTAGCCTTTGTTACGACAGCCTTCTGTCCTGTAATAATCTCCATATCCTTTACAGCAGAATCAAGCAGCTTCGCATTCTCCTTAGCTTCTCCAACACCCATGTTTACTACGATCTTGTCAAGCTTCGGTACTTCCATGATGTTCTTGTAGCCGAACTTCTTGATCATGGCATCAACCATCTCGTTCTGATACATTTCCTTTAATCTTGCACTCACTGTTTCTTACCTCCTCTCTGTATTATTAGTCGATAACCTCGCCGGTCTTCTTGTTGATACGAACCTTCTTGCCGTCCTGAACAGAGAAGCCAACTCTTACAGCCTGACCCTTTGCGCTGTACATTACGTTGGAAAGATCGATCGGAGCTTCCTTCTCGATGATTCCGCCCTGCTGATTAGCTGCGCTTGGCTTGCTGTGCTTTGTTACCATGTTAACGCCCTCAACAACAACCTTGTTGTTCTTTGCGTCTACAGAAAGGACCTTGCCTTCCTTTTCTTTATCCTTGCCGGCGATAACCTTAACGGTATCGCCCTTCTTAATCTTGCTAGCCACAGTCGTGATCCTCCTTATAATACTTCCGGAGCCAGAGAAACGATCTTCATGAACTGCTTCTCTCTTAACTCTCTTGCAACTGGTCCAAAAATACGGGTTCCTCTTGGAGTCTTATCCTCCTTGATAATAACTGCTGCGTTCTCATCGAACTTGATATAAGAACCGTCTGCACGATGAACACCCTTAACAGTACGAACAACTACGGCCTTTACAACGTCGCCCTTCTTTACAACACCGCCTGGTGTTGCATCTTTAACGGAAGCAACGATAACATCACCGATATCTGCATATCTTCTTGTAGATCCACCCATAACACGGATGCAAAGGAGCTCCTTTGCTCCGCTGTTATCAGCAACCTTTAATCTGGTTTCCTGCTGAATCATGCCTTACTCCTTCCGTCCTGAAACGATTCAGGATCTATTCATTAACTCACTTGAAAATCGAAAAATTACTTCGCACGCTCGATTACTTCAACCAGTCTCCATCTCTTGTCCTTGGACAGCGGTCTAGTCTCCATAACCTTTACGGTGTCACCAATGTTGCAGGTGTTGTTCTCGTCGTGAGCCTTCAGCTTGTAGGTTCTCTTAACGATCTTACCGATAACCGGGTGCTTTACATTATTCTCAACAGCAACGACAATGGTCTTGTCCATCTTGTTGCTGACAACCTTACCTGTACGGGTCTTTCTCAGATTTCTCTCTTCCATAACCATTCCTTTCGTTGCCATTAGTTTGCCTTGGCAGCCAAAACAGTCTGAATTCTCGCAATGTTCTTACGAACCTCTTTGATTCTGCTGGTATTGTCTAACTGGTTGGTTGCATTCTGGAATCTTAAATTAAAAAGTTCCTTCTTAGCAGCTACTAATTCATCATTTAACTCTGCGGACGATTTCGCATTAAGTTCTTCTACATACTTATTAATTTTCACTGTTATCACCGCCTTCTAAGTCTGCCTTGGAAACGATCTTACACTTCAGTGGCAACTTGTGTGTTGCAAGACGAAGAGCTTCCTTTGCTGTTGCTTCATCCACACCGCCGATCTCGAAAAGAACGCGGCCTGGCTTTACTACTGCTACCCAATACTCAAGAGCACCCTTTCCGGAACCCATACGGGTCTCAGCCGGCTTTGCGGTTACTGGCTTGTCTGGGAAAATCTTAATATATACCTGACCACCACGCTTGATGTAACGTGTCATGGCAATACGGGCTGCCTCGATCTGGTTGGACTTGATCCAACAAGGCTCGGTAGCAACAATACCGTATTCACCATAGGTGATCGTAGTTCCTCTGTTAGCCTTACCAGCCATAGAACCGCGGAACTGCTTACGACGCTTAACTCTCTTTGGCATTAACATAATTATTTATCGCTCCCTTCCTTGTTAGACTTGGTAGGAAGGACCTCACCCTTGTAGATCCAAACCTTAACACCAACCTTACCATAGGTGGTATTTGCCTCTGCGAAACCGTAATCGATGTCAGCACGCAGAGTCTGCAGCGGGATAGTTCCATCGCTGTAAGTCTCGGTACGGGCCATATCAGCACCGCCCAGACGTCCGGAACAGGTAGTCTTGATACCAAGAGCACCAGACTTCATCGCTCTGCTCATAACGGACTTCATCGCTCTACGGAAAGATACACGGTTCTCAAGCTGTGCAGCGATATTCTCAGCTACTAAAACAGCTTCCTTATCCGGTCTCTTAACTTCCTTAATATCTACAAATACCTTCTTGCCGTTTGCATACGGAGCAAGCTCGCCCTTTAACTTCTCGATCTCTGCTCCGCCCTTGCCGATTACGATACCCGGCTTAGCGGTGAAGATAATAATCTTAACACGATCTGATGCACGCTCGATATCGATCTTAGATACACCAGCACTGTATAATTTCTTCTTTAAGAACTTTCTGATATTGTAGTCCTCTACAAGGTTATCAGAAAAATCAGCTTCAGCATACCACTTGGAATTCCAGTCCTTGATGATGCCGACTCTCATGCCATGAGGATTAACTTTCTGTCCCATAGTGCCCTCCTATTATTTCTCGTTCAGAACTACAGTAATGTGGCTTGTTCTCTTTAAGATACGATAAGCTCTACCCTGTGCTCTCGGTTTGATTCTCTTCATGGTAGGTGCCTGATTTGCGTAGCACTCCTCTACGTACAGGTTACCTGCCTTCATTCCATTATTGTTCTCTGCGTTAGCTACTGCAGACTCAAGCAGCTTCTTGATTAAAGAAGATGCATATCTCGGATTGTAAGTTACAATACCAAGTGCAGTTGCCACGTCCTTGCCTCTAATGGCATCTAATACAAAACAAGCCTTCTGAACAGAAACTCTTGCATAAGAAAGGGTTGCAGATGGTCTGGTGTCCTTCTGCTCATTTCTTGCTCTCTTAATTTGGGATCTATGTCCTTTTGCCATGACTTGTGTTACCTCCTTTCAAGTATATCCGATTAACGTTTGCTCTTCTTGTCGTCCTTGCCGTGACCTTTAAAGGTTCTGGTAGCAACGAATTCGCCCAGCTTATGACCTACCATATCCTCGGTAACATATACCGGAACATGCTTTCTTCCGTCATGAACTGCAATTGTATGTCCAACCATCTGCGGGAAGATTGTAGAGCGACGGGACCAGGTCTTGATAACCTGCTTCTGTCCCGCTGCGTTCATAGCGTCTACCTTCTTCAGTAAACTCTCGTCAGCAAATGGTCCTTTCTTTAATGAGCGAGCCATAGGTTTTAACCTCCTTAATTCGATTCAATATCGGACGAAATTACTTTGTTAAAGCCTTTCCGTCTCTTCTTCTTACGATCAGCTTATTGGATGCCTTCTTCTTAGATCTGGTCTTCAGACCCATTGCAGGCTTACCCCAAGGTGTACACGGACCTGGACGTCCTACCGGAGCACGTCCCTCACCACCACCGTGTGGATGGTCATTCGGGTTCATAACGGAACCACGAACGGTCGGGCGAATACCCATGTGACGCTTACGTCCTGCCTTACCAATGTTAACCAGAGAGTGTTCTCCGTTACCAACAACACCGATAGTAGCACGGCAGTTGATCGGAACCATTCTCATCTCACCGGATGGAAGTCTTAAGGTAGCATACTTGCCTTCCTTAGCCATCAGCTGAGCAGCAACACCAGCGGAACGTACCATCTGTGCACCAGCACCTGGATACAGCTCAACGTTGTGTACCTCAGTACCAATCGGAATTAAGGATAATGGTAAACAGTTACCAAGTCTAGCCTCTGCATGCTCACCGTTCATGATCTTCTGACCAACCTTAAGTCCCTGAGGAGCTAAGATGTAAGCCTTCTGACCATCTGCGTAGCAGATAAGAGCGATATTAGCTGTTCTGTTCGGATCGTACTCGATAGAAAGAACGGTTGCAGGAATGTTATCCTTGTTGCGCTTGAAATCAATGATTCTATATTTTCTTCTGGAACCGCCGCCCTGATGTCTTACGGTAATCTTACCCTGATTGTTGCGGCCGGAGTTCTTCTTTAAAGATACTGTCAGGGATTTCTCTGGAGTGCTCTTTGTGATCTCAGTGAAATCCAGACCCGTCATGTTTCTTCTGGACGGTGTATATGGGTTATACTTTTTGATTCCCATGATTGTTCTCCTTTACAGCATTTATTGTCACGCTTTTGTGCGTATATTCCTTGTGGGAATTACAGACCTGCAAATACCTCGATCTCCTTGCTGTTCTCAGTCAAGGTTACGATTGCCTTCTTTGTCTTTGCGGTCTTTCCTTCTGTTCTTCCTCTTCTCTTGGTCTTTCCGTCATTGTTCATGGTGTTAACGGTCTTAACCTCGGTTCCAGGGAACATCTTCTCTACAGCTTCCTTGATCATTGCCTTGTTTGCTTCCGGATTAACCAGGAAAGTGTACTTCTTGTCAGCCATGATGTCCATGCTCTTTTCTGTAACAACCGGCTTTAAAATAACGTCATAATATCTAATATCAGCCATTACGCATAGACCTCCTCAATCTTCTCTACTGCTGCCTTAGTAGCAACAACAGTGCTGTACTTCAGAATATCGTATACGTTGATCAGGTCAGCCTGTGCAGTCTTTACAGATGCTACATTGCTTGCAGACTTGATTACGTTCTGATCGTTCTCAGCCAGAACAACTAAAGCCTTGGAAACCTTCAGGTTGTTCATAACCTCTACGAACTTCTTGGTCTTAATCTCGTTCAGAGCCAGCTCATCAACAACGATGAACTTGTTCTCCTGTACTCTGCTGGTCAGAGCAGACTTCAGAGCAGCTCTCTTCTCTTTCTTGTTCAGCTTAATGGTGTAATCTCTCGGTACTGGAGCGAATACAACACCACCGCCTGTCCACTGTGGAGCTCTTGTTGAACCCTGTCTTGCATGACCGGTTCCCTTCTGCTTCCATGGTTTTCTTCCGCCTCCGGATACCTCAGAACGTGTCTTTGCTTTCTGAGTTCCCTGACGCTCTGCTGCCAGATGTGCGGTAACAACCATCTTTACCAGATGCTCGTTGACTTCTACGCCAAAGATTGCATCGTTCAGATCCATCTTACCGACCTCGGCACCCTGCATATTATAAACAGCTACTGTAGCCATTAGTGTGGTCCTCCTTCCAACTCTGTAAAAGCGATCAAGCCTTTACTGAATACTTCAATGTTACTAAAGACTTCTTCGGTCCAGGTACTGCACCCTTAACCAGAATCAGGTTCTGCTCAGCATCAACTCTTACGATCTCAAGGTTCTGGATTGTTACCTGTACATTGCCCATGTGACCTGGCATGTGCTTACCCTTGAATACGCGACCTGGTGTTGTTGCAGGGCCGTTGGAACCAGCATGACGATGGTACTTAGAACCATGAGCCATAGGTCCTCTGGACTGTCCGTGTCTCTTAATAGCGCCCTGGAAGCCCTTACCTTTGGAGATTGCAGTAGCATCAACCTTCTCGCCTGCTGCGAAAACGTCTGCCTTAATCTCATCCTTAACTGAGTAATTCTCAGCGTCATCAAGTCTGAACTCTCTTACGAATCTCTTGTAAGAAACGCCAGCCTTGTCAAAATGTCCCTTAACCGGCTTGTTAACCAGCTTCTCGCGCTTGTCAACGAAACCTACCTGAACTGCGCTGTAACCGTCGTTTGCTACGGTCTTAACCTGTGTTACTACACATGGTCCAGCCTGCAGTACGGTAACCGGAACCAGTGTGCCCTTTTCGTCGAAGATCTGTGTCATTCCGACCTTTGTTGCTAAAATAGCCTTCTTCATCCTATTACCTCCTGTGAATCTACAGCGGATTGGGAATTCCCAATCATCCTAGAACCGTGGACATAAGTGGAACAATTTATACTTGTTGCTTCTATATCAACGTAATTCCGGACATACTTGTTTAAAATTACTTGTTTTTCATCTTAATATCAATATATACACCAGCTGGCATCTCCAGACGGGACAGAGAATCTACTGTCTTCTGAGATGGCTGAATGATATCGATGAGTCTCTTGTGAGTTCTCTGCTCGAACTGCTCTCTGGAGTCCTTGTACTTGTGTACTGCTCTCAGAATTGTAACAACCTCTTTCTTAGTCGGCATCGGAACCGGTCCGCTTACCTTAGAGCCTGTTTTCTTAACAGTATCAACGATCTTTGCAGCGGACTGATCTACCAGCTGATGATCGTATGCCTTCAGAGTGATTCTCATTACTTGACTTGCCATAAAAAAAAGCCGCCTCCTTTTCGCACTTTTTGAATAAGTACGACAAGTGGTGACTGTACACTACCCCGTGCGTTTCCTAATCCCGCACAGTCCGTTTCTACTTCAATGTTTGTAGATGTTTCATTGTATACAGTGACTTGTCGCCAGTTTCTTGACTTGACATTCGCTCCACGGAAAACCTGCCCGATTGGCAGCAACCTCGCGCTTCTTTGCTATCATGTCACAGCAAGGTATACTATACACTATCTTTGGAGAAAATGCAAGCACTTTTTTCAATTTCTTTTAAGTTTTTTTGAGACGTAGTTTTGACGGTTTTTTCCGGGAGGTTATCGATTTTATCGATTTTATTGACTTTATCGGCTTTTTCACCCGGAAGGTTTACGAAAGGTCATGTGCTTTTGATTTTGCTACCCGGAAGGTTATAGAGTGCCTTCGGTGAAGTGACTTTGTCGACGGGCCCAATTCCGCGGGACCCCACTACATATTTTCAACGTAAGTGTATTTTGACAACGGGCCCGCTACAACGTCCCGTCTCGTAAAGCACATTCACCTCAGTCACTAGCCAAGAGCAGTCTAATCGCCCTTCATCGAACTTCCAAGCAGCACTCTATTGACAGGATGCCTGTTCTTTCTTATACTTATAAATGTGATTTAGAGATATCGTTCACGTGTGATACGGAACAGTAACATTTTTGAAATCATTGCAGAACATACATTATATATAGAAGAAAGGTTGGATAGTATTATGTGGCTGGCTGATAACTGGAAGGACTACGAAGTCCTTGACACCTCAAATGGAGAAAAACTGGAGCGCTGGGGCAAATACCTTTTGGTGCGCCCAGACCCTCAGGTTGTATGGAACACTCCGCACACCAATCCAGATTGGAAGAAAAAGAACGGACATTATCACAGAAGCAGCAAGGGAGGCGGCGAGTGGGAGTTCTTCTCTCTGCCACAGCAGTGGAGCATTCACTATGGAGACCTAACCTTCCAGTTAAAGCCGTTTTCCTTTAAGCACACGGGACTCTTCCCGGAGCAGGCAGCAAACTGGGATTGGTTCTCCGGCCTGATTAAGAATGCAGGCCGCCCGATCAAGGTATTGAATCTATTTGCTTATACGGGTGGTGCAACATTGGCCGCTGCCGCTGCTGGCGCTTCTGTTACCCATGTAGATGCTTCTAAGGGTATGGTTGCTTGGGCAAAAGAAAATGCAGCTTCCTCCGGACTTTCCGACGCACCGATTCGCTGGATTGTAGATGACTGTCAGAAGTTTGTTGAGCGTGAGATTCGCCGTGGCAATCACTACGATGCGATTATCATGGACCCGCCATCCTATGGACGTGGACCGAAGGGTGAGATCTGGAAAATCGAAGATGCAATTCATCCGCTTGTTTCTCTGTGTGCGCAGCTTCTCTCCGACAAACCGCTGTTCTTCTTGATTAACAGCTACACTACTGGATTTGCTGCTTCTGTTCTGACTTACCTGCTTGGTCTTGAAGTAGTAAGTAAGTTTGGCGGTCATGTAGTTTCAGATGAGATTGGTCTTCCGGTAACCGAATCTGGTCTGGTGCTTCCGTGTGGTTCCTCAGGCCGTTGGACAAGTATATAATTACTCCAATAAGTTAAATTATCTACGTTTTATTCTCGGTTTCTTCCTAAAACGATTGGTACCAACAACGAGGATACCAATCCGATGAGAGGCACAGTATTTGATAATTGCTGCACTGATCTTATGAAACTGGTCTTTGAGAAAGCAATCATGTTTTAATGAAAGATTGTTCAGGAATTCTGCTTTTCTCTATCTTCGGCAATTTCAACAGACAGCCATTTCCATCCTTCGATGGATAAAGAGCAGCATCCTGAAGCCCTGAGGTGGATGACTTTCACGAGGCGATTCCCGTGTGGGAGCGGGCTTACGCAGTAACTGAGACAAAAAGGTACGTAGAAGGCGCCGCGGGAACAAGGGGCGCCGACGAAATCATCACCGAAGGGCTTTTCGTAACCTACTCCGTGAATAATAAAGCAAAAAAACTGGTCTCCCGCTGGAGGCCAGTTTTTTATTGTACTTTTATTTGATTATTGCGGTACTTCCTGGAACAGAGTCTGTCCTGCGCCCAGTGGAAGGTATCCTGCATTTCCTGCTGCATCTTCTACATATAAGTAGAATGCACCAGGCTCGTTTGCGGAAAGAATCAACTTTCTTGGGAATACCTGTGTACCTGCTCCAAGCACGGCTGCGGCTGGTGCCTCAGCTGCTGCTGAACTGAGCAGATTGGTATCTGCTGCTAAGATATAGTTGAACTGCTCCTGAGAAGTCAGATCAACAAGATCATACTCATAATTGCCGGTTGTCTCACTGTATGCATCTTCTGAGACTGCGCCATCCTTTAATTCGTATGGAATCTTGCAGACATAACGTCCAAGGCTGTCGATTGTAATCGGACTAATCACTGCTAACGTGAAGCCACCATCTTCGTCAAAAGTTCCATTTGCAGATGACGGTGTCAATACATGAGACGTATTATACAAGCGAGATGCATTTCCATATCCGTTAAGAACCGTAAAGGTTCCATCCTGCATGAGCGGTGCGGAAAGATCGGTTCCGTTGAATACACGGAAACTGGTGACAGAGTTGTCTGCACCTGTTCCGACAACAACAAGATTTAACTGGTTATCGGATGTATTCAAATCACACACTTCTACCTTATATACGGCACTGCTTCCTCCGCCAACGGTATAGTCTGTGCCATTCATGTTGACAATCAGGCTGGTTGTTGTGCCATCTTCTGCTACCTCGGTGCGATACTTGAAGAAGTCAGCTGCACCGTCTCCATTCAGATCGGCCGTATAGTTTGTTCCCTCAGAGGAAAGTGTAACTGCAGTGCCATCGCTGAAGGAAATCTCAGTTGCTGGATCGTTTGGCTCGGTCTCTACCTGCGGAATCTCCTGTGGTGGCAGCTGATTCAATCCAGTGTAGGAAGATTTTACAACACCATTCTTAACACCCATGGAGCCATTCTCAAACTGCATTCCATCCTGCGTCCAAGATACATTAATATAGCTTGGTGTACCTGCTGCGTCGGTAAATGCGATCTGAATCAAATTGCCGACTGCGGTAGAACGATTCCAGAAGTGAAGATCGGCCGGTTCCGTTCCGATCAATGCACTTACCTGTGACCAGATATCCTGTGCACCTGGCATTGCATCGAACTGACTCTGTGAAATTTCCTGTGCGGTATATTCGCTATAACCGCCATCGGAAGCAAGCAGATAAGCAACTCCATTCATTCCGTTGTCTAACTGTAAGCTGATACCATCGGATACAAATACACCTGGAAGCAGATCTGCTACCATGTAGCCATTTGTACCATCGGCACCATAAATACAAGAGTAAGATTCTCCTGTAGAAGTCGTTACACTTAAAACAAACTGTGTCGCACTATTTGCAATCGCATTAACGCTGCAAGATGCTACGTCCGTGATCGGGAAGATTTCAGTTGCGCCAGATGTAGAATCCTCAGCATTGTACCAGATCTCCTTGCGTCCACCCACATCAACGAGAGCGAATGCTTCCGAAACACCATTTCCATTAAAGTCATAGAACAAATAACTATTGTCAACAATTGTCCCGCCAGAATCTGCTGCAAGCTTTGCAAGAATATTTTCTGCATTTCGCTCAGTTGGCTGCACTTCCGTGGATGGTTCTGCATCACTCGATGGCTGTGCATCACTTGACGGTTCTGCATCACTTGATGGCTGTTCATCACTTGACGGTTCTGCATCACTCGATGGCTGTTCATCACTTGATGGCTGTTCATCACTCGATGGCTGTGCATCACTTGATGGCTGTTCATCACTTGATGGCTGTGCATCACTTGATGGCTGTTCATCACTTGACGGCTGCGTTTCTGTCTGCGGCTGCGTTTCTGTCTGTGCCTGTGTTTCTGTCTGTGCCTGTGTAGCCTGTGTCTGTGCCTGTGTTGCCTGCGTCTGTGCCTGTGTCTGCTGTGCTGAGCTAGATGGTGTAGACGAATTGCTGTCAAGTGAAAGCGATGTTCCCTCGACAACTTCATCTGCTATATACTTCATATAGTTCCATGCAAAGCTTCCCTTTACACAAATTGCCTTCTGTACCTTTGAAAATGCTGTATTTCCAATCTTCTCAACGGATTCCGGAATTACAACCTCTTTCAAGGACTCAATATCGGCTAATGCTGAAGCATCCAGTTCCTTCATGCCTTCTGGCAGTTTCAAATACTGAACTGCAGTATTGTTCTTGAATGCATTCGAGCCGATGGAAGTAACCGGATAACCACCGATCTCTGCCGGGACACGAACAACCTGTCCTTGGTCGTTGTACTCGACAAGCTTAAGCTCATTGTTCTCAAGCTCATACACATTTCTTCCAGAAGTAACCCTGTTATCCTTGATCTCAACTACTTCTGTTTCCGTCTCAGTTTGTGCCTGAGTTTCTTTCTTTGTCTCCGCATTATCGGTTTTATCAACCGTATACGGAACCTGCTTGTTGCTCTTTTTTCCACTGCTGAAAAGAAGAACAATCATTACGATCATCACAGCAATCAATGCAATTACTGTAACAATGATGGCAACAAGAATGCGATTTGTCTTTGGGCTAGCTGGCTCATAATCGTCAGCGCCGTCGTAGCCATCATCATCATAATCGTCTTCATAGTCATCATCATTCAGATTTTCTTCATAATCATCCGAATCCGAATCGTAGCCGTAATCGTCCAGCTGCTCTTCATAATCATCTGAATCCGAATCGTAGCCGTAATCGTCCGGCTGCTCTTCATAATCGTCTTGTGCCTTGACTTTTGAAGGACGTATCTTTGTTCCACAAATCGGACAAACAGTACTTCCCTCTACCAGTCTCGCACCACATTTCGGGCAAATCATAGGCTTCTCCGTTCTGCCGCTTTTTACGGCGTTTTTATGTTACAATACACGGAACGTAAATGAGCATCCCGTGAATGCTAACTTTTATAATGCAGCCCAGAAAAATCTTCTTAGACTGCACTTTCAACCCTTCGTATCATATCATATGACCACGCAAATTTCAATGTTTCAATTATCCAAAAAACATTACAATTCTTTTACGAAATCGTGTCAGTCCACGCGCTCTTTTCCCCAGAAATAGAGTGCTACAGTTCCCGGACCGGTATGGCTGCCAATGGTTGCACCGATCGAATAAATCTCGACCTTTCCATTCAGATAGAGGAAGCGACTCTCAATAAGTGCAGCAACTGCCTTCGCATCCTCCATGCACTCAGACTGGCTGATGAAGCACTTTCCAGAATAGTTCAAACCACCTTCGGCATTTTCTTCCATCTTCTGAACAATACGCTGAATTACTTTGCGTTTGGTACGCACCTTTTCCCTTGCAATCAAACGTCCCTCAAAATCAACATTTAACAAAGGGCAGATGCCAAGCATTCCGCCAAAGAAACCGGCTGCCTTTGATACTCTTCCACCCTTGATAAAGAAAGTCAGATCCGATGTGAAGAACCAGTGCTGTACTTTCTTTTTATTTTCGCATACCCAAGCATACAATTCGTCAATGCTTTTTCCTGCATCTCTCATGTCTGCGAGCGTATCGACCAAAAGTCCAAAACCAGAGGATGCTGCCAGGGAATCCACCACATAAATCTTGCGATCTGGATACTCTGCCTTTAACTGATCTGCCGCAATCACTGCTGAATTGTAAGTTCCGGAAATTCCACTTGAAAGTGTCAGATGAAGAATATCCTTTCCCTCATCCAACATCTCTCGAAATAAATCTGTATACTCTCCAATGCTCACCTGTGAAGTCTTCGCATCCTCGCCCGCAAGCATTCTTCGATACAGCTCTACCGGAGTCATCGTCTGACCAAGATCATCCAGATAATCATTTCCGCCTAATTCATAATGAAAGCATACATAACGAATTCCCCGCTTCTCAAAATACTCTTTTGTCAGATCTGCCGTTGAACAACAGCTGAGACAATATTCTGCCATACTCATATCCTCCTTTTTCGGATCAGCCATGCAGACCACGCGCCTGTCTATCCATGTCTTCTACTACAATATCATAGATCTCACCGAGGGATGCACAGTATTCCAGCACCAGCCACGGTTCATTTGTATGGAAATGAATCTTGATCAG
This sequence comes from Acetatifactor sp., assembly GCA_963626545.1. Lineage (GTDB taxonomy): Bacteria > Bacillota > Clostridia > Lachnospirales > Lachnospiraceae > Anthropogastromicrobium. The sequence goes on along the minus strand of CAVFYJ010000019.1, from coordinate 5,963 downwards.
TTCCTCATCACCTACTGCTAACAGGCAGTCGCCCTTAAAATGCTCGGTAATGTAATCGTTGATTACATCCTCGTCCAGATCCTTTCCTTCAATTAAAAGCTGTGTATCATATCGAAACTCTAACATGGTTTTTCCTCCCTTATTGTACTTAGGGTTTTCTACCCCGAATAGTTACAGTATATCTTTTTTACTGTACAAATACAAGTAGCGTTAAAGAGAAAATACTCCGTTTAATCAGTTAGTTATTCTAGGTTCAAAAAAGCCCCGGAACCTTTCGGCCCCAGGGCTTTATCCGACACTACCGTGTCAAATGCTTACGCATAAATTTTTATTCTGTCTATTCAGATAGAATTTTCCGAACGCCCGAAATTACTCGACGATGGAAACTACTCTACCAGAACCAACGGTTCTACCACCCTCACGGATAGCGAAACGAAGACCCTGCTCCATAGCTACCGGGTGAATCAGCTCGATGGTCATCTCTACGTTATCACCTGGCATACACATCTCGGTACCAGCCGGAAGCTCGCAAACACCAGTAACATCAGTTGTTCTGAAGTAGAACTGCGGTCTGTAGTTGTTGAAGAATGGAGTATGACGACCACCCTCATCCTTGGTCAGAACGTATACCTGAGCGGTAAACTTCTTGTGGCACTTTACAGAACCTGGCTTACACAGACACTGACCTCTTTCGATATCAGTTCTCTGAACACCACGAAGCAGCGCACCGATGTTATCACCAGCCTGAGCCTCATCCAGAAGCTTACGGAACATCTCGATACCGGTTACAACTACGGTTCTGTTCTCTTCCTTGATACCTACGATCTCAACGGAATCGTTCAGATGCAGAGTACCTCTCTCTACTCTACCAGTAGCAACAGTACCACGACCGGTGATGGAGAATACGTCTTCAACTGGCATCAGGAATGGCTTATCAGTATCACGAACCGGATCCGGAACGTAGCTATCAACAGCTTCCATTAACTCAAGGATCTTGTCTCCCCACTCTCCCTGCGGATCGTTCAGAGCCTGAAGTGCAGAACCTCTGATAACCGGAATGTCATCACCCGGGAACTCATACTCGTTCAGCAGCTCACGGATCTCCATCTCAACCAGCTCAAGCAGCTCCTCATCGTCTACCATATCACACTTGTTCATGAATACAACGATATACGGAACGCCTACCTGACGGGACAGAAGGATGTGCTCTCTAGTCTGAGCCATAACACCATCGGTAGCAGCTACAACCAGGATAGCACCATCCATCTGTGCAGCACCGGTGATCATGTTCTTAACGTAGTCAGCATGTCCTGGGCAGTCAACGTGAGCGTAGTGACGGTTTGGAGTCTCATACTCAACGTGAGCAGTAGAGATAGTGATTCCTCTCTCTCTCTCTTCTGGAGCCTTATCGATGTTCTCGAATGCAACGGCCTCACCAGTACCATATCTCTCGTGAAGAGTCTTGGTAATAGCAGCAGTTAAAGTAGTCTTACCATGGTCAACGTGTCCGATGGTACCAATGTTACAATGCGGTTTCGTTCTTTCAAATTTAGCCTTTGCCATGATTGAAATTCCTCCTTAAATATTGCCCAGAGGGCATGAATGTCTTGTCTTAGACTGACACTGCTTTCAGTATATTACATAATGAAAACTTTTTCAAGCCTAAATTAGGAAATAATGAAAAATTTATCATTATATGCTGCACAGCACAACACTGTGCAGCATTATGATTCAACTTTACTTAAATTATTATTTATTTGTTCTTTGCGCTCAGAACCTTCTCCTGAACATTCTTCGGAACCGGCTCATACTTCTCAAAGAACATAGAATAGTTACCACGACCCTGAGTCTTGGAACGCAGGTCTGTGGAATAGCCGAACATCTCAGCCAGCGGAACATAACCTCTAACGATCTTTCCACCGCCCAGGTCATCCATACCCTCGATACGGCCACGACGGGAGTTGATATCACCGATAACATCACCCATGTATTCCTCAGGCATAGTAACCTCAACCTTCATGATAGGCTCAAGAAGGACTGGAGCTGCCTTCTGCATAGCTTCCTTGAATGCCATAGAACCGGCAATGTGGAATGCCATCTCAGAAGAATCGACTTCATGATAAGAACCGTCGTATACATCAGCGCATACACCGATAACCGGATAACCGCCAAGGATACCGCTCTTAGTAGCCTCTTCGATACCTTCGCCAACAGCCGGGATATATTCCTTCGGAATAGCTCCACCGACAACAGAAGACTTGAACTGGAACAGCTCTTCTCCGTTGTAATCCATTGGTGTGAAGTGTACCTTACAATGACCGTACTGTCCACGACCACCGGACTGCTTAGCATACTTGCTATCTACATCAACAGCCTTGGTGATTGCTTCCTTGTAAGCAACCTGAGGTGCACCAACGTTTGCCTCAACCTTGAACTCACGAAGCAGACGGTCAACGATGATCTCCAGATGAAGCTCACCCATACCAGCGATGATGGTCTGTCCAGTTTCCTGATCAGTATGCTGACGGAAGGTCGGATCCTCCTCAGCCAGCTTTGCGAGAGCCTCGCCCATCTTCTGCTGTCCAGCCTTGGTCTTCGGCTCGATCGCCAGCTCGATAACTGGCTCCGGGAACTCCATAGACTCAAGGATTACCGGATGCTGCTCATCACAGATTGTATCACCAGTAGTTGTGATCTTGAAACCAACAGCTGCTGCGATATCTCCAGAATAAACCTTATCCAACTCCATACGCTTGTTAGCGTGCATCTGCAGGATACGGCCTACACGCTCCTTCTTATCCTTTGTAGCGTTGTATACATAGGATCCGGAGTTCAGAGTACCGGAGTAAACTCTGAAGTATGCTAACTTACCAACGAATGGGTCAGCCATGATCTTGAATGCCAGAGCTGAGAACGGCTCTTCATCGGAAGAATGTCTTACGACTTCGTTTCCGTCCATATCAACACCCTTGATAGCCGGGATGTCAACTGGGGATGGCATAAACTCTACGATCGCATCAAGGAGCTTCTGAACACCCTTGTTACGATACGCACTACCACAGCATACCGGAATAGCGGTACACTCGCAGCATCCCTTACGAAGAGCAGCCTTCAGATCTGCAACAGCGATTTCCTCACCCTCAAGATACTGCATCATCAGGTCATCATCAAGCTCACAGATCTTCTCGATTAACTCGGTATGATACTCTTCTGCCTGCTCCTGCATATCTTCCGGAATATCGCAGATCGTGATATCATTACCCTTATCATCATTGTAAATATAAGCCTTCATCTCGAACAGGTCAATGATTCCCTTGAAATCATCTTCCTTACCGATTGGAAGCTGAAGAACGATTGCGTTCTTACCTAATCTTGTACGGATCTGCGCTACAGCGCCGTAGAAGTTTGCACCAAGGATATCCATCTTATTGATGAATGCCATTCTCGGTACGTTGTAGGTATCAGCCTGACGCCATACGTTCTCAGACTGAGGCTCAACACCACCCTTTGCACAGAAAACGCCAACAGCGCCATCCAGTACACGAAGGGAACGCTCAACCTCAACGGTGAAGTCAACGTGTCCTGGGGTATCAATGATATTGATACGATGCTCCAGAGCACCCGGCTTCGGCTTGCAGTTTTCTTCCAGTGTCCAGTGACAGGTAGTAGCTGCAGATGTGATTGTGATACCTCTTTCCTGCTCCTGAGCCATCCAGTCCATGGTAGCAGTACCCTCGTGGGTATCACCAATCTTATAATTAACTCCAGTATAATACAGAATACGCTCAGTCAGAGTGGTCTTACCAGCATCGATATGAGCCATGATTCCAATATTTCTGGTTCTCTCCAATGGATATTCTCTTCCAGCCAAGATTTTTTCCTCCTTAACTTGCTGTAAATATCAGATAATGCAACAATTAGAAGCGATAGTGAGCAAACGCCTTGTTTGCATCTGCCATCTTGTGCATATCTTCCTTTCTCTTTACAGCGGAACCTGTTCCATTTGCTGCATCCATGATCTCGTTTGCAAGCTTATCTTCCATGGTCTTCTCGCCTCTCTTACGGGAGAACATGGTTAACCAACGAAGAGCAAGAGCCTGTCTTCTCTCTGGCTTAACCTCGATCGGAACCTGATAAGTTGCTCCACCGATTCTCTTAGCCTTAACCTCGAGAACTGGCATTACATTGTTCATTGCCTCTTCGAAAACTTCTACAGCTGGCTTTCCGGTTTTTTCCTCAACCTTGTTGAAAGCACCATAAACGATCTTCTGGGCAACACCCTTCTTACCGTCTAACATAATGTTGTTGATCAGCTTGGTAACAACCTTATTGTTGTATAACGGATCTGCTAAAACGTCTCTCTTCTGAGTATGTCCTTTACGTGGCACGATACTTCCCTCCTTAACTACAATACGAGGCTTTCGCCTCTCAGTTATCTCATCGGTACTCACATCCATCTTTGTGTTCGCGCTCGGTTCTTGTTTCTCCAGTACAGGCACAGCCTGTCATCAGACTGCACAACCTGACTGTACCTTTCTATCTCCTGCAACCGCCAGGAAGGTATTGTTCGAATGCCGGCACTAATCAAAAAAAGTGGTACACTTACTTACTTGTTCTGCGCAAGAATCTCTTCTTAATTAAAATGCGTCTTATTTAGTTTTAATTAAAATTATTTCTTAGCGTCCTTCGGTCTCTTAGCACCGTACTTGGAACGAGCCTGGCGTCTCTTAGCAACACCTGCTGTATCAAGGGTTCCTCTTACGATATGGTATCTGGTACCTGGTAAGTCCTTAACACGGCCGCCACGGATCAGAACTACGCTATGCTCCTGAAGGTTGTGTCCCTCACCTGGGATATAGCTTGTTACTTCGATTCCATTGGAAAGACGTACTCTGGCGATCTTTCTAAGAGCGGAGTTCGGCTTCTTAGGAGTAGCTGTCTTAACTGCGGTACAAACACCTCTCTTCTGCGGAGCGCTCTTATCGGTAGACTTCTTCTTTAAGGAGTTATATCCCTTCTGAAGTGCCGGAGCAGTAGACTTCTTCTGCTGAGTCTGTCTTCCTTTTCTAACTAACTGATTAAATGTAGGCATCCGTTTCACCTCCTGCGGAAATTAAAAACATAATGAATTCATGCGTGCCCGGTTGTTGGACGGCACTTTGCCTCCAAAGCCACATGCTTTTAAATTATATATCCTTTCTATTCTTCTGTCAATAGAGAAATTTTGTTTTTTTTCAAGTTTTTTCAAAAGAAAAACTGTTCCGACGATTTTCACCGCCAGAACAGCTTTTCAATCAGCAAAACTGATTTTATTTCATTTTCTCATTCATCCGAATGATTCAGAATCCCTTATTTTTGCTCCTCGTCGGAATCCTCGTTCTTAGAGAAGGTCTTGGAATACGCCTCATCGAAATCATCCATGCTCTCGTCCTCTGCATCGTCATCCGCGAATGCTTCCTCAGCAGCCTTTACTGCCTCGTCCTCATCCTCAGACTCATCGAAACTCTCGGAAAGAGCGATGGTGTCCTCATCCTCGATCTCCTCATCATCAAAATCAACAACATCAGACTGCTGATAATCGGTGTTGAGTTCAAGGTTGCGGTAACGCTTCATACCAGTACCAACCGGAAGCAGCTTACCAATAATTACGTTCTCCTTCATACCCAGTAACGGGTCAACCTTTCCGTTGATTGCCGCATCGGTCAGAGCCTTTGTGGTCTCCTGGAAGGATGCTGCTGACAGGAAAGAGTTGGTCGCAAGAGATGCCTTTGTGATACCAAGCATGATCTGCTTTCCTTCTGCAGGCTCCTTGCCTTCCTCAACCAGCTTCTCGTTCATATCGTCGAAGTCCAGAACATCCATGGATACACCCGGAAGAACATCGCTATCTCCGCTCTTCTCGATACGAATCTTCTTTAACATCTGACGAACGATAACTTCGATATGCTTATCGTTGATTTCTA
>CAVFYJ010000018.1:0-41565 GCA_963626545.1 Acetatifactor sp. | reverse complement strand
AAGTATCATACCACATGTGGGACATTTTCCCTTGTGGTATATTAGGACATTATCATAAATGGATCATAAACCTTCAACTATTTTCAAAAAAATGCTTGATTTTTTTTGAAATCCGTGTTATTATTTACATGTTGCAGGCCGGTGTGGCGGAATGGCAGACGCACGTGACTCAAAATCACGCGGAGCGATCCGTGCCGGTTCGAGTCCGGCCACCGGCATCCAAAGGAGTGTTCATAAGTAAAGTGATTTTGCTTATGAGCGCTTTTTTTGTTACCGTTTCTTGCTACTGTTTCTTGTTATCGTTTCGCAACATAACTTTGTATTTCGCAAACAATCATTTTTTTCAACTTATATGGAGGTATACATATACGATGGTGATTAAAAAACCAAAAATACTGAAAAACGTAAAAAATGTTGAATATATGGATGACTTTGACGACTGGTATATCTTCAAGGACAATCCTTCCACCTATGCAGAGCTTCCGAAAAATATGATTCTCTATGGTCCTCCCGGAACCGGAAAAACCTATCACACCGTCCTCTATGCCGTCGCGATTATCGAAGAAAAATCGTTAGCTGAGGTTGCAAGTGAGCCCTATGAGGATATTGTAAAACGCTATCATCACTACAAGGCAAACGGACTGATTGAATTTACCACCTTCCACCAATCCTATAGCTATGAGGATTTTATCGAGGGCATTCGTCCCGTGATGAATAACGATAGCGATGATGTTATTTCTGATATTCAATATGAAGTTTCCCCTGGCCTTTTTAAGGATTTTTGTGACCGTGCTAAGCAATCACTTCCAACCAACTACATTTTTATTATCGATGAGATCAACCGCGGAAATATCGCAAAGATTTTCGGTGAATTGATTACATTAATTGAACCTTCAAAACGCATCGGTCAAATCGAAGGCACATACGCCCGACTGCCTTATTCCAAAAGTCCGTTTGGTGTTTCCGACAATGTTTACCTGATTGGAACCATGAATACCGCAGACCGCTCCATCGCAACAATCGACACTGCCCTTCGCCGCCGTTTCCAGTTTAAGGAAATGCAGCCCGACCCGAGTATTCTTGATGGAATTTGTGTTGAGGATCTTTCCATTAAGGATCTTCTCTTTCATATGAATCAGAAAATCAGCGTACTGTACGATCGTGAGCACACGATTGGTCATGCGTATTTCATGCCACTAAAGATCAGTCCAACCATTGAAACGCTTGCTTCGATCTTTAAAAGCACGATTCTTCCTCTTTTGCAGGAATATTTTTATGAAGACTATGAAAAGATTCGCCTTGTACTTGGCGACAACAAGAAGACGAATGAGGATGAACAGTTTATCATAAAAAGAAGCGTTGACTACAATGCGCTTTTCGGTGACACTGATTTTGATCTGGACGATGCATTTCAATATGAAATAAATACGGCCGCCTTTTCAATGATCGAGGCCTATCGTTGTATTTAAAAATTCAAAAAGGTTAAATTAAAGATGTTTGAATATATTTTGAGAAATCGAAAGGACCTATATGTCAAAGAAAATTTATCAGATAACCGAATATGGCTCGTTTATCACGGGCAGGCAGGTGGACGGCTATACCACACTGCCACCTGCCGTATTTGAGCAGTTGGAAAACTTTATTCTCTCGAATACCGCCACCAATAACGTCCAATCTACAGACGCATTAGAACTCATGAGCATTTCTATAAAAAGAGGTATCGGCAAGATCATAACCGCAAAAAACTATATCGGTGTTCTGACATTTGATGATGGTACTACAATCGAAATTCTGCCAAAGATTGTTTCTACAGTATCAACGCACAGTCAACAAGTTAAAAAGCTTGTGGTCGACATGATCCGATCTCTTACTAATGTATCTTATAAAAGCTTGCAGACCGCAAATGTAGATATTGAAAGGATGCCAATTCTGGATATTTTCATACGGATGTTTCTTGAAGAAGTATTTCGCTTGGTGAAACGTGGACTGCGCAGCAACTACGAAACTATAGCAGAAAATCGTTCTTATTTTAAAGGAAAAATCTTGTTTTCTGAGCAGATCAAGCATAATTTTTCCCATAAAGAACGTGCCTTCACTGAATTCGATGAATTTACGCCCAACTGTCCCGAAAATAGATTAGTCAAATCAACACTCATGCTGTTATATAAGCAAACACGTTCCTCACGAAACAAAACCGACATCAAAACACTGCTCGCTGCTTTTGATCATGTGCCGTCTTCTGTGGACTACGCAGGTGATTTTTCAAAAGCGGGGAAGGACTATGGCACACTCCTTCTATGGTGCCAAATCTTTTTGACTGGAAAAAGTTTTACTTCCTTTTCTGGTTCTAGTGTTGCATTTGCTCTTCTATTTCCTATGGAAACACTCTTTGAGCGCTATGTTGCTGTGCAATTAAAAAAAATCCTTCCAACAGAGGATTTTTCGCTTTCCATACAGGATAAAATGCATTATCTGTTTACATACCCCCATAAAAGATTTTTACTACGACCGGATATTGTAATCACTCGAAAACACGACAACGCAATTTTTATCTGTGATACAAAATGGAAATTGCTCTCCAGTCATACAGCAAACCTTGGCATCTCACAGGCCGATATGTATCAAATGTATGCATACCAGAAAAAATACAATGCCAAAAATATTACGCTGCTCTATCCGCTGACAGACCAGACAGCCTCTGCCAACAGCATTCAATTTGATTCGGGAGACGGTGTGATTGTGCGGGTGCAGTTCGTAGATTTATTTGATATCAAAAACAGCTTGCTAGAGTTATTTCACAACCTGAATTAGCGGTGAGATGAGTTGCACTCCCCCCCTTGCAAAAATATTGCAACTACTGCGCAAAACCTTCTCTTGTTTTCTCAAAAAACAGATGCTACACTGTAGAAAATTTTCGATTGAAACAGGAGGACTACATACCTATGGACAGCAGTACAACCTACACCGAACCGCTTCCAAAATATAAGGATCCATCGTTTCCGATTCCAGAGCGTGTGGAGGATTTGCTTGCACGCATGACACCGACTACCGCTTTGACGAAAATAATTTAAGAAGTTATTCTTTTTAATACGAAAAAAATTCCCGTAAACAGATTCGAATTTTGCCTTTCTGCTTGCGGGAATTTGATTTTAATATGCTATTTTTATATTACCAATTTATTTTTTTCTTTTGACTGATCATTTACAGTTCTTCCACAAAGCTTACGCCACTTAATCCAGAAATGTAGCTGATCATCTCAGAATGGTTTGTCTTTTTCTCAAAATGAAGCGTCAGAACGGCAATCACATTTTCACTCTTTTTGCCAGGCTTTGTGATTTGCAGATCTTCCAAACGGACATGTTTTTTACCACAGTCCTCAATAAAACGACTAAGCGCTTCGTTATTCTCAAACATCATATTCAGACACAGATATTTGGATTTTTCCTTTACACGGCGATCCATGCGTCGAAATACAGTCATAATCAAAAACAATGCTATGCCGACTGCAATCGCACCTTCATAAAAGCCAATGCCGATCGCCAGACCAATGCAGGCGGAGGACCAAAGTCCTGCCGCGGTTGTCAGCCCTTTAATCTGATTGGTTCTTGTTACAAGGATCGTTCCTGCGCCTAAAAAACCAATACCGCTAACAACCTGTGCACCCAGACGGGACGGATCTCCTGTCTGAAACATTTGAGAAATGTATTGATTTGTCATCATAACCAGGCAGGCACCCAAACACACAAGCATGTATGTTCTCGAACCGGCTGGCTGATTCTTTGTGAGGCGCTCATAACCAATGATACCTCCGATTATCATTGACAAAATCACTCTGCCAATAATCGCAACTATTGTTAATTCACGAAGTGCTTCCATGTACAACTAGTCCTTACGTTTTCTGTCATTCTATTCTATTTTATTTTACATTCTATTCCAACATTATAATGTGCGCAGGAAATCCTCGATAAACCAGCTCTCATACAGATGAGCCTTGATATTCGGATGCGAATTTCTTCCGCCAACCTTAAATGCCTCCATGCGAAGCTCCTTTGCACGAGCACAGTGCGCAGGATTTGTGGAACGATGCATCATCGGTGTGCGCTCATCTCCGTTCAAATCAATGTACGGAATGCCCCACTTCTTTGCAATCGCAATCGTTGCCAAACGGTAGTCATCTGTCTCACAGCCATTTGACACTAAAATACCGATATGGGCATATGGATGATGTGCAATCAAATATTCCAAAACCACGTTCCATGCGCCATAGAAGGTCGTGTTATCGGTGTCATCAATGGTTCCTAAATGGATAATTCCGGTCTGGTCCTCTCCGTCGCTTCCGGTTGAATGCGGTCTGTGATGGGAATCGTTGATTCCGTAGTACAATGTAATATAATCAACATCCTCATCAATCGTCTTATAAATGCCATTGGAAAACGAATTGGAGAAGGTGCCCGGAACAGGCGGCATCGCCATCGTCTGTCCGCCGACTGCCAGATGCTGCACGGTCATATGATTGCGCTCTGCAATTAAATAGCCATAAGTCTTATATTTTCCGGCAAACGGGCCATCTTCAAAGGTCTCACTGTAACCACCAGAAAAATCTCCATTTGTAAAGCTGTCTCCACAAACGGCCCACTTCTTTCCATAAAGAATGTTTGTGTTGTCCATTTTTTCTCTTGTTTTCTCCTTTTCCCGTCAAATTCTTTTTCTTTATTTTTTTGCTTAAAGATGCATCGCTGCAAGGCGTGCATAGGACATATTCCCTCCAAACAGATCAAGCGCACTGCCGATTGTCATGTCAATCTTTCCTTTGCCCAGCTTTTTGAGAAGTTCAATGTCCTCCCAGCTGTGAATGCCGCCAGCGTATGTAATCGGAATGCCATCAAAATCGGATAACAAGGTGACAAGACCCGTTTCGATGCCATTATTCTTTCCCTCGACATCGACTGCATGAACCAAAAATTCATTACAGTAATCCGATAGTTCCTCCAAAAGCGGTAATGTTACCATCTCTTTGGTGAACCGCTGCCAGCGATCCGTCATAATGCAATAGCCATTTTCAGTCTTTCGGCAGCTCACATCAAGAACAAGACGTCTCTTTCCTACTAACTGCATCAACTCCTTCAGGCGATCATACTGAATGCTGCCATCACGAAATACATAGGATGTGACGATTACATGGGATGCTCCTGCACGCAAAAAATCAAGCGCATTATCGGGTGTAATGCCACCTCCTACCTGTAGTCCACCCTCATACGCCTGCAACGCTTCAAGTGCCTGCTTTTTTGTTTCCTCATAATAGGGGGAGGACTGCGGATTCAACAGAATCACATGTCCTCCCTTTAGCCCATCCTGCTTATACCGTTTTGCAAACCAGGACGCATCCCGGTTTGCTACGAAGTTCTCTGCCGCCTGATCGTTCTCATCGTGCAGAGAGCTTCCAATGATCTGTTTTACGATACCGTTATGGATATCAATACAAGGTCGAAATTTCATCTTCTCATCTTATCCTGTCTGGTCTGAAACCGTTTTTTCAGTCCCTCATCCAATGCGGTTGACTCTGTGGATTCCCCACAAATTTTCCCGTTTCAGATTCAGGTACTCATTGTACGCTTTTTCGAGTATCTGCTTCTCATTCGAGAACTTCAGCAGATGGTACGCCTCATGATACTTGTAATATCCGGAATCTACAAAATACTCTTCCTTCTGCGGTTTGCTGTAGTAACTGTCTGCCATCATCAGATACCAGTGCACTTCTTTTTCTACAATATCTTGCGGTACATGGAATGTATACTCACTTACACCGATATACTTGACAATGGATGCTTCGACACCTGTTTCCTCCCGTACCTCGCGAAGCGCTGTCTGCCAGTGCTCCTCTCCGGGTTCCACGGTTCCCTTTGGTAATACCCAGCCTTCATACTTGCTCTTGTAATTCTTATATAAGACTAAAATTTTACCACGAAATATCACCACACCGCCACAGCTCGTTGCTTCTATCATTGCAATTCCTCCTGACTATGGTGTGTATCTGCCAAGGCCACTCACACGCCCCAGCATCATATGTTACAAGTATACTTGAAAATGCGTTCAGTTTCAAGACTTTTCATACAGTTTGAAAAAAATTACTCTTTATTAATTACTGTTCACGTATCGTAACCATTTATCGACTAAAGTAGTAGTCGAAGATCTGTCCCGCGATCGGCGCTGCCACGGCACCACCGGCACCACCCTTTTCGATCATAACGCAAACGGCAATTTCACTCACGTCGTTTGTACCATATCCGCAGAACCATGCGTGATAATTCTTTGTGGAATCATACTGCGCGGAACCAGTCTTTCCGGACACGCGTGCATACTGGCTGCCACCCGCTGCTGCAGTTCCGTTTGTAATAACATAGGTCAAAAATTCATCAAGAAGCTCTGCTTCGTCCTTGGTGCACACAGTACGAAGTGCCTTTGGCTTTGTCTGCTCGACAAGATTGCCGTCTGCGTCCAGATACGAATCAACCAGATACGGTGTCATCATCACGCCGTCATTGGCAACTGCGGCATACATCATCAGATTAAGCAATGGCGTAACCGTCGTGGTTCCCTGTCCGATTGCCAGCTGCATTCTCTGCCATACGCTGTCATCAGAAGCAATATCAAAGGAGCTTGTCTTATATGGAAAATCGACTTGGCTGCGGTCACTCTGGTTATAACCAAAATCCTCTGCCAGCTTCTGCCATTTCTTGGAATCAAGGGTCTGTGCAAGGGTGTCAAATGCACCGTTACAGGACATTCCTAAGATTCCATAAATATCCAGCTCGCCGTGCGCAACGCCGTCATGACAATTTACCACATAGTCGCCGTTTGTGTATGTTCCGGTACAGGTATAGTGGAAATCCTGCCATGTATCTGGATTCTCACGAATGTACTCAAGCAGCGTAATGATCTTGAAGGTCGAACCCGGCGGGTATGTTCCCTGCGTTGCATGGTTCATCAGATTCTGTGTTGTATTCTCATCTGAGGTCAGCCAGCTCCACTGCTCCTCGACCGTGTTCGGATCAAAGTTTGGAGAGGAAACCATCGCTAAAATCTTTCCGGTGGACGGCTCCACTACTGTGATGGAACCACTTTGTCCATCCAGCTGACGATAACAAAAATCCTGCAAACCGGAATCGAGTGTCGTCACCAGTGTATCACCCTGTGTCTTGACACCCAGAAATTCATTTTTGAGCTTTGTCCAGAAATCAACGTGGCTCGTCAACAAATTTAATTTCTGAGTATCCTCGAGGCCATAACCGCCGAGCACAGAGTAACCGACCGTGTGCGCATACCAGTTGGTGTACGGATACGCACGAACCTCGGTTCCATCTTCTCTTGTCTGCGTCGTTGCGACTACTACGCCATCGCTTGTCACAATGTCACCCTTTCGGATTAACTGTGCCATATTCTGCTGCCTGGTGTTATATTTGCTTGAAAGGACCTCATCCTTTCCTTTGACCTCAAAATAGACAAAGTATAACAGCATTGCACCCAGCAGTGAAACAAGAATCGCACCCGCCACTTTAATTTCATGTTGGCGGCTTGTCGGCTTCTTTTCTTTCCTCTCCCCGTTATCCTTTTTGCTTGTATTCTCCTTTTTCTCCGCCGCTTTCTTATCGTTAAAAATGGACTCTTTCTCTGATTCTTTCAAGTCTTTCCACCTCATTCTGACGTTTGATATACAATTCCTGCATGATTCCAAAGATGATAAATGTACTTAGTACCGAACTTCCTCCATAGCTGACAAGTGGAAGCGTCACACCAGTAAGCGGAATAAATTTGATACCTCCTCCGATCGTCAAGAAGACCTGCGTGCCGTAGATGGCCGTCAGTCCGATTCCGATCAGTTTATAGAACGGAAGATACAGCTCTGCCGCAACTGCAATAAACATTAACAGGCATGCGATGCAGATCAAGATCAGGCAAATGCCAATGATACCGCCGAGTTCCTCGCAGACTGCGGTAAAGATACAGTCCATAATAACCTCCGGTGTCTTGGATGGCTGTCCTTTGTAAAGACCTTGTCCAAACCAGCCTCCTGTTCCGATTCCGAAAAGTGAGTTTCCGATCTGATTGCCCTTTCCATAAAAATCTGCAAATGGATGAAGCCAAGTCTGTACACGCACACGCACATGCGCAAACAGAAAATAAGCCGCGATACTCGCCAACACACCAGCAATCAAACCAAGGAATAAGTAAGCTCTCTGCTTCGTTGCCACATACAGCATCATCAGGTATGACACAAAGAAGATCAATGCCGCACCGAGGTCCCTTGATGCAACTAGAATCGCACCATGCAATGCAGCGATAAACGCCGACAACAACACACGCTTTAAATCGGTGCGCTCACGAAGCAGCACGGCAATTAATAATACAAAGCTGATCTTTACAAACTCGGACGGCTGAAAGCTGAAAAATCCAATGTTGATGTAAAGATTCGCACCTCTTGTCAGTTTTCCAACTACCAAAACGGCACCCAGCATCAAAACACCGACAATACCCATAACCATCGCCCAGTTACGCGCCGCCTTCAGCTTTGCAAACATTTTCGGAACAATCAGCGTCAACACGGAAGATCCAACTACAATGATATACTGCTTGATGGACTGTCTTGGGTTTAATCGTGTAAGCAGGATAAATCCGATCGTCAGAAACATCAGCATATGACTTAACAGTGCCAGATTTGCTTTTTTATAAATGTGTCGGTATACCAGAAGATAAACGATAAAAAACAGCAGAATCGCCGCATAATATCCCACCATTAAAATGCGCCGCTCATTGATTGCAATCACTGCAAATCCAAGCGTCAGAAAGGAAAATGTCAGCAGGTTCATTCCCCAGTAACATCCTCTCATATTCTCAACGCTCTTATATTTGAGCGACCAGAATGCCAGCACGGTATATAAGATCATTACAATGATCATTGAATATTTACATACACTCGTTATTAATGTTGCCATCTGTTCTTCCCTTTCGTTACAATCTGTGCCAAATCGTTTTGAAACAGTCTGCGCCTGATCCAATATGAAATAGAAACGATATTGTTATTTACTCGGCACCTCTCTTATAATGACCGCGCGTCGTATTTTCAAGCTTTGCCGATGTCTTTCTGGTGCATGCAAGATCTCCATACAAGGCAAGCACCTCCTGCATCTGCTTTCGCGTCTCTGTGGTAAAGTTTAAGCGATAGCCACGAAGTGGCAATGTTCGCACAGAAGACCACTGATCGGCAAGCGACAACGGCAGACTGTTGTAGATCACGTTGTAGCACTCTCTACAAACATTCTTCACTGGAAAATGATTTTTCATACGATCTACAAGTGTCAGCTCAACTGGCTGTTTTTTGCAGCCGATCGTATTCTTGCAAATGCACTGTGCTGACACCATCATCGGAATGCGTCCGTAAACGATCAGCTCACTGTTTCGATCAGCCGTTACTTCTAATTCCCGTCGATTTAACTCAACGGAAAGTGTGCGATACTGACTGCCCCATGAAGCCATCTCCTCTGCCGCCTGCGTATTCCAAGTATACATGCTGTGATCCGCCGCTACTTTACCCGGCAGCAGATACTGCTGAGCAAACAGCCATGCCTCTGGCGTGGATGCAAGAATGCCATCAAAGTCTGCCGCAATGATGATTTCTCTGTGTGACAAATACCACGGCTCATCTTCCTGTCGAAATACCTTGGGAAGATACAGATAGCAGGTCTTATTTGCCTCATGCGCACTGCGTACCAGCTGTGCATAACCGTCTGGTTCACAAATATGGCTGTCAATTGTCACCTGACCAATCCAGTCTTGCATCAAAAGACAGGTAAACTGTTCCATCGTCTCGGCGGATGCATGCCAGATCATGGATGTAGAATGTTTTTTGTTCTGCGTATCAATTGCCTTGGTAGTTACGTCACCTGTCTCACCATCTGTCACTTCTTTTGTCGCTCTGTTTGTTACATAATCTATTTTTTCAGATGTTTTTTCATCAGCAGCTTCAGATTCTGCCTCTCTGTGCCATACCGAAAGCAGCTCGTTTTGAATCGCTCCGATGGCATTTCGTCTCAACTCGTTTAACACACCAACCGGACAAAACGATGCGTCATCTGTCTCAATGGAAAGAGACTCCCATGAAAAATCGGTATCACCAAGCTTTTCCATCTGCTTTTGAATGGATTCCTTTGTGAGTGGGCGGCTCTTTGCCTCCTGCACTAACCCAGCGCTGACCGTAACCTCTTTTTGCTGTACATTATCGGTCTGATTTTGTATCTCATTTTTTACTACATCTGGCAGATTTTCTTTGCTTACCGCAGCAGTCACGGATAGTATAGCAGGTTTTCCCTGATAAATCTTTACCGTTCCTTTTATATTTTCTTTCAATTTTGTGCCAATATAGTCGGTACGGATCTTTTCCAGAAATTCATCCTCTCCCGCACGAAAATCCGGTGCTGTATAGGTCATCATTGATGAACCATTATGTCTGGTATAGTAGCCATCTGTAAAGCCTTTTCGGTTAAATAATCCCAAAAGATGCTTTTTATCCGCCTCAGACACTCGATACGCAGCCTTTGGATTTGCCAGATAGCGATCCAGATACTTTCGGTAAATGCTGACTACGCCTGCTGTGTACTCTGGCTTTTTCATTCGTCCTTCAATCTTTAATGAACAAATACCAGCCTCAATTAATTGCGGTAAAATCTCAATTGTACACAGATCCTTTGGACTTAAAATATAGCCTTTTTGCTGTGGCAAAACCACCTTTGAGTTTTGCTCGACCGTATATGCCATACGACACGGCTGCGCACAGCGTCCTCTGTTGCCGCTTCGTCCTCCTGCGATACTAGAAAACAGGCACTGACCGGAATAGCAATAGCAGAGTGCACCATGCACAAAGCTCTCGATCTCAAGATCGCAGCTTTCATAAATGCGACGAATCTCGTCAAGGGATAATTCACGCGGCGTTACGATACGGGTTGCACCGAGCTCCTTTAATTTCAATGCAGACAACTCGCCACTCATCGTCATCTGCGTGCTTGCATGAATCGCAAGGTCCGGAAACCACTCACGAATACGGCGAAAGACACCGAAATCCTGCACGATCACGGCATCGAGTCCCTGACGATAAAATGGCAGAAGATACGCATACAGTTCATCCATCTCCTGCTCCTTTAACAGCGTATTCACCGTCAAATACAGCTTTTTTCCATGCAGGTGTGCATAATCAATCGCCTCAAGAAGTGGCTCGCTCTCGGCATTATCCGCATAAGCTCGCGCACCGAAACGGCTGCCACCGATGTATACCGCATCTGCTCCCGCTGCAAAGGCCGCATACATCGTCTCTACAGACCCGGCCGGTGCAAGCAGTTCTGCTCTTTGTCTCATCATTTATGCCTGCCTTTCTAAAGCACAAAGCCCCGGCATTCTGCCCGGGCTTATATTAATCTTTGTTATTATTTGTTCAATCTCTGTTATTGTTGATCTTTCTTATTGTTTGTTTTTTGATCTTTCTTATTTCTTATTGCTTATTTCTTTTTATGTGTCGCTGCATTGTGTGTGAAGGTTCCATACGGCGGATGTGGCTTATTTGACTGCACTGCCGCAGCTGCTTCCTGTACAGGTTCTGTCTGCTTTTCAACCTTTACCTGACTTTCTGCTTTGACTTGCTGTTCTATGTTCTCTTTGTGTGCCTCACATGCCTCTGCTGCTTCTGCTTTCTCCTGCAATGACTGCAAATATGGACATACTGCCTGAGATGGCTGCTTCTTTTCTTCAAGCTTCTTTTTCATATTGGTCATGGTTAACTGCATATTTACCATCTCGCGCTTCATGTTGTAAAATTCAGTTTCCTGCTGTTCGTATCGTTTCTTGGCTTCCTCTGCCTGCTGCTTCATGCGACAGTAATCATCTGCCATGTTCATTAAAACAAGCATCTGACGGATGCCGTTTGGCTGCTTGCTGTACTCTGGCTGGCGATGCAACAGCTCCATCTTCTCATTGATGTACTCTGCGAGCCGTCTGACATACGCGGCATCCTGATCGGTGCTGATCGTATACACCTTATCTTCTATTATAACATCTGTACTATTTCTTTCCATGTTCTCCATATCCTCAAAGCCATATGACTTTTTGTTTCTTAATCCTTACTCTCAAAATACCACCATTGTGTAAATGACAGCAAGATTGCCTTTTCAATTCACTTCTAAGGTACTCTTTTTACACCTCAGGCACCGGTCTGTGAAGATGCTCATACGCCAGACGAGTGATCGCTCGTCCTCGCGGTGTACGCTCAATCAATCCATTCTGAATCAGGTACGGCTCATACACATCCTCAATGGTACCAGAATCCTCACCAAGCGCTGCCGCGATGGTATCGAGTCCTACCGGGCCGCCGCCAAACTTGTCGGCAATGGTCTCCAAAATCGCACGGTCGCCCTTATCCAGTCCAAGGCGATCCACCTCAAGAAGATCAAGTGCATACTCGGCTACCTCTTTGGTGATTACACTGTCATAGCGCACCTGTGCGAAATCGCGCACACGCTTTAACAGACGATTTGCCAGACGCGGTGTTCCTCTTGAGCGGCGTGCAAGCTCCAATGCGCCCTCGCGCTCAAGCTTGACATCGAGTACATCAGCAGAGCGCTCTAATACCTGCACCAGCTCGTCCGTCGTGTAGAAATCAAGCTTATGCACTACGCCAAAACGATCACGAAGTGGTGCGGTCAAAAGACCAACTCGCGTTGTTGCACCAACAAGCGTAAACTTCGGCAAATCAAGACGAATCGAGCGCGCTGTTGCACCCTTTCCAATCATGATATCAATCTCGAAGTCCTCCATCGCCGGATACAAAACCTCCTCGACCTGACGGCTCAGACGATGAATCTCATCCACAAAAAGTACGTCATTTTCCGAAAGGCTATTTAAAATGGCAGCCATATCGCCCGGCTTCTCGATTGCAGGACCAGATGTAATCTTAATGTTGCTTCCCATTTCGTTTGCAATGATTCCGGCAAGCGTGGTCTTTCCTAGTCCCGGAGGGCCATACAAAAGTACATGATCTAACGCTTCTTTACGCTTCTTTGCGGCCTCTATATATACCTTTAGAATCTCTTTTGCCTTTTCCTGTCCAATATATTCGGACAGATATTGAGGCCTGAGATGATTTTCCAGCACGTTTTCATTTTCTTCGAGCTGGGTCGTGATAATTCTTCTTTCCATGTTGTTCCTCTGCTATCTTCTTTACAGGGTTATCCTACAAGATTATCTTACAGGGTCTTCTTTAACGCGGCCTTGATGATCGCCTCGGTGCTGAGTGTCTCGATGTCCTTGACACCGGAAACAGCCCGTACTGCCTCGGACGCACTAAAGCCAAGCGCCGTCAGTGCTTCAATCGCCTCTGCACGATTTGCTGACGCAGCCGAATTTGCGGTGCCTGTGCCAGTGACCTCTGCTGACTGCTCTTCGAGTGTATCAGCAAGCGAAATCTTATCCTTTAACTCGAGAATCATCTTCTGAGCCGTCTTTAATCCGATGCCCGGTGCCTTTGCGATTGTCTTTGCATCCTGTGCATAGATCGCAAATCGAAGCGTATCCATCGACAACGCAGATAGAATTCCAAGTGCGCCCTTCGGGCCAATGCCGCTGACACCAATCAGAAGTTCAAACATCTCCTGTTCTTCTCTGCTTATAAAACCATATAGCTGCATCGCATCTTCCTTTACATGAAGATAGGTATACAGCTTAAATTCACTATTTTTTGCCGGAAGACGATTGAATACGGTCTCCGGTACCCGGATACAAAAGCCGATGCCGTTACATTCAATAATTACGGCATCTGTGCTGTGTCCGGCATAAATTCCTGAAATATAGGAAATCATTGCTTCCTCCTTTAACGTGCCTATAAAACGCGAAAAGGCATGTTCGCTTTAGTATAACATGGAAAAGAGCGATTGGCAAGACGAAAGAAAAAGAACGCGCTGCGATAAAAATCCCAACACGCTCTTTTTCTATTTCAATTATTATAAATTACAGATGTGCAGCTGTTTACAGATGCAATACACGTTCCTTAATCTCCTGCGTTCTTCCCTGATTCCAGAACTGGGTTCCGATGTAACCGCAGGTACGTCTTGCGACATTCATTTTGTCCTGATTGCGGTTGCCGCAGTTCGGGCACTCCCAAACCAGCTTTCCGTCATCATCTGATACAATTTGTATCTCTCCGTTGTAGCCGCATACTTGGCAGTAATCGCTCTTGGTATTTAACTCGGCGTACATGATATTCTCGTAGATATACTTCATAACAGAAAGAACGGCTTCGAGGTTGTTCTGCATGTTCGGAACCTCAACGTAGCTAATTGCACCGCCCGGGGACAGCTTCTGGAACTGTGCCTCAAACTTCAGTTTATCAAATGCGTTGATCTTCTCCGTTACGTGAACATGATAGCTGTTTGTGATGTAGTTCTTGTCTGTGATACCTGGAATGAGACCAAAACGCTTCTGTAAGCACTTTGCAAACTTGTAGGTGGTAGACTCAAGCGGAGTACCATACAGACTAAAGTCAATGTTGTGCTCTGCTTTCCACTTTGCGCAGGCATCGTTCATGTGCTGCATGATCTCAAGTGCAAATGGGGTTGCATGCGGATCGGTGTGGCTCTTTCCCGTCATGTACTTGACGCACTCGCACAAGCCGGCATATCCAAGGGAGATGGTGGAGTAGCCGTTGTACAGCAAACGGTCAATCGTCTCACCCTTCTTTAAACGAGCCAATGCGCCATATTGCCACAGAATCGGTGCCACATCAGATGGTGTTCCCTTTAAGCGGTTGTGGCGGCACATGAGCGCGCGGTGACACAGCTCAAGACGCTCGTCAAAGATCTCCCAGAAACGCTCCATATCTTTACCAGAGGAACATGCCACATCGACCAGATTGATCGTGACAACACCCTGATTGAAACGTCCGTAGAACTTTGGCTTATCGTTCTCATCGTGATATACGGTTAAGAAGGAACGGCAGCCCATACATGGATAACAATTTCCATCCTTCAATTCCTTCATGACCTTCTCGGAAATGTAATCCGGTACCAGTCTCTTTGCAGAACACTCTGCGGCCAGCTTTGTCAGATAATAATACTTGCTGTCCTCATGAATGTTGTCCTCCTCAAGCACATAGATCAGCTTCGGGAATGCCGGTGTGATCCATACACCCTTCTCGTTCTTGACACCGCGGATACGCTGATGAAGCATCTCCTCGATGATGGCTACTAAGTCCTCTCTTGTCTGACCTTCCGGTACCTCATCAATGTACATAAATACAGTGATGAATGGAGCCTGTCCATTTGTTGTCATCAGCGTGATGACCTGATACTGGATGACCTGAACACCACGGTTGATCTCTTCCTTTACACGCTTCTCTGCGATGGTGTTAATCTGCTCCTCGGTTACCGGAATGCCGGCTTCCTCCATCTCTTTGCGGACCATACGACGGAATTTCTCACGGCTAACCTGTACAAATGGTGCAAGATGTGCCAGAGAAATGCTCTGACCGCCGTACTGTGAGCTGGCTACCTGTGCAATGGCCTGTGTTGCAATGTTACATGCAGTGGAGAAGCTCTTTGGCTTTTCAAGCATTGTCTCACTGATTACCGTGCCGTTTTGCAGCATGTCCTCAAGATTGATCAGACAGCAGTTGTGCATGTGCTGTGCATAATAATCGGTATCATGAAAATGGATGATTCCGGCGTCATGTGCCTCCACAATATCCTCTGGCAGCAGAAATCTTCTGGTAAAGTCCTTATTTACCTCACCTGCAATGTAGTCTCTCTGTACGCTGTTTACAGTCGGATTCTTATTGGAGTTCTCCTGCTTTACCTCTTCGTTGTTGCACTCAAGAATGCTCTTGATGCGATCATCGGTTGTATTGTGTGTTCTGGCTAACTCGCGCTCATAGCGGTACTTCACATAATGTCTCGCTACGGAGAAAGCCTGCTCGCTCATAATGGCATTCTCCACAAGATCCTGTATCTCTTCTACGTTTAAGGAACGGTTCACTGCAAGGCACTGCTTCTCTACTTTTTCTGCAATATGAGCGATCTGATGATGGCTTAATCTCTCCGCCTCAACCACGCTATTATTGGCCTTTTTCACGGCCTGTGCAATCTTATTTGCGTCAAAGATTGCCTCTGCTCCGCTTCTTTTAATAATCTTCATTGTGCAGCCCCCTTAATCAAGTTATTCCTCCTCATTATACAACATCTTGTGCTTTTGTCAATGTATTTATACTGTATTTAGTGTCTATCGAATTTATAGTTGTAGTGGGTGCTTTTGCAACTTCGATTTTTTTTTTGCAGTTTTTTCACGCAATACGAATCCATGTTCCCGATATCGGCAAAATATTATGATGTCTTTTGGGAAATCCTGTCTTATCGTCTGACTATACTTTCTGCGTCTTTGAAATGAAAGACTTTCGATAATCGCTCGGAGAGCACCTCATGACCTGATGAAAGACCTTTCCGAAGTACGCCGGATTGGAAAATCCGACCGCCTGAGCAATCGCCGTGATGCTGTCCTCCCCTCGAATTAGAAGCGGCAAACTCTTCTCGATGCGATACTCAAGCAGGTACTCAAAGATCGTCTGATTCATATGGCGCTTGAAAAAACGGCAGCATTCGCTCGTACAGATATTGACATGTTCGGCGATCGCACTGAGCGTCACATGTTCATGATAATGCTCCTGAAGATACGTAATTGTTTTTCTCAAACGTTCGATTTCTTTGTACTGAACCGACGGATCGGATGGAATTACGCTCCACACGTTCGAATAAAGTGTATTCCAAATTGTTAAAAGTGTCTGACAAATTGCAAGCTCAAATCCGGCTTCATGTGCCTCATACGTTTCCACCAGATTCTGAATCAGTGTCAATACCTTTGACTGCCATCCATCATCTGGTACAAGATGTAGTCCTCCTAACAAATCATTTCTTGTTACCGGCTCGACATAGCACTTGTCAATCACACTTCCCTCAAACCCATAAATCATGCGCGGATGAAATGTCACGGACAGGTAATGACAGTCGCCCTCATTCAGCATATGACCCGTGTGAAGGGCATTGGCATTGCAAAAAAGGCCATCGCCCTGTTTTAAATGATACACCGTGTCATTCACCTGATACTCAATTTGTCCCTCCTCAATATAGGTTAACTCAACCTCCGGATGCCAGTGCCACGCAAATGCACCTCTCTCATAGGCGGACAGAACCTCATGACTAACAAATACCGGAAACTCATAGCTTCCGTGAAATTTCAGCTCTTTTTTTTCGTTATTGATTTTTATCTGCATAGATACCTCGTACAAAACAAACTTAATCGTTTTCTATTTTCTATATTTCTATTTCTATTTTCTCTATTTTGATTTACCTCAAAATAGTTATACTTTTTTCTAAAATAGTTGTTGCCATACTACTCCTCTCTCATTATAATTGTAAGTAGCGGAAAGTCAAGTTTCTTTCCAAATGCACGTTAAGGCAATCGGCCAGCGCTGCGGCTGATTCATTGCCTGTACGCCTATCATCTAT
Source organism: Acetatifactor sp. (assembly GCA_963626545.1). Lineage (GTDB taxonomy): Bacteria > Bacillota > Clostridia > Lachnospirales > Lachnospiraceae > Anthropogastromicrobium. The sequence goes on along the minus strand of CAVFYJ010000018.1, from coordinate 23,977 downwards.
AACTATAAAATACAATCTATACTACATTTTTATTATTCTTGTGGCAGCGCAGAAATGGGGTTATCATGAAGATTTTAGTTACCGGTGGTGCCGGATATATCGGCAGCCATACCTGCGTAGAACTGTTAAATGAGGGATACGAGGTTGTAATCATGGACAACCTGTACAACGCCAATAAGAAGGCTGTTGATCGTATCGAGCAGATCACCGGAAAGAAAGTTACCTTCTACCAGACGGATATGCTGGATCGTGAGGGCGTAAAGGCCATCTTTGACAATGAGAAGATTGATGCCGTTATCCATTTTGCAGGACTCAAGGCAGTTGGTGAGTCTGTTGTAAAGCCGATCGAGTACTACACCAACAACATGTCCGGTACACTGATTCTGTGTGACGAGATGCGCAAGCACGGCGTTAAGAACATTATCTTTAGTTCTTCTGCTACCGTATATGGTTCCCCTGCTGAAATCCCGATCACAGAGAACTGCCCGAAGGGTACTGCTACTAACCCATATGGATGGACAAAGTGGATGCTCGAGCAGGTTCTGACGGACATCCATACCGCAGATCCAGAGTGGAATGTAATCCTGCTTCGTTACTTCAACCCAATCGGTGCTCACAAGAGTGGTCTGATCGGTGAGGATCCAAAGGGCATCCCGAACAACCTGCTTCCATATGTTGCACAGGTAGCCATCGGAAAGCTGAAGTGCATCAACGTATTTGGAAACGACTACGATACGCCAGATGGAACCGGTGTTCGTGACTACATCCACGTAGTAGACCTTGCAAGAGGTCACGTAAAGGCCATCCAAAAGTTAGCAGACAAGGAAGGCGTTAGCATCTACAACCTTGGTACCGGAAAGGGCTACAGCGTTCTGGATGTTATCCATGCATTCGAGAAGGCTTGCGGCAAGGAGCTTCCATATGTGATCAAGTCGCGCCGTGCCGGTGATATCGCAACCTGCTACTCCAAGTGTGACAAGGCTGCCGCTGAGCTTGGCTGGACTGCACAGTATGACATCGACGAGATGTGCGCAGATTCCTGGAACTGGCAGACAAAGAATCCGAACGGATATAACGACTAATACAATGATTTCGTTTGGTTCACGTGTCCCGCGACCGTAAAAAGAGCCGTCCAGCTGGGCGGCTCTTTTTCTTATACATTTTCTTATACGTTTTTATACAATCTTATAATTGTACTTTTTTCATTATTAAGTTGTACTTTTCTTTCGTATTTTGAATTGAATTATGAGCGTATTTTACAGTGCAGCAATTGCATCGGTCAGTGCCTTAATCTGCTCGTCGGTTGTTGCCCAGCTGGTACAAAAGCGCACAATGCTTCCAGTACCATCCGGTGCCTCTCCCCAATACTCAAATGCAAAGTCCTTTGCAAGTGCTTCCTTCTGCGCATCCGTCAGGATCGGAAACTGCTGATTGGTCATAGAGCTTCCATACATGGAAATACCCTTTGCTAAGAATGCCTCGCGCACAGTCATGGCCTTCTTTACTGCCTCGCCACAGATTGTATCATATAAGCCATCGGTAAACAGTGTGTCAAACTGAATGCCAAGAAGACGACCTTTTGCTAACATACCGCCGCGCTGCTTGATCAGATAACGAAAATCCTTTTTCAAGGATTCCTTTAAGATAACTACAGCCTCACCAAACATCGCACCACACTTCGTTCCGCCGACATAAAATACATCGCAAAGACCAGCTAATTCTTTCAGTGTAACATCACATGACGGACTCTGCAAGCCATAGCCAAGGCGCGCACCATCAATAAACAGTGGAAGATCCAGTGCCTTACAAACCGCATAGATATCGGTTAGCTCCTGTTTGCTGTACAGTGTTCCACTCTCGGTTGGAAACGAAATGTACACCATACCCGGCTGCACGATATGCTCGTGGCTGCCATCCGCAAAGTGCTTTTTCACGGTCTCCTCGATCTGCTCTGCTGTAATCTTTCCATCCTCCGACGGAAGTGCTAACACCTTATGACCAGTTGCCTCGACTGCACCTGTCTCATGGCACGCAATATGACCGGTATCGGCACAAATTACACCCTGCCATGGCTTTAATGCTGCCGCAATGACGGTCATATTGGTCTGTGTTCCGCCGACCAGAAAATGCACATCGGCATCTGGTCTTCCAACTACTTTTTTAATTTTTTCTCTTGCACTCGCACAGTACGGATCCATGCTGTATCCGACCGTTTGCTCCAGGTTTGTCTCCTGAAGCTTTTTTAAAATGGCTGGATGACAGCCTTCCTCGTAATCACATTGAAAATAAATCATTACTAGTTCCTCGCTTTTTTACTTTTTCTTTTATTATTTCAGATGTTATTTCAGCTATTTCTCCAGATATTACTTTATCTGTTATTTCAGCTGTTGTTTCAGCTATTATTTTAACTGCTATTTGGCCTGCTCTTTTAATAATTGTCTCAAATGTTGCTTTGTTGCCTCATCGGTGAATGCGACATCCGCTGCCGATAGCAGCATACGCTGCTCCTGCTCAAACGTGATTCCTAGCGTCTGCGCATAGGCAAACTCTTCTGCAATCGTCGTGCTGGAAATCGCCGGGTTATCGGTATTGATCGTAGCGCATAAGCCCTTCTTTACAAAATCTGCGAGCGGATAATTTTCCATATCCGCCACGACATGGGTTTGACGATTGCTCGTTGGACATACTTCGAGTGGAATCTGACGCGCCCGCAGTAATTCTAGTAACGATTCATCCTCAAATGAGCGAATTCCATGACCGATACGGCGCGCTCCCATCTCAATCGCACAGCGCACACTGTCGGCGCCGGCTGCCTCTCCTGCATGAATCGTAAACGGAACATCAAGCTTTGCAGCAAGTGCAAACAAATCCCGATACTCACTCGTTGGAAAAAGTCCTTCTGCACCCGCAATGTCAAATGCCACGACACCGCCATGTGTTACCAGATATTCCTTGGTCAGACGCACCGTTTCCTCATTTGCTGTTTCGCGCCCTGGTCCTCGCATTGCGCATAAAATCAAATTGCCGCAAAATGAAGTGCGTGCCAATCCATCAAGGGCAGCCTCTACCACCTCGCGCTGAGTAAGTCCACCCGCTGTAAAAGACTGCGGTGCAAAACGAAGCTCTGCATAGATCACATTTTCTCTTCGAAGTTGTTCACTTACCAGAAATACGGCTTCGCTGATGCTCGCCTTTGTTTGCAGCAATGAAATTGGCAGATCGAAACGCTTTAAATACTCATTTAAATCCTCGCAGCTCTTTGGAATGCTCAGAAGCTGCGCCAATTCTTCATCCGATGAGGTCGGAAGTGTTTGATTCTGTAACTGCGCCAGACGCTTTGCAATCGGCAACGTAATCGCACCATCTAAGTGCAGATGCAGATCAATAAAATGCTTCGGCAGTCTCATTGTCTGTGTCTCCATAATGGTTCCCCTTATCTTATTTTACTTTTCAATCCATTATACATCATTTTTGAGTTGTTTTCCAGATTTACTTTTTACTTAAATGCAACCCGGAAGGCTATGAACGCACTTCGACGACAAAAGAAGCCACTTATCAGCGAATAGCTCAACTGATAAGCAGCTTCGATCATTTATTCTTTATCCATTCTAGTATGATCTTACTCGTGACGAAGTGCCTCGATCGGATTTAAGTTTGCCGCTGAAATGGATGGCAACAGACCAAAGATGATACCGATAAGGGTTGAAAATCCAACAGACACCACGATAGAAGTACCGTTGATTGCAACTGGCGTGGAAGACATCTTGGATATAACCTCTGCCAGTCCGATACCTGCTGCGACACCGAGCAAACCGCCCATACTGGTAAGGATTGCCGCCTCGGTTAAAAACTGTCCGAGAATTCGGCCCTTCTTGGCTCCAATCGCCTTCTTCAAACCGATTTCCTTGGTACGCTCAGTAACAGAAACCAGCATAATATTCATAACACCGATTCCGCCAACCAGAAGGGAAATGCAGGCAACCCAGATTAACATGCTGTTTGTGGAGCTTTGCATATCTTGCAGCTGCTTCGCCTGCTGCATCAAATCCTCAGAACGATACGTGATACTAGAATCCGATACATTCATATCCTGATTCATGATGTTGGCTGCCGCCTTTCCAGCAGCGGCCATCTCGTCTGTTCCGCTCGCCTGAAGAATCAGATTCTGTGCCTCATCAAACTTATAAATCGTACCCCACACACCTTTCGGGATAAAGATATTTCCACTTGATGAGCCATTCTGATAATAGGTCCAATACTCTTCCTCGGAATTAATCACAAGTTCACTTTGTCCGACCTGTGTACACACGCCAACGACGGTAAAAGGTTCTCCGTAGATCTCAATCGTCTTTCCGATTGGGTCCTCATCTGGAAAGAGAGAACGCTGAATGGTTTCATCAATAACAGCTACCTGATGCTTTTTCTGGCTGTCTTCCTCCAGAATTTCTCGACCCTCCATTGTCTGATAACCGGCTGTGCCAAAATAATACTGATCAATGCCAAGTACAGAACAGCTGCTTAACGACTGATTATTGTAGTAAATACTATTATTGTACTCAGAACGAACCTGATAAAATGCGGCGCGAAGCACATTTGGGATTGCCAAAATCTCCTGACGTGTCGATTCATCAAAGATCGGCACGCCCTCCGGAGACGGGTTCCATGTGCTGATATCATACGTGTAATCATCCTGCGACAGCTGAACCTTTACAGTATGGCGATTATTTCCCATCATGTTCTGCTTGATCAGCTCATTTGTTCCCTCAATGGTGGAAACAATCGCGATAATTGCCGCAATACCGATAATAATACCAAGCATGGTCAGGAAGGAACGCAGCTTATGTGACCAGATTCCCTGAAAGGATAATCGTATATTTTCAAACATTACTGCTCCACCTCCCCACTGTACATTGTGGTCGGAGCATTTGCCCCATCTTGCATGTCAAGTCCAATATTGGCATTGTTTTCCATCGCTTCATTGTCAAACGTGGTTACGTCAGAATTCACGCCATCATTCATGCCATCATTGATACCATTTCCGTCGTCTGCCATGCTGCCATCGAAATTCATCATGCCATCGTCATACATGGTGCCGTCCATACCGGTATCGATTCCCATGTCGATTCCATTATCAATTCCCGGATCCATACTGTCATCGCCATACTCACTTGTTGTCTTGACACCTTCCTTTACGGTCTTTCCAAATGGTACTGCAATCATATCGTCATTTGTCAGGCCTGATTTGATCTGATAATAGCTGCCATATAAGCTCTTTCCGATCGTGACATAGCGCTTTTCAAGAAGACCCGTCTCTGGATTTCTTGCATAGACAAAGTAACGGTTATCTTCCTTCTTGACATACATCTGGCTGATGTAAAGCGAATCGGTATCGCCCTGTGTTGTCAGGCTAATATCAATATACGAACCATTTGTCAGACCCTTGCCATCCTCTGGTGTGATATATGCGACAAACGGATAATAAGACAGGTTCGGATTCTGGGAGCCGCCCATTGTATCGGTGGTCGGATACTCGGAAACCTCTGTTACAACTGCGGTACAAAAGATCGTTGAATCCTCTGTCCAGCTGGTACACGAAATTTCCATTCCCGGCACAAACGTATCGAGAAGATCTTCTGTTACCGTACCCTGAACGTAATAGCCCTCTCCGCCATTGATGATTGCAAATGGCTGAGTATAGTCGATATCATCCACATCCTGCATTTCTTCCACAACACCCTTTACGGTACTGGTGATAATGCCATTCTTTGACAGTTCTTTTTGCTGTTTGGTATACTCGAGTTCAAGCTTTCTGCGCTCCAAATCCATGTCGCGCAAGCTTTCCCTCTGAGACTGAATCTCTTTCGCCAGCTCCTCTGCCGTGTAAGAGCTAAAGTCCTCATTCTGGAAGGTCGGAAGGGAAATATCCGATGGAGAGTTCAAACCATTGTTGTCACTACTGCCATCATCACCGCCCGCTGCACTTAAGCCATGGCGGATGGATGCTGTCGCTAACATGGCCGTGCGTTCCTCTGAAATATTGTAAGCACTCTGCGCGGTTGTCTGAGGTTCGGTAGATGGCTCTGCAATTGTCGGCGGTACATAATTTGGATTTTGTTCTGTCTTTGTTGCACCGCAAACACTACACTGATAATAATTCCACTGACCGGTTGTTCCTCCATCATAGTAAAGCACATATTGATGCGCGTTCGGATCTGGATCAGTCTGCTCCGTTTCCAGTACCCCACAAACCGAACATTGTCTTACCAGATATCCCTTCGTTACACAGGTGGCTGGATTGTTAACTATATCCACAAAGGTATGTCCTGCCTTCTCGCCTTCCTGCACCACATAACCTTCTGTGCATCCATCACAGCGATAGGTCACGATTGCTGGGGACAGACAAGTTGCCGGAGTACGACTTTCTTCTATATAATTATGAGTATGAATAATTGGCTTATCATCCTCTCCCATAATCATTTTTGACAGATCCAGATCGTAAGCGGGCATTCCGCTCTCATTATAAAAACGAATGATCGCATATTTCTGATTCTGTACCAGCTGACGAAGCAGCGCATTGTCAAGCTTCGCATCTGCACCACAACGGAACAAATATGGAGTTTCCTTGCTTCCATCTCCACTTGTGGCCTGTTCTATTTTCGAGATTTCCTTTCCAATCAACTTTTCACCATTTGCATCTGTTGGATCCGGTGCAGTGGTTGGCTCTGGTGTTGGTTCGGGCGTCGGCTCCTCGCTTGGCTGTGTGCTCGGATTCTCTGAGCTAGACTGCTCTGGACTAGTTTCTTCTGCACTAGGCGACAAATCGGAACCGGACTGCTCTGCAGACGACTCAGAAGATGAGCTTGGGGATGGAATTTCAGAAGAAGGCTCGCTTCCTGTTGGCTGCTCGGCGCTTGTCTGCTCACCGCTTGATTCTTCTGGTGAAGTCGGCTCCACACTGCTTGACTCCTGTTCAGAGGTCGGCTGCTCTGAACTTTCCTCTGCAGAAGAACTCTCCGAAGTGCTTTCTTCCATGGAAGAACTTTCTTCAGGCGAGGTTTCTTCAGTGGAACTTTCCTCCTCACTGGAACTCTCTTCTTCAGATGAGTTCTCCTCCTCGGACGAACTCTCTTCTTCGCTTGAGCTTTCTTCCTCTGACGAGCTTTCCTCTTCGCTTGAGCTTTCTTCCTCTGACGAACTTTCTGTTGGTTCTTCCCATCCCGGATCCCAACCTGGATCCCATCCCGGATCAAAATCGCCAGGATTATATGGTGCCGTCGGAGTTGTCTTTAACAATTTATCCAAACGCTTGTAACCATCTGAAATCTCAAGCACCTTTTTCTGAATCTGAATCTCAAGATCCTGTAAATTCAAGTTATCCATGGTCGTATCCATCTTTAAAATCGGATCGCCAATGTTGACTTTATCGCCCGCCTTTACTAAAACCTCTGAAATCTTCTGCGACGTTGTGACGCTGATCTGCTGACGCTGATTATTGACAACGCGTCCGTACATATACATATTCGAGCCGTAATCCGACGTCGATATGCTACTGACAGGAACGACCTTTACATAGGTGTTTTCCTGCTTATTTTTTTGGTATACATATACACCAGCTCCGCAGCTGCCCACAATCAGCGCCGGAACCAGAATATAAACTGCTAGTTTTTTCATCTCTGCCTCCTCCCTACTTAACCTTCCGCGATCTGTCCATCGCGGATATGAATGACACGCTGCGCATGCGCTGCAATCTCAGAATCATGCGTAATCATGATAATCGTAACGCCCTCTTCATGAAGGCTCTGAAACAACTCCATGATCTGTGCACCAGACTTGGAATCAAGCGCACCGGTCGGCTCATCCGCAAGCAAAATCTTTGGATGATTGGAGATGGCTCTTGCAATCGCCACTCGCTGGCACTGACCACCAGACAACTGTGTTGGCTTATAATTCATACGATCTTCAAGGCCGACACGCTTTAATGCCTGCGCCGCAATCTCTTTTCGCTTTCGCTTTGGAATGCCCGCATAGGTCAACGGAAGACACACATTTTCGAGTGCGGTCTGCTTCATCATCAAAAAGAAACTCTGAAAGACAAATCCGATCGTATTTAGTCGCACCGTAGAAAGTGCATTGTCTTTGTATTTTAGAATGTCTTTTCCGTCCAGATAGAAGCTGCCTGAAGTCGGCTTGTCTAAGCATCCAATAATGTTCATCAGCGTTGATTTACCGGAACCGGACGGACCCATAATGGCAACATACTCGCCTTCCTCCACGCCGAAATTGACATTCTTTAAAACTGGCATCTCCTGCTTTCCCTGAAAATAACTTTTGTTGATATCTCTTAGCTCTAACAGCATACAGACGCCCCCTTACTCCATGATCGTGCCATCACCCGTGTCCGGCAAAATGGCATCCATGCCTTCCTGTGTTAGCTCATCTGGAAATGCAATATAGTCATCCTCTGTCAGACCGTCCAAAATCTGATATTCCATCAAATCCTCATCGGTCTCGCCAACGGTAATCTCCTTCTTGCAAACCTTTTGATTATCATCGCAGCTCCATACATAATACGAACCTGCATCCTCATCTGATACCACATAGTAGTTTGGAATCCAAAGACCCGTCTTCTCCTCAGTGTCTCCGGTGTCCTCTTCCATGATCACGTGCTGTCCAAGCATCAAATCCATCGCCTCGTTAATGGTCACATAGAAATGATATTTGCTGCTCTCCGCAGAGGAATCCGAAGAATAGCCATTTGTGTTTGTATCGGTTGCTGGCTCTGTCTCAATCTTGCTGACCACACCAGTGTAAACCTTGCTCTCATCGGCTCTTGGACGAATGACCATCTGCTCACCCACATACAAACTGTAAATATTCATCTCATTGCAGGTTCCCTTGATACGATAATCGCCCGTTGCCAGAATCGTCATAAAGGCATTGGAACCAGAGGAACCATAATTATAATCGCCGCCGGTTGAATCGGAATTGATACTTTTTACGATACCATCAATATCCGCATACACGACTGCATTGTCAATATTTTTTTCCAGCTGTGAGCGTTCAAGCTGCTTTACACTGATGTTGTATTCCTGCTTATGAATCGAATTCTGAGCGGAAAGAATCTGAAGATTGTACGCCTGCTTCTCGGATTCCTTTGCCTTGGATGCCTGCACATTCAGCTCATTTAACTGCTGATTCATTGTCTGAAGTGTGTTGTTCATCTCCTCCAACTCCAGATCGGCCTCCTGAAGCTTTTGCTGCATCGCTTCCACATCATAGGAAAACAGCGGATCGCCCTTTTTTACCTCATCGCCCACCTGCACAAATGTCTCTTTGAGCTGTTTATCCGAATCCAGCTTAATGTCCTTTGACTCCTGCGGGTCAACCACACCAATCAAACGTGTCTTTACTCCAAGTGCGCCCTGATCCATAATGTCCGATACCGAACTCATATACACGGAACCCTCTGCCGATTCCGTCCCCGCGGAAGCATCCTTGTTATAATAATTTTTGTAATAATACCAGCCACCTGCCGCAGCCGCGACCAGTACAAGCCCGATCAAAACTGTCCTCTTTCTCATACATGCCATCCCTTCCCGCAACAGCCTTCTGTGCGGTTTGTTGTTCTTATTTCAGTCAGTTACAGTATATCACTTTCTGATAATATTGAGAAGCATCGAATTCTTACGATAAATTTAAGATACAATTCTAGTTATTAACTTTTCTTTAAGGAAAAAATTAGAAATCTGGTGCAGGAATCTTCGTTCATTCAATGACCGAGTAGTTCACTGTATCTGAAAAGCATCAAAAAAAGATCAAAACCTCATCTTGGTTGAAAGAAAGGTTTTGATCTTTTGATAATTTTGTATTATTATAGAAGGAGTTAAGGAAACAATTATATTCTGTTTGTAATAAAATCAATCTAACAATTTTCCCTCTCTATATGACCACTCAAGATAGTTTGGATTATAAAAATAATCATTTCTTTCCTTCTCTGTCATAAACTACCTCGCTCTTCACAAACGTCAAACAATCAAGTGCCGACAATGTATGGAAACTTATTCGATGTGTCGGATATTTAAATTCTGCCAACACCCAAAACTGCTTTCTATTTATTCGCCCTGCTAGAAAATCGTTTACATAATTCCATACTGTATCATTTGCCATAGGACCCTCTACAATATCATAGGAATGCGTTTTTCCACTTCTACACTCTGCAATAAAGTCTAACCATGCATCTGATATTTCTGGAAATCTTAATATATTTAATTTTTCATTTGGTGTGTACTCATAGTAATTGATTATCGGATCACCAATTCCGCGATTCGCCCATCTTACTGCCTGCTTAAAATTATTGGTACAATAAAATCCCCAAGAAAAATCTTTTGTATACCTTGCCTTTCTTACTTCTGGATACTGAACAATCTCTTTACTCGCATGATATAGTTCCATTCTTCACCTCTTATTAAATGACCATCTTTTTCTGCTTACTTGTTATTATAATAGTAATAAAAAAAGTGTCTGTCAAGTTTTTTGCTCTTCCACATTTTCGATTGTTTTCTTTCGTTTCTTGTGGTATACCTATTTATGAAAATTTTTATTCAAAAAAAAGACTGACTTTGAGAAAGGCTTATTATTATACATATGAATATCCAAAACATTGACTTATTTGAAATGTATGAACCCCTGACGGGTTCTTTCCCCTTTGCTGCCTTGACGGCCATCCTACCTGAGGACATCTCCTCGGTTTCGATTCACTGGCAGGACACGATGGAAATTCTTCTAATCCGTGAGGGAACCGGACGAGTATCAATTGACCTTGAAAAAATTTCGGTAAAGAAGGGCGATATCTGTCTGATCTTACCAGATCAGCTGCATTCCATTGACGCAGATTCAAACTCCTCACTGAAGATTAGCATGATTCAATTTCCGTTGTCTCTTCTTTCTGGAAGTACCGATAATGACGATGCATTTGCATTTCTAGAGCCACTCTCAAAGGGAGAACAGGTTATTCCATGGCTGATCACACCTGAAGACGGCTGGTACGATGAGTTTCGTCAATGTTTTGAGGAGATGTTTCAGTTACAGACCTTCTACTCGGCAGCTTATCCGCTCGGCATTAAAAGCAATCTGTTCCGACTCTTTTATCTACTCTTTTATAACGAGCCATCGGTAAAGCCAAAGAGTCGTCCACAAAAATCAGTGGTAAAAACAAAGCAGATCATTAGCTATATTACAGAGCACTACAGCGAACCACTGTCTACTGAACAGATGGCAAAGGTATGTGACTTTAGTGAATCCCACTTTATTAAGTTTTTCAAGTCCACAATCGGCATCACCTTTACTGAATGCTTAAACAGCTATCGTCTGTCGCAGGTATCCAGATTATTGCTGTCAAATGCAGATGAACCGATCATGGACACAGCAAGAAAATGTGGTTTTAATAGTATTTCCTATTTTAACCGCGTCTTTAAGAAAAAGTACGGCATTACGCCAAGTGCGCTCCGCGCAAGTGCTCTGCCTGTCCGAAATGAGACCACTCCGACCGATACAGAAGCAACACCTAGCGACACTTCTTCGGAGTTTATCGACACAGAATCTTCTCCAGAGACGGCAGATCCATCGCTCTCATAACGATATCGCAATCAGCAATTTCTCCTTCTGGAGAGAGATTGGAGTGAATGTAGCAAGCGCCCATGCCAAGTGCTTTTGCGGTACGGATATCATCATACTCACTGTTTCCAATCATCATTGTTTTTGATGGTTCTAGTCCCTCTGCATCTAACAGATTTTTAAAATACGCTTCATCTGGCTTTTTGCAATGATAATCAGAGGACAGACATACCTTATCAAAATATTCATAAATACCAAGATAGCGCATCTCGCTTTCCGTAAAGACCTGCTGCGCATTGCTGAGTACATAGAGCTTTTTGCCCTTTTTCTTTAGATGGGCAAGAAGCTCTTTTGCTCCATGATACAGACGAATATATTTTAAAGAAAAACTACGGAATACTTGAGCTGCATCAACTGCCTCCTGTACAGAAACACGTACCCCTTTTTCTTCATACAGTCGCATAAATACACGCTCGACCTGTGGCTCTGCAATCCGCTCTGGATGCGCATTAAAAAGCTGTTCCTCTTCATCATGCACCAGTTCACTATAACGCCAGCGAAGTTCCCAAGAGCCATACTTTGCTCCTTTATAGGCATAATATTTTACCATAAATTCCCACAGCTCATCTTCCCCCTCATCGGTATGAATGTCAATAAGCGTACCATACAAATCAAAGAAATAATTCTCATAGTCCGGCAGCTTAGGTGATACAATCGGTATATATCGCTCATTTTTTATGTAGGTTCCTTTTTTGCCGCAACGCGAAATGTGAATGCCTTCACCGTCATTGATGGTACAAATACTTCGTCCCGTTTCTTCCCTGTAGCTTTTTAAAATTTCATCCGTCTGTGGATACACCGTCAGATAGGCCAGATAATGTGGCATAATATTTAATGGCACAATACCAAATCCGCTGCAATCCACATTTTCTCCGACTTCCTCAATACTACCGGGTTCAATCGGGCAGGCAAATTCCATCGTATCACCAAGCACCATGCTGCCAGCGCTAATACCAACAAGCACATGACGCTCGGCAAGCTCCCTTAAAATTTCCAGACTGTTATTCCATTTTTTCAAATGCTTACGCAAATAAAACGGATTTCCCCCCATCAAAATGACAACATCATATGCTAGTAAAAAGGCCGCATCCTGAAATTCCACGTCCACGCACTCCGGTTCCAAACCAAATTTTCGCATCAGGGTTCTTAAAACAGGCACGTTGTCATCCTTTTCTTTGTACCGGCACGAGGCGGTTGTCACGAGCGCCGCTCTTCTTGAGATTGGCACCAGCGCCTTTCTGATTTCTTCCTCCAACTGCGGGGAGGTTATGCCGTCCGATGTCAGTAATATCATTTTTTCCTCATTTCCGCACAAAAGCAATCTCCTTTTGCACTAATTTTCTAAACTAAGTATACCCTTTCCCATCCTATTTTGCAACACAAAAAGGCGCGCATCCTTCGGTGCACGCCCCTTAAAATACTATGTAAATGAAAATCCTCGAAACGATTTAGAAATCTACTTCCTCATCGTAGTAGCAGCACTTTAACAGCTTTGCCATCTGCTCTGGGTTGATGGTTCTTGGATTGGAGCCGGTACAAGCATCGCCTACAGCCAGCTCAGCTACCTGCGGCAGCTTCTCCATGAATTCCTTCTCGTCGATGATTCCGCCCTCATAGTCCTTGATGCAAGTCGGAATATCAAGCTGTGCATTCATGTCCTTGATATGAGCGATCAGTGCGTCAACAAGCTCTGCATCGGTGCTTCCCTCCAGATGAAGGAATCTTGCGATGTTTGCATATCTCTTCTGTGCTTCTGGCTCAACTGCATTGAAACGGATAACCTTTGGCAGATACATTGCGTTTGCACATCCGTGAACAATATGTCCGCCGCTGTAAGCTGCACCAGTCTTATGTGCCATAGAGTGAACGATTCCAAGCAGTGCGTTGGAGAATGCCATACCAGCTAAGCACTGAGCATCATGCATCTTTGCACGTGCTTCCATATCACCATTGTAGGATGGAATCAGGTACTGGCTGATCAGCTCGATTGCGTGAAGTGCTAACGGATCGGTGTACTCACAGTGCAGAGTAGAAACATATGCCTCGATTGCATGAGTCATTGCATCCATACCAGTATGAGCAGTCAGCTTCTTCGGCATGGTCTCTGCTAACTCAGGATCTACGATGGCAACATCTGGAGTGATGTTAAAGTCAGCTAACGGATACTTGATACCCTTCTTGTAATCGGTGATAACGGAGAATGCGGTTACCTCAGTAGCGGTACCGGATGTAGACGGGATCGCACAGAACTTTGCCTTTGTACGAAGCGTCGGGAAGTTAAACGGAATGCACAGCTCCTCGAATGTAACATCTGGATACTCATAAAATGCCCACATTGCCTTTGCCGCATCAATCGGGGAACCTCCACCGATGGATACGATCCAATCTGGTTCAAACTCGGTCATTGCTGCTGCACCCTTCATGACAGTATCCACTGATGGGTCCGGCTCTACGCCCTCGAACAGCTTAACCTCCATACCTGCCTCCTGTAAATAGGAAACAACCTTGTCCAGAAAACCGAAACGCTTCATAGAACCACCGCCAACAACGACGATTGCCTTCTTTCCTTTCAGCGTCTTTAATGCTTCAAGCGCTCCCTTGCCATGATACAGATCTCTCGGTAATGTAAATCTTGCCATGATAACTCTTCCTTTCCAGTCTGGCCTTTTCGTGCCAGCTATCCATTTCTTTTATTTGCATTTTGTTTGATCTTTTTGCCCTGCTTTTGCAAGACTTTGTTTGTTAATTATCAAACAAAGTTACTTTACCACAGTTATCAAAAATAATCAAGCAATTTTTTGTAAATTTCACAAAAACTTTTTCTAAAAAAATTTGCCCTCATCCGTTTTTTTCCACAGATGAGGGCAATTTGTCCAATCTTTTTAAATTTGTGTTTTATCAAAGCAAGACTCTTACAGAACCAACATTCTTTTTCAAATTATGATTCTCACTGATTTAGCAGCTTTGCCAAAATTTCATTCACAGCCGCTGGGTTTGCCTTACCCTTCATGGCCTTCATCGTCTGACCTACTAAGAAGCCGATCGCCTTCTGCTTTCCTGCCTTGTAGTCCGCTACGGACTGCGGATTTGCGGCAATGACTTCCTCTACGGTCTTCTGCAAAGCACCGGTGTCACTAACCATGCCAAGACCGTGCTCCTTTACATAGCTTTCCGGCTCGATGTCATCTGAGAAAATCTTCTCAAAGACTTCCTTTGCAACAGTCTGGTTGATTGTCTTTTTCTCGACAAGTGCGATCAATGTTGCCAGATTTTTCGGGGAGAAATCCAGCTCATCTGGCTCCATCAGATGCTCTTTTAACAGACGCATTGTCTCCGTCATTAACCAGTTTGATACCTTCTTTGGTGCTGCACCGAGTGCTACGGTCTGCTCGAAAATATCGGCCATGCACTTAGAACCAGTGATGATGTCGGCATCGTACTCTGGAATCTCATACTCCGTCTTATAACGCGCACGCTTTTCATCGCGAAGCTCTGGCTGAGCCGCCTTTAAGCGCGCAATCCACTCGTCCGGAATCTGAAGCGGCGGCAGATCTGGATCTGGGAAATAACGATAATCCTGTGCATCCTCCTTGGAACGCATCGGATAGGAATACTCCTTGTTGTCATCCCAGCGTCTTGTCTCCTGAATGACCTTCTTGCCCTCCTCGATCAACTCGATCTGGCGCGCACGCTCGGACTCGATGGCTCGTGCAATGGCCTTGAAGGAGTTTAAGTTCTTCATCTCGGTACGTGTTCCAAAGGTTTCTGTGCCAACCGGACGAACCGATAAGTTGACATCGGCACGCATGGAACCCTCCTGAAGCTTACAGTCGGATGCACCCAGATACTGGATGATCAGACGAAGCTTTTCGAGGTATGCAATAACCTCGTCAGCACTTCTCATATCTGGTTCGGATACGATCTCGATTAACGGCACACCAGAACGGTTGTAATCGACTAAGGAAACATCCTCCCACTCGTCATGGACAAGCTTTCCGGCATCCTCCTCCATATGAATCTCATGGATGCGCACGATCTTCTTCTGATCGTTTACGTTGATCTCGACTCCGCCATCGTGGCAGATCGGATAATACAGCTGAGAAATCTGGTAGTTCTGCGGGTTATCCGGGTAGAAATAGTTTTTACGGTCAAACTTGCAATACTGGTTGATCTGGCAATTTGTCGCAAGACCGACTGCCATTGCATATTCAACGACCTGCTTGTTTAATACAGGAAGCGAACCTGGAAGACCGGTGCAAACCGGACAGGTATGGCTGTTTGGTGCGCCTCCAAATGCGGTGGAGCAGCCGCAGAAGATTTTTGTTTTTGTTGCAAGCTCCACATGAACCTCAAGACCGATCACGGTTTCATACTGTGCCATCATGCTTCCTCCTCTCTCGCCTGCTCATACGCAAAGCCCGCGCGAAGCAGTGTCTTTTCTTTGAAGCAGCCGCCAAGAAGCTGCATTCCGATCGGAAGTCCTGCCTTGTCCTTTCCACATGGAAGAGACAGACCCGGGATTCCGGCAAGGTTTGCGGATATTGTGTAAATATCGCTCAAATACATCTTCATCGGATCGCTTAAGCTGCTGCCCAAAAGCGGTGCCGTTGTCGGAGCTGCCGGAGCAAGGATGATGTCGTAGTTTTCAAAAGCCTTGTCAAATTCGTGCTTGATGAGTGCCTTTGTCTTTAACGCCTTTAAATAGTAAGCATCGTAATAACCAGAGCTAAGAACGAAGGAGCCTAACATGATACGGCGCTTTACCTCTGGGCCAAAGCCCTCGGAACGTGTCTTTTTGTACATGTTGTGTAAACCGTCGTATTCCCTTGTGCGGTAGCCGTATTTGACACCATCAAAGCGCTCTAAGTTTGAGCTGGCCTCTGCCGATGCGATAACATAGTAAGCTGGAATTGCATATTTTACCAAGCCCAAATCGAACTCCTCGACAATAGCACCCATACTCTTAAAGGTTTCTGCTGCCTTGAAAATGGCTGCCTTTACCTCACCGTCAAGACCCTCACCAAAGTAATCTTTTGGAAGGCCGATGCGAAGACCTTTTACATCTGGTACCAATGCAGATGAGAAATCATAGTCCTCACGCTTAATCGAGGTGCTGTCCTTCTTATCATAGGAAGCGATTGTTTCCAAAACAGCTGCGCAGTCGGTGACATTCTTTGCCATTGGACCTATCTGATCCAATGACGAGCCATAGGCGATCAAACCGTAACGGGAAACGGTGCCGTAGGTTGGCTTCATTCCAGTGATGCCGCAGAATGCAGATGGCTGACGGATGGAACCACCGGTATCGGAGCCGAGTGCAAAATAGCATTCGTTTGATGCAACTGCTGCTGCACTTCCGCCAGAGGAGCCGCCCGGAACATGCTCTGGGTTGTGCGGGTTTCTTGTCACGCCATAGTGTGAGGTCTCAGTCGTGCTTCCCATCGCAAACTCATCCATGTTGGTCTTTCCGATGATTACACAGCCTGCGTCCGTCAAGTTTGTAACCGCCTGTGCCGTGTAGGTCGGAATATAGTTTTCCAGAATCTTGGAGCTGCACGTGGTCAGCAGCCCTTTCGTACACATGTTATCCTTGATGGCTGTCGGAACACCTGCAAGCGGTCCGGTCAGCTCACCCTTGTCAATTTTTTCCTGCACAATATCTGCCTGCTTATAGGCACCCTCGCGGTCGAGTGTTACATATGCATGATACTGTGCCTCTGTCTGATCAATCTGTGCAAAGGACACATCGAGTGCTTCCCGCACGGAGATCTCTTTTTCTTTTATCTTTTTTCCCAGCGAAACCGCTGTTAATTCTTGAATCTCCATTGAACTGTCTCCTGTCTCTATGTTACCTGTTATCCAATCAATCTTTCTTACGTGTTTTATACAGTCTTTGGAACCTTAAATGCCCCATTTTTCTGTTCTGGTGCATTGGCCATTGTATCGCTGCTTCCGTCTCCGTTTGTGACAACGTCCTCACGGAATACATTGAAAACAGGGAATGCATGGCTCATCGGCTCTACATTGGATGTGTCCAGTTCACCGAGCATATCTATATAATCAAGCATGTCGGCCATATCTTTTTTTGCCTGCTCTTTTTCCTCTGGGGAAAGCTCGAGCTTTGCTAAGATGCCGACGTAATCTATTGTTTCGTCATCGATTTTGTTTGCCATCGTGGATTCCTTCCTACTATCTTTTTCATTTTTATATTCTACATTACGGCTCTAACCTAGAAAGATCCCTCGGGAAGAGACAAGTCTCACGCACGTTGTCCTCACCGATTAACTTCATTGTCAGACGCTCAAGACCAATACCGAGTCCTCCGTGCGGCGGCATTCCGTGCTTGAAAATGTCAAGATACTGCTCCATGCCCTCGGTTGTCATTCCCTTTGCCTCGATCTTATCGAGAAGCATCTGATATTCGTGAATACGCTGTCCGCCTGTTGTAACCTCAAGTCCCTTAAACAGCAAATCGAAGCTCTGGGTAAAGGTCTTGTCGTCCGGATCATCCATTGCGTAGAACGGACGCTTTTTGCTCGGATAGTGGGTGACAAATACGAAGTCGGCACCGTACTCTTCCTCGAAGTAACGGCCAATCAGTGCTTCCTCTTCCGGCTCGAGATCGTATGGGTTACGAATCTGTCTGTTGTATTTTTCTGCTACCAGGCGCTTTGCCTCATCGAAGCGCACCTGTGGGATCGCATCGACCTTTGGAAGTGTGATGCCAAGCATGTCGATTTCTCTTGCGTAATCTTTCTTTAACAGTTCCATCGTATACTGTAAAAATCCGATCTCCATTGCCATGATATCCTGAAAACTATCAATAAAGCCCATCTCAAAGTCAAGACTCGTATATTCGTTTAAATGGCGTTTTGTATTGTGCTTTTCTGCACGAAATACCGGTCCGGTCTCAAACACGCGGTCAAATACGCCGACCATCATCTGCTTGTAGAACTGCGGGCTCTGCGCGAGTACCGCCGGACGGTGGAAATAATCAAGCTTAAATACGTTCGAACCGCCCTCTGCTCCCTTGGCTCCGATCTTTGGGGTACGGATTTCCGTAAAGCCCTGAGTCGTTAAAAATTCGCGGAACCCTCTTGCGATACCCTCCTGAATGCGAAACTTTGCGCGCTCCTGAAGGTTACGAAGGGATAGTGGGCGGTAGTTTAATTTTGCTTCCAGTGAAGTATTCAGTTTCCATTTGCTGACAGGTAATGGCATTGCGGCAGAAGGCTCAGATAAAACAGTCACTGCGGTCAGTCGCAGTTCCCTTCCAAAAGGCGCCCTTGCCTCCTCATAAACAACTCCCTCTACACGAATAGCGCTCTCATCCTTAAGCTCGCCAAGTGCAAAGCCTGCTGTTTTTTCTTCGTAGACACACTGAACGAGACCCTCTGCCTTTCGTAAAATGACAAAGCGCACATCACCCATATCGCGGATGGCGTGAACCATACCTTCCATGCGGACAGTCTTTCCGTCACAGCCTCCCTGTGCCAATTCTTTGATGCTTACATACTCTTTTTTGCTGATTCCACTGATGAATTCCATGTTGCCCTTTCTTTGCAGCCAAAATACGAGTCTCCAATGAGGAATGAGGGGATATAAAAAGCCCCAGAAACCATGTAACATAGTCCCCGGGGCGAAACGTCTCTGTTCCGCGGTACCACCCGCATTCAATCCAATTGGATCACTCTATGGTTATAACGTAAACCAACGTGCAAACCTACCCTTCTACTCAAAGTAAAAGCTCAGAATGCCTGCTCCAGAGTGTTCCCACACCCAGTCCCTCATGATGGCGCTCTCAGTCGGTGACGCCCTCTTCCTGTCAAGATCGTTGGGATAGAGTCTCTTTCAATGCATTTCTTATGGTTCATTACTATAGCACACGAAAGTGTAAATTGCAAGCAGAAATTTTATTTTGTGACACACATTTATTGGAAATTGTCACAATTCACAAGACGACCGCGTTCAAAATGCATTATTTTTGTAAATTCAATCGTCCCCTGTGGCTCATGTTCCACGACAATTATGAGCTTATTTTTCTTTTTTGCAAGCATATTTAACAGCTGTTCGTATTCTTCTCTTGCTTTCGTATCAAGACCTGCCTCGATCTCATCTACTATCAAAACGGAAGCTTCTTCAATCCGAAGGCGCAATTTCATGATTAACAATTTCTTTCGCTGTCCCGCCGACAATGATTTTCCCTCATTCTCGATAACGCGATCTGGGGCCATATCGTATTCTTTTAGCAGAGACATTACATCGTCTCCCTCGTTTTGTGTGACGATCTGTAAATAGTCTTTTGCTGTCTCGTTTAAAAAGACTTCCTCCTGACCGACATACAGAAACTGACGACTCATATCCTGCTGGCAGTAGGCATCAACGGATTGTGCATTGATTTTGATCGCTCCGCTGTCTGGTCGATAAAGTCCAAGCAAGAGTTTGATAAAGGTAGACTTTCCGCAGCCGTTTTCGCCCATCAAACGAACCATCTGTCCTTTTTCAAGGCGACAGGAAACCTGTGACAGGGCAGGTGCTCCGCTCGGGTAGGAAAACTGAACAGAATTAAACTCGATTGATTCTACATCTGTTAAGGACTCTGCTTTCTGGCGCGGCTCTAACTTGCACACCTTATCCACATTTTCAAAACTTACATGTGCACGCATAATCTGGCGCAACAATTCCTGCGCATTTTGTCCCTGTGAATTGATTACTGCTGAGAGCATCGTAAAAAAGATCAAGTTTCCCACAGAGCCACCCCACGAAGGAATTAACAACAAAACGGACAGCAACATGGTAGATATTGTGTTGTAGTGTTCGGACAGTTTGGACCAGAACATCATCAAGCGATCTTCTTTTTTCGCAGTCTGAATAAAGTCACCTAATTTTTCTGCTGTTTCCTGCTGGAAATAACCGAGCACATCGTTTGTCTGAACAAGTGTCATAGAATCAATATATTGATTGCAGACGGCATGGCACTGCTTCATTTTCTGATTTGTCTTGCCAGCCTTCTGTGAAATTCGTGTTCGCCCTAAAAAGGATACATACCAGCCAAGACCAACGGAAACAAATAAAAAGCAGGCAAATTTTATGCTGAAGGCAAAGGCTAACGCCATACAGACAATGGTAGTCAGCACTGCGCTGATGAATGATGGAATATGATGTCCTGCCACACGAAAGACATCAAGCACATCGGCATACATTGTGTGCTTTAGCACCTCTGCCCCGATTTTATCGGAATCGGATGAGGAAGCCGCTGCTAGCGACGCTTCCATTTTGAGCGTCAGATCTTTCATGCAAAGGCCACCCAATTTATCTAGCAGCAAATACCAGCGAATCTCCATCCAGGTATTGAATCCCATGCAGCACAAAAATGCGGCAAATGCGGCAAGCAAAAAGAGAATTTCTTCCTGCCCCAAATTGTTCGCCTGTGAGATGCGATCGACCAGAAAGCGCATTCCACATGGAATCAAAAGGTTGCTCACAGTCACTGCCGCCATGATCACGAATGACAGTAGGAAAAGCTTTCGATATGTAAGAATCAATTTTTTGTAATAGGTTAATATTAATTTCATTCTTATTTTTTTCCTTCAGTATTCTCTATTATATTTTGAACCATTGCACATGTTAATGGGCTGCTTCTTTTTTCATCTCCAGTATACACCATCGCCAACATTCTGCAATCAGTAATTCCACATTTAGATTTATATTTGCATTTTCTACAATCCTTTGTTTTATGAA
Source organism: Acetatifactor sp. (assembly GCA_963626545.1). Classification (GTDB taxonomy): domain Bacteria; phylum Bacillota; class Clostridia; order Lachnospirales; family Lachnospiraceae; genus Anthropogastromicrobium. The sequence continues at coordinate 2,563 of CAVFYJ010000018.1, read as the reverse complement.
CTTTTTCTGTTCTATACCTCTTTATATTTTTTCCGCAATGATACCACGCATACTCCATTCCTTTTTGAAAAGCATTATACTTAAAAATAAATTGTGGATGATGAGCCGCTGTACAAATCTTAAGTTCTCCCTTACTAGTAATTGTACATTGTGAAATTCCTCCTGAACATCGATGTTTTGACAATGGTCGCCCATTATTAATATTATACAATGATGATTCTTCTTTTTTTTCTTTTATCATTGATTTTATTTCTTCTATCGAAAATGCACATTTACTTTTCACTGCATTTCCATCAGGAAACGCAAAATCAATTGTATGCTTCATTTCCGGGAAATTCTCTTGAATATATTTCACAATTTTGCTAATGTCACCTTCATTTTGTCGCATTTCTACTGTACTAATCATACATACTACGTTTTTATTTTTCTGAATTGCTTTTAATGATTTTACAACATTTTGAAACGTCCCCTCTCTTCCTCGAATCTCATCATGTCTTTCATAAATTCCATCTAAACTTACTTTTATCATATAATGATATTTTTGTGTACTTTGTAATAACTTTTCTATCTTATCATAGTTGTATCCATTCGTTAATATTGTCAAATCGAATCCATGACTTAAAAACAGTAAAACTATTTTTATAGAGTCTGGATGGATTGTTGGTTCTCCCCCTGTTAATGCAATGCGCAACGTATCTAACTTATCCAATTCTGGAATCATTTCTTCTATTTTTTCATATGGAAAAAAATTCTTTTTTCTTCCATTTTGCTCATATTTTCCATAACAATGAGCACATTTTAGATTGCATCCATCTGTCAATTCTATAGCTAGTGATGTCAATGGATATTTTTTACTTTTTAAACTGCTCAAATGAATTACATCCGACTCATTTTTATCCAAAAATTCCAAATGCTCTAATTTCCTGTAAAAGTCCTCATTTCTATGCCACATATTTCTATTATTTTGAATTTTAGTAATCAATCGAGCTGCTTGCTTATTAATTACAAGCTCTTTTCCAATAATATTATTAAAAAGCGTCCATGTGTGTTCTTTTCTATCTTTATTTGTTTGAACCATTCGCGTTCCCTGTATTAGTTTCATAATTATCTCCCTTTTTAAGCAGATACCACCTTTTTCTCGGCAGTATCTGCTTTTCTACTCAATCAGTATTCACTTTAGCATTAGCAGCAGTCTGCTTGGCAAAGCCATCCGCCTTGAGCAAAATTAGGAAAACTAGCATTTTTTACACTAATAATACCAGGTTTTCTACGAGTACGCTTCCAAATTCTCTTCATAATTATACTCCTTTCCTTAGACGGTCTATCACCATCCGCCTTTATTTTGCACATTTATAATATCATTTTTGTATCATTAACCAAATGATATATTTGGACTTTATTTTTTATTTTTTTCCATTTCTGATCATTTACAAATTGCTTAATATGATATAATATTTTACTATTATTGTGCAAACGTATGAAAGAAAAGGGAGGCGATTCAATTGAACTTAAACTATACACTTGGTGATCTGCTTTTGCAAGGCCAGAAAGATTACGGAATCTCTTCCCAAATACTTCGTGAAGGTATTTTAACTGGAAAAAAATTCAGCAAAATCGAGCATGAAGAAGGCATGGGAGACCGAATGATCTGGGATTTTTTGTTGGAGCGAATGTCCGTATCACCACTTGTTTATAAATGCTACATTTCAAAAGAAGAAGAAATACTGCTTCAGAAGAGGAAATTATTACGCTCCATTACCGACGAATTAAGAAGAATTCCTTTAAACGCCTCAAAGCAACAACTGGAAACGCAAAAGAAACTCTTAAAAAAAGGAAAACTGTTACTTTCAGATTACTCAAACGCATGGCAAAATACAGATGCTGTTGTTCAAGGAAGCAGTCATGTTCATGACTTATTTGTTCAAGTGATCTATGGTTGGCTTTTAAAGGCTGATCTTATTCAAAAAGGCTGTTCTGCTTCATTACTGCCTGAACCGTCTTGCTCTTCCAGCGCTTTAAGCAGTATTTACTTAACTCACCTAAGAAAAGTATGGAAAAAGCTTCATGCTGTATCCGTTGAAGAATGGTGTCAAGGTGGTCATTACTTTTTAGCTGAACTAGAACTGGAGCTTATTTATTTAACAGCGGATGCATTACTATATAACGATCAAACAGCTGCTGCAAAAAAAAATTTAGAATGGCTATGTAGACCCTTTTTCTTTGCTTGTACACAAAAACGGAATAAAGAGGGTGTTCGCATTCTTCCTTTTGCAGCAATAAAACTTGCTGAACTTGAATTTATGAGTGGCAACAAGCAGCAAGCTTGGAACATCTTAGAACAAGCAAAAAGATTAATGAAATTAGAGCAAAATATTGGTGCCATATGGTTGATACTTGATCGCCAAAAAAGATATCTTTCTACTTTCTGTAACATTTGCATGGCATCTGTTCAAGAAAAAATTCTAAATGAATATGAAAAATACAATTTACTTGTTACTTCCTCGAGTATAAACCCTTATGCTATTTGGGAAGTCTGTATTGATAACAATATATGGGTTTCGAG
>CAVFYJ010000017.1:0-43276 GCA_963626545.1 Acetatifactor sp. | reverse complement strand
TTCAGATACCACGTCCATAGGAGCTACGCACCGCATGGGCGTGGAGACTTCATTTCTAATTTTTCGGGTCTTGGCTGTACTGCTTTAAAATCCTTTCCATATAGTTGTTATTCTGACGCTCCGTGAAATTGCGAAACTGCTGTGTACCCTTTGCAACAGAAGCATTTGGATGATTTGAAGCAGAGCGGTTTGCGCTACTACGCTTGGCAGAAGATTTTGCCTTCTGATCCTGCTCGCGCTTTTGTTCGGAGGCTTTCGCATCCTCGAGTGTTTTAACATGTTCTTGTTTCCAACGCTTTAAAATACTTTCCGTAAAATTCACGCTTGGACGCTGACATTTTAGCATCGTGATGTCACAGGCATAGACAAAAATATCCGTGGAAAATCCATAGTCACGAATCCATTGGTTGATATAATTTAACTGTGACGGCGAAGGGGCCTGATTGTACAGACCATATGCTCTCATAACTGCGTAGACGGTATCATTGTGCAGCTGGTTGTACTCGCGGATCGCATCGAGCGTGTGAAGTCCTTTTTTGTGCCAGGATTGTGCTACGGAATCAATGAATTTCATACTTAGCTTGCCCTTGCAGTGATTGGCACAGTAATCGACCAGATAATCAATCACGTCAGGAGAGCGATTAAACTGTAAATACCAGTAGCCAAAGGACTCTGTGTCTGAATAGGTGAGCGGGCGCGAGAAATACTGCGACCAAGCCGACATATACATAGTAAATTCTGGATCATTTTCCAGAAGAATTTGCTCCTCCTGAGAAAGATGAAGCGGCGGCATCGAGCCGGAAATGGTCGGTGTCGATGAAGCTGTCTGGTTCGACTGCACGGAGGCAGAATTGCCAGCGGAGGTCATTTTGACGGAAACTGTTGCAGTACCAGAAGATGCCACTGTGTTGCTTGCAGCCAAATTAGCGGTGGAGGCAGCCATAGCATCGGCTGGCGTTCCCATGGAATTTGTGGGCGCAGAAAGAACGGACTGCGCACCAGTCCCTTGCATTGTTACTTGCGATGCCGCAGTTTGAGTGACTGCCTGAGCCTGTATATTGCCAGCAGCTGCTTTATCTGCAGTTGCCTGTGTTGTCTGCATTGGCGGGTCGGTAAAGGCCACGCCCGACAGCTCGTGTTCCGAGGTAAAGCTAAGACGAAGAAGCCCTGCTTTTTCCCAGTAGCTAAGAGAACGCAAAACCTCGCGCTCTGAAATTTCAAGATGATCACTGATCGAAGCGCTGCTTAAACCGGACGTCGCCGTCGAGATCGCACGCAGCAAATATAGGTAAACCTTTACATCCGTACCGGAGGCGGCAGGAAGAAAACGGTCTATAAAATAGCCGGGAACAACAAGTGTGTCAATGCTGAGCCGGTTCTCCAGTAAAAGAAAGGACATAAAAAACCTCCAAAATCGTGTCATGTATCAATTGATTAATTCAATCAGTTATGATCAAGTATAATTAATTATAATTAATTCAATCAATTACGGTAAATTTTTCACCTGTACTAGTAAAGTGAAGTATAGCACAAATTGCTTTTTTTGAAAAGCCATCCCCAAAAGAACAGGGGGTATAGGAAAGTTTTTGGGGATAATGTGGATAACTCAGAAAAGAGTGGAAAAGAATGCAGGAAAATGGCGCAAATAAGCCGTTTTTTGAAGATGAAAAGAGAAAAAGTTATCCCCATAGTTATCCCCAAGGGGGTTGGGGATAAATTGGGGATAATGTGGATAACTTACGTAAGATTTACTTAGAAATGAGGTTTTCTCCGATTTTTACTACATCTCCGGCACCCATAGTTATCACCAAATCGCTGGGGATAGCGTTCTCTAAAATAAATTTTTCAATTTCATCAAAAGTTTCCAGATAATGGGCATTTGTGCCTGCCTGCTCTAATAAAACGCGAATATTGTCGGAACTGATGCCCAAATCGTCCGTCTCCCTTGCCGGGTAAATCTTTGCCAGAACGACCTCATCGGCTAAGGACAGCGCCTTTGCAAAATCGTTTAACAGTGCCTTTGTTCTTGTGTAGGTATGCGGCTGGAAGATACACCAAATCTTCTTATGTGGATACTTCTTTGCGGCAGTCAGTGTCGCAGTGATTTCCTGTGGATGATGTGCATAATCATCAATGATGGTGATGCCATTTACCACGCCCTTCTTCTCAAAACGTCTCTGTGTGCCGTGGAAATTTAACAGTCCAGCGGCAATCTGATCCATTGTGAGACCAAGCTTGCGGCACAGGGCAACCGCAGCGAGTGCATTGTAAACATTATGCTCGCCCGGAACACTTAACTGGATGTGACCGAGTACAGCGCCGTGCGCATCTGTGATGTCAAAGGAGGCTTGCGCCAGCTCATTATATGCGATATTGGCTGCGCGGTAATCGCAATTCTCACCGTGGCCGACAGTGATGATCTCACACTCTAATCCCTTGGTCAACTCGGACAGGTCACGAATATCGCCGTTAATGACAAGTACGCCGTCCTTTGGCAGTTTCTCCATAAACAGGCGGAAGGAATGGCGGATATCATCGATGTCCTTAAAGAAGTCGAGATGGTCTGCTTCTATATTAAGGATTACTTCCATCGTTGGATAGAAGGACAGAAAGCTGTTTGTATACTCACATGCCTCCGTGACAAATAGATCCGAGCCGCCCACGCGGATGTTGCCACCAATTGTCGAAAGAATTCCACCGACAGAGATGGTCGGATCGGTACCAGCTGCTAACAGGACCTCCGTTACCATAGAGGTCGTGGTGGTCTTGCCGTGAGTACCGGCAATGTTTACTGCGGTCTTATAGTTTCGCATCAGCTGTCCGAGAAGCTCTGCTCTTGTAAGAAGCGGGATGTTGCGCGAATTTGCGTCTACAATTTCCGGATGCTCGGCATGGATTGCAGCGGTGTAAACAACGACATCGGTTCCCTCTGGAATGTGGGAAACGGACTGATCATAGAAGATCGTAGCGCCGAGGGAGGAAAGATGATCGGTCAGTGGAGATTCTGTGGAATCGGAACCGCTCACCGTAAAGCCCTCCTTCATTAAAACTTCAGCAAGTCCGCTCATGCTGATGCCACCGATGCCGATAAAATAAATATGGCATGGTTTTTCAAAATTAATATGATACATGGTAATTCCTCCGAATAATCAAGTTTAAATTTCAAATCAATGAATAATGAACGGGATTAAGAAACAAAAATGAATCGTTATCTTAATTTAAGTATACTCGATTTTAAAGGATTGTAAAGCGCAAATGTTGCAGGAAGCTATCAGAAAGTTACTGTTTACGGGACGCCCAGTTGCAAAAACACAGGACGCGTGAAATGAAATTACACAGATTGACAAAAAAATGGAAAAATTGGACAAAATGATCGAAAACGTGTAAAGACAATGAAAAACAATCTAAACAAGGTGTAATAAATATTTAAAAATGCATAAAAATTTTTTGGTAAATTGTTCACATTTTGAAAGAGATGTGCTATAATAACGGCAAGTACTACATGGTTACAGTTCACAAAATGAATAAGAAATCTCTATTTATTTAACGTGCGAACTCGTAATACAACATAGACAAAGGGGTGATTTTGTGGTTAGAAAGGAAATGATCGCCATGTTATTGGCGGGCGGACAGGGAAGCCGCCTTGGAGTTTTGACTTCGGAAGTAGCGAAGCCGGCTGTAGCCTTCGGCGGGAAATACAGCATTATTGACTTCCCATTAAGTAACTGCATAAATTCAGGGGTGGATACGGTTGGTGTACTGACACAGTATCAGCCGCTTCGTTTGAATACCCACATCGGCATTGGTATTCCGTGGGATCTTGACCGCAACTATGGCGGTGTAACGATTCTTTCCCCATACGAGGCAAACGAGAACAGCGATTGGTATACTGGTACTGCAAATGCGATTTACCAGAACATCCGCTACATCGACAGCTTGAATCCGGAATACGTATTGATTCTGGGCGGTGACCATATTTATAAGATGGATTATCAGGTGATGCTCGATTATCACAAGGCAAACAATGCAGACGTTACCATGGCTGCAATGCCAGTTCCGATCGAGGAAGCCAGCCGTTTTGGCGTTCTGATCACCGATGAGACAGGCCGTATCACCGATTTCGAGGAGAAGCCGGCACATCCAAGAAGCAACCTTGCTTCCATGGGCATTTACATATTTACATGGTCTGTGCTTCGTGAGGCACTGATCACCAATAAAGATATCCCGAATTGTGACTTTGGTATGCATGTCATTCCATATTGCCACAAGCGTGGAGATCGTGTATTCTGCTACGAGTTCAATGGCTACTGGAAGGATGTTGGAACCCTTCATTCTTACTGGGAAGCAAATATGGAGTTAATCGACATTGTTCCTGTCTTTAATTTATATGAGGAGTTCTGGAAGATTTATACCAAGTCGGATAACCAGCCGCCGCAGTATATCGCTGATTCCGCACAGATTGAGCGCTGTATCATAGGCGATGGCTCTGAGATTTACGGCAGAGTGCGAAACTGCGTCATTGGACCAAGTGTTATTGTTGAAGAGGGCGCAGAGGTTTACGATTCCATTTTGATGCAGGGCGCTGTGATCAAGAAGGGAACGAAGATCTACAAGTCCATCATTGCACAGGACGTAGTGGTTGGTGAGAATTGTACGATTGGTGTCGGCGAGTATGCAGATAGCCAGTATAATAAGAAGGTATACTGCTGCGACCTTGTCACCGTTGCAGAAGGCTCCGAGATTCCGGACGGCGTTACCATTGGTAAGAATGTAGCGATTTCTGGAAAGACGGTTGCTGAAGATTATCCGGACGGAAATCTGGTAAGCGGCGGATATATCATCAAGGGAGGCGAGGAAGAATGAAAGCGATTGGTATAATTTTAGCTGGCGGAAACAACAAGAGAATGAAGGAGCTGTCATACAATCGTGCGATCGCTGCTATGCCAATGGTAGGAACCTACCGCAGCATTGATTTCGCACTCAGCAATATGTCAAACTCCCGTATTCAGAAGGTAGCTGTTTTAACACAGTACAACACCGTATCCCTGAATGAGCATTTAAACTCTTCAAAGTGGTGGGATTTTGGAAGAAAGCAGGGCGGTTTATATGTATTCACCCCTACTATAACCGCAGAAAATAGCAACTGGTATCGGGGTACAGCCGATGCCCTGTATCAGAACCTGCATTTCCTCAAGAGAAGCCATGAGCCATACGTGGTTCTGGCTTCTGGCGATGGAATTTATAAGTTGGATTACAACAAGGTTCTGGAGTATCACATTCAGAAGCGTGCCGACATCACCGTTGTCTGCAAGCAGATGCCAGAAGGCGAGGATATAAGCCGTTTCGGACAGGTAAAGACCGATGATGACGGAAGAATCCGCGACTACGAGGAGAAGCCGGTTGTTGAGGCTTCCAGAAACGTATCCTGTGGTATCTATGTTGTCAGAAGACGTCTGTTAATCGAGTTAATCGAGCGTGCGGCAGAGGAGGATCGATATGATCTTGTAAAGGATATCTTAATTCGTTACAAGGATATCAAGAGAATCTACGCATACCAGATTGGTACCTATTGGAACAACATTTCTTCTGTTGAAGCTTATTATAAGACCAATATGGATTTCTTAAAGAGAGATGTTCGCAACTACTTCTTCAAGGAAGGCGACAGCGTATTTACTAAGGTAGATGATCTGCCGCCAGCAAAGTACAATCCAGGCGCAAATATTTCAAACAGCCTGATTGCATGCGGAAGTATTGTAAACGGTACCGTTGAGAATTCCGTTGTCTTCAAAAAGGCATATATCGGAAACAACACAGTGATCAAGAACTCCATTATCATGAACGATGTCTATATTGGTGACAATGCCGTGATCGAGAACTGCATCGTTGAGAGTAGAGGAACCATCGAGACAAATGCTTGCTACAAGGCAGAGCCGGGCGATATCCGCATCGTTGTGGAGAAGAATGAGAGATTCATTATCTGATAATACCAGGGGATCAAAGTCGGAAGTGGATCATGTTTGTCAGAGGTGGCTTCTGACCTTGAGACCGATTATCAAATATAAATAAAAAAGAATAAAGAAAAACAGCTGCACAAAGGCGTGCAGAGGACGGAAAGGCAATAGTGGGATGGAAATTACAGATGTGAGAGTGCGAAAGGTCGCACTGGATGGCAAGATGAGAGCGGTCGTCTCTATTACACTGGACAATGAATTTGTGGTTCACGATATCAAGGTGATCGAAGGGGAAAAGGGAGTATTTGTTGCGATGCCAAGCCGCAAGTCGGCAACAGGAGAATATCGTGATATCGCACATCCCATCAACTCGGAGACAAGAGATTATGTGCAGAAGATCATTCTCGAGAAATACGAGGAAGCGCTGAAGGAAGCATAGAGAAGCGTAAAAAACATAAGATCTTGACCGGGGCTTTATTGGACGGACAGATAGATATATGAATTGCAAAATCAATAGCGAAGTTAGATGCGATAACGGAAAGACTGCTTGAGGGCAGTCTTTCTTTTTGCGCGTGTGGGTGCGTATGCACCCCAGAAGTTTTACAAAGGCGGTTTGACCATTGTTTTGTCGGCGTCACTTGCAATTATCCCTATCATTCGGTATAATGTGCCTAAGAAAAATCAACAGAGCCAGTGGCTCGTGAATTAGGAGGAAATGAAAGAATAAATGGCGAAAAAACGACGCAGCTGGGAAGAATATCATAAAAAGAAAATGAAAAAAGGCAGATCGGGTGCGCCCGTCATTATCCTTTTAGTGTTGCTTGTAATTGCCTGCGTAGGACTTGGAGTTGTGGCATGGGTATGTCTGCGTCCGGTAACACTGCCGCATGTGCCAGCCGATCAGGCTGCTCAGACAAAAGAGCAGCAGGAGTATGAGACATGGAAAGCAACCGAGGCTGCAGCGGATGGCGCACTCGTGCAGAGTGACGATCCTGTTGTGCAGGCAGCAAACCTGAAGGCAATGCAGTACGATTATGATGGCGCAATCGCGCAGATTCAGTCCATTCCGGGGTATGCCGATAACGAGACCTACATCAATTGCATTCAAAGCTACGAGAGCTTAAAGTCTCAGGCAGTACAATGGACCGATTACGACAAGATCACACACATCTTTTTCCACATCTTGGTTGCAGACAGTGAACTTGCATTTGACAGTTACAAGAGCAGCGATTACAATCAGGTAATGACCACGATCGAAGAGTTTAAGGACATCATGCAGTCTATGTACGACAAGGGCTACGTATTAATCAGTCTGCATAAGATTGCCAAGATGGAGATACAGCCGGATGGTACCGAGCAGATGGTGCAGCAGCCGATTTATCTTCCTCGTGGAAAAAAGCCATTTGTGTTATCTGAGGATGACGTGTGCTACTACGAGTACATGACAGGAACCGGCTTTGCAACAAAGCTGTGCCTCGATGAAAATGGCAAAGTTGTAAACGAGTATGTAGAGCGCGATGGAAGTGTATCCTACGGTTCCTACGATGTGCTGACTGTTCTCGAAGATTTCATTGCCGAGCATCCTGATTTTTCCTATCAGGGTTCAAAAGGTATCCTTGCCTTTACCGGATACGATGGCATTTTGGGCTATCGAACCAGTGATTTCTGGTACAATGACAATTGCGATTACTACATTTCCACTCCGGCAAATGACAAGGAAAAGCGTGAAGATCACACCACACCAAACTTAAACATCGAACAGGACAAGCAGACGGCGCGCGAGGTCGCTCAGGCAATTCGCGATCTCGGCTGGGAGTTTGCCAGCCACAGTTGGGGTCATTTAAATATGACAAGCACCAGCTACGAGCATCTTGTGTGGGATACCGACATGTGGGAGCGCGAGGTTGAATCCATCATCGGTGAGACCGATATCATTCTATACCCGCTCGGTGCCGATGTCGGAGACTGGAGACCATCGCAGTACACCTTTGAAAATGAGAAATTCAAAAAACTCTGGGATGCAGGTTTTCGATACTTCTGCAATGTTGACAGTACCCAGTATTGGCTTCAGTACGGTTCCAACTACATGCGTCAGGGCCGCCGCAACATGGATGGTCAGATGATGTTTAAGCAGATGGTCTATCCAGAAAAGACATTGACAAGCGATCTGTTTGACGTGTACGATGTATTCGATCGCAACCGTCCGCTTCCAGTAAGTGGTGTCACACTGCCGGACGGCTTTGACTTACAGGCACTTGCCGATTCCCTTGGGATGAGTGATCGCTTAACAAATTAACCAATATATAGAGGAGAAGAAAAACATGTATATTATCGCAGGCTTGGGTAACCCAACCGCACAGTATAAAGGAACAAGACATAACGTCGGCTTCGAGGTAATCGACTACCTCGCCGACAAATATAATATTGATGTAACCACAAAGAAATTCAAAGGCTTAATCGGAACTGGCGTTATTGAGGGACAAAAAGTCGTTCTCGTAAAGCCACAGACCTTCATGAACTTGAGCGGCGAGTGCCTTCAGGAAGTCATGAACTACTACAAGACCGACATCTCCGAGCTGATTGTCGTGTACGATGATATCAACTTAGAGCCAGGGCAGCTTCGCGTGCGCGGCAAGGGAAGTGCAGGTGGTCACAACGGCATGAAAAACATCATCCTGCATTGCAATTCTCAGGACTTTCCGAGGGTTCGTGTCGGCATCGGAGCCAAGCCGCCAAAGATGGATCTCGCTGACTTCGTACTCAGCCATTTCCAGGGCGAGGAAAAACAGGCAATGGAAGAGGGCTACAAGGATGCCGCCGACGCAGTCTGCTCGTTAATGAACGATGGACTTGAGGCAACCATGAACCATTATAATCAGAAAAAGAGTAAATAAGTAAAAAGCAGGAGGGTCAATCGTGGGTATTTTTGCAAATCCGCTGCTAGACCTGCTGGAATACGAGGACTTCTCAAGGGATTTCCTGAAGGGAACCGATCCAGTCGGCATGACGGGCTGCATCGACTCCGAGAAGGTGCATTTAATGAGCACCTTCCTCGGCCAGAACAAGGTGCAGCTCGTTGTGACATACAATGAACAGCGTGCAAGGGAAATTGAAGAGGATTATAAATTGTTTTGCAGTCAGGTCTATGTGATTCCACCGCGTGACCTGATCTTTTTTAACGCAGATCTGCAGGGAAATGCCATCGTTGCGGAGCGCATGAAGGCCTTCAAGGCCCTGTATCAAAACGAGGCAGAGGTCATCATCACAACAATCGATGCGCTGATGAGCGCCGCTGTGCCGTTTGAGCAGCTGATGGGAAACGTAATCGAATTAAAAGAGGGCGGCGAGCTTGACTTAGAAAAGCTCAAAAAAAACTTGACTGTGATGGGCTATGAGCGTGTCGGACGCGTCGAGGAGCCGGGTCAGTTTACCATTCACGGCGGCATCGCCGATATTTACCCGCTGACATCGGACGTGCCAGTGCGAATCGAGCTGTGGGGCGATGAGATCGACACGATCCGATGCTTCGAGCCGCAGAGCCAGCGCTCCATGGATCAGCTAGAAGAAGTTATGATTTTTCCGGCCGCAGAGGCCATCGCAGACAGCACGACACGCCGCCGCGCTGCCGATACCATTCAAAAAGAGCTTGAGATACAGGTTGCTGTCTTTAAAAAGGCAAAAGAAGGCGACAAGGCAAAGCGTCTTCGAGAGGAGACAAATCGAATGCTCGAGGCGCTCACCGAGGACGTGGTCTTGGAGGCACCGGACAGCTTTATCCGATATTTTTATCCGAGAGCAGGGCTTCTTTCCGACTACTTTGAAGAGAAGAAAACGCTTGTCTTTCTTGATGAGCCAATGCGCTTAACCGAGCGCGGTGACGGCGTGCAGGCCGAATTTGAGGAGAGTATGAAAAATCGTCTCGAACAGGGCTTTCTCCTGCCGGGACAGACAAATCTTTTAACTCCGGCAAAGCATGTGCTCGCCGCCTTCGAGCGCGGTCAGGTCGCTGCGTTGTCTGCACTTGACAGCCGAATGAGTGATTTTACCGTGCTGAACAGCTATGCGATCAACGTTCAGAACATGAACACCTACCGCGAAGGCTTTGAGCTTCTAATCAAAGATCTGACCAGATGGAAGAAGGAAAAGTATCGCATTGTGCTTTTGTGCCCATCCCGCACCCGTGGAAATCGTATCGTCAGCCAGCTGCTAGAGTACGATTTGCTTGCCTATTACAGTGAGGACGAGGATAAGCAGGTAAATCCGGGTGAGATCATGGTCACCTACGGAAATTTGCATCGCGGTTTCTTGTATCCGATGTTAAAGTTTGCTGTCATCACAGAGAGCGATATCTTTGGCGTCAAGAAAAAGAAAAAAGAAAAGAAAAGCCGTTATCAGGGCCAGCGAATCAGCGATTTTGCGCAGCTAAAACCTGGCGACTATGTTGTGCATGAAAATTATGGTCTGGGTATTTATCGTGGAACTGAGTGCCAGATTGTGGACAGGGTGACAAAGGATTACATCAAGATCGAGTACGGCGATGGCGGAAAGCTGTATTTTCCGGTCACGCAACTTCACATGATTCAAAAGTACGCCGATGCCGAGTCCAAGCAGCCGAAACTGAATAAGTTGAATGGACAGGAGTGGACCAAGACAAAAAGCCGCGTGCAAAAGGCCGTAACCAATATCGCAAAGGAACTTGTCGAGCTCTATGCAGCGCGCCAAAACGGTCACGGCTATCAGTACGGACCAGACACGGTATGGCAGAAGGAATTCGAGGAGCTTGTTCCGTTCGAGGAGACGGCAGATCAGCTTGCCGCGATTGATGCGACAAAGGCAGATATGCAAAGCACGAAAATCATGGATCGACTCGTTTGTGGCGATGTCGGCTATGGCAAGACAGAGGTGGCCATCCGCGCTGCATTCAAAGCTGTACAGGACAGCAAGCAGGTCGTATTTCTTGTGCCGACCACCATTCTTGCCCAACAGCACTACAACACATTCGTTGAGCGAATGAAGGATTACCCAATCCGAATCGAATTGCTGTCGCGTTTTCGTACCGCCGCGCAGGTCAAGGCATCGCTCGACCGCGTGAAAAAAGGACTCGCCGATATTGTCATCGGCACGCACCGCGTTCTCTCAAAGGATGTTGTCTTTAAAGATCTCGGTTTGCTGATCATTGACGAGGAGCAGCGCTTTGGCGTTACTCATAAGGAAAAGATCAAGCAGCTGAAAAAAGACGTTGATGTGCTGACACTGACGGCAACGCCGATTCCGCGAACGCTCCACATGAGCATGATTGGCGTGCGCGATATGAGCGTGCTCGAGGAAGCGCCATATGAGCGCCGCCCGATTCAGACCTACGTTATGGAGATGAATTGGGAGATGGTGCGCGAGGCAATGAACCGTGAGCTTGCCCGTGATGGACAGGTCTACTACGTGTACAACCGTGTAAAGGACATCGATCAGATCACCGCGCAGATCGCAAAGCTCGTGCCGGATGCAAACGTCGCATTCGCACATGGTCAGATGTCCGAGCGTCACCTCGAGCAGATCATGATGGACTTTGTCAATGGCGATATTGACGTGCTTGTCTCCACAACAATCATCGAGACTGGACTGAATATTCCAAATGTCAACACCATTATCATCCACGATTCGGACCGCTATGGACTCGCACAGCTCTACCAGTTAAGAGGCCGTGTCGGACGATCGAACCGCACCGCCTACGCCTTTATTATGTACCAGCGAAACAAGATCTTAAAGGAAGATGCAGAGAAGCGTCTTCAGGCGATCCGTGAGTACACCGACCTTGGATCTGGTATCAAAATTGCGATGCGCGACCTTGAGATTCGCGGCGCTGGAAATCTGCTTGGAAGCGAGCAGCATGGTCATATGGAGGCCGTCGGCTACGATCTGTATTGCAAGATGCTAAATATGGCAGTCAAGAAAGAAAAGGGTGAGCTCGAGATGGAGGAAACCTTCGAGACTACGGCGGATATCCCGATCAGTGCCTATATTCCAGACAGCTATATCCGCAGCGAGGCAGAGCGTATGGAGATTTATAAGCGTATCGCTGCCGTCGAGAACGAGGAAGAGTCGATGGATATGATCGACGAGCTGATCGACCGTTTTGGCACCGTGCCAAAGCCTGTCACTAACTTGCTTGAGGTTTCCATCCTGCGCGCCGAAGCGCATTCCCTCTATATTAAAGAGATTAAGGCATCGCAGTCCGAGGTTCGCCTCTTCATGCATCCGAAGGCAAAATTCGACACGATGCGCGTGCCAGAGCTGATTGCGTCCTATCGCGGCGCACTTCGCCTTCTCGACAAGGACAATCCATACTTTTTGCTGCGCGCAGGAGATGGCGCAATAAAAGAAAAAACGCTTAACTTAAAGATTTTGAAAAATCTGTTAAGCGATATAAAAAAGTTGATTGTTTCTTAAAATCATGCTAAGATATGGAAGATAGTGGTAACTATTTTGCATGATTCGAAATAGTTACAGTAAGACATTGAAAGAAATAGGAAACAGGCGAAAGCCTGAGTGAGGTAGTGAAATGAATCGTTTTATGAAGTATGCAGCAGCAGCGCTCGCAGCAGCTACTGCCGTTAGTACATTAGGCGGATGCGAACAGCTAGAGCAGAAGACCCCAGAGGATACCGTTGCTGTAACATTCGGCGATACCAATATTATGCTGGATGAGGTTACTTACATGATCCGCTCCATGGAGTATACCTACGAGTCCTATTTCGGCTCCAACATCTGCAGCAACGACATGGGCGATGGCTCCGGCATGACTGTCGGCGATTACATCAAGCAGGTGTCTCTGTCACAGCTTCGCCAGACACTTGTATTAAACGAGTACGCCGAGCAGAACGGTATCGAGTTAAGCGATGCCCAGAAGACAAAGGTAGACGATGCGATTGAAAAGCTGAAGGAAGAGGGCGAGGATTACCTGAACGCAGTTGGCGCAACTGATGAGCTGATTGAGAAAACCTATACTGAGAATGCGATCGCAAATCTTGTCTATATGGATCTTGTTGCCGATGTGGATACAACCGTTGGCGATGATGAGTTTCTTCGCAAGAAGATCGCCTATGTAAAGCTGACTCCGAGCGAGCTGACTGAGACCACAGCAGCAGAGGAAGGCACCACCACGAGCGAAAACGAGAGTGGTTCTGAGGAGACCGTTTCCGAGGATGCTTCCAGTGAGAACGCTTCTGATGAAGAAACCTCTAGCAAAGCAGACAGCACCGAAGAGGCTTCTACTGAGAAAGAGACAGAAACTGAGACCGAGAGTGCTTCTGAGACCGAGGCTGCTACTGAAGCCGAGAGCAAGAACGAGAGTGATACAGAAAGCGGCACCGAGGTTTCAAACGGTTCTGAGGAATCCACCGAGGCTGAGACTCTTTCCGAAGAGGAGAAAGAGCGTCAGAATGCAATGAACGATGCAGCAGACAAGATCTTAAAGGAATTTGAGGCTGGAAGCGATGCAGCAGACTTCATCAGCGACTATCAGAACGACAGCCACTTTACCGCAACCAATTCCGAGATCTCCATCAGTGAGGAAGGAACCGCCGTATACAACGCAGCTGCATGGGCACTGTCCACCGATGAGTGTACCATTTACAACAGCGATGACGGCAGCATCTACATCATCCGTTGCCTGGATGATAACGACGAGGAGGCACGTCAGAGTGCGATTGATTCTGAGATCGAGAGCAGAAAGACCGCGCTGTTTGAAGAGAAGTACAGCGAGATTCAGGACGCATCTTCTAAGTTTAAGGTAGATCAGGATGTAATCGACACCATCCGCTTCACCACTCCGGTTTACGTTGCACCGACCGAAGAGGATACCACCGAGGAGACTACTGAAAATGCATCTGAGGAAGCTTCCTCAGACAATGCGTCATCAGAAGAGGCATCTTTTGAGAGCGAATCCGAGAAGGAAAGCACCTCTGAGGCAGAAACAAAGTAAGATTCGTTAATGTATTAAATTATAAAAAGTAAAGGCGGAGAAACAGCAAAATCCACTGTTTCCCCGCTTTTGGGGGGCTTATAGAGGTTTTTTTACGCGAAAAACGCGAATATTTTCGAAGGCTTTAGTACACTTTCTATTGACAGGGTGTAATAATTTTGTTATAATGCCTTTCGAAGCGTAATAATTTTGTAATATTTATTAACACTTCACTCGTCAACCCGTAAGGCGGTTTTACGAATGGTGCGAGTGAACTGTGCTAGATATTATGGGGAAGAAAGCGAGGGAGTGCAAGCTTACTTGCTCGCAGATAAGAAATAAAAGAAGATTATAAGAAAGGCTTGGTATATATGAAGATCAAAGGAAACAGATTGGTTACGTCAATTTTAGCAGCATCTATGCTGTCCGGTATGTGCGTGATTCCGGCATCTGCTGGAGAACTCGAGGGTGAGAGCGCAATCGCAGGCATGGCTGTAACATTGAATAACTACTATGCAGGAGAGGAAACTCCGGATGAAGGTATTCTGGATTATCTCGTTCCGTTAGTTCAGGCAACATCTGAGGCTGATACCGAGAGTGAGACTGAGACCGAGAGTGAGACAGAGACCGAAGAGCCGAGAACCGTTATGGCTGCGACTGTTGCCATTGAGTCCGATGCTTCCAATGTAGGTCTGATAAGCGCAGCAGGTTATTTAAACGTGCGTGAGCAGCCATCTACCGGCAGCGTAACAATCGGCAGACTGTTCAGCAACTGTCAGGTTGTAATCCGTGATTCTGTAAACAACAGCGAGGGCAGCTGGTATCACATCACCTGTGGCGATGTTGAGGGTTATGTAAGTGCATCCTACGTGCTTGTAGGCGCAGCAGCAAAGACCGCTGAGGACAACATTCAGAACCGTTATTCAGTAATCACTGCAGACCAGTTAAATGTCCGCGACAGTGCATCTGAGAGTGCAAAGGTCGTTGGAACTGTTTACAAGGATGAAGAGTACGCGATTATCGAGGATCAGGGTGATTTCGTAAAGATCCATATTGCAAATGATGAGGTTGGATATGTTTCCAAGTCCGGCATCACCATCAAGACCCAGTTCGCACAGGCTCAGAAGGTTGACAATGAGTTTGTATCTCAGGAACTGGAGAACTTTATGATTGACATCAACTACTCCAGAAATGTATACGAGCAGGCGATGGCAGAGGGCACTGGTGAGGGTTATTATCGTGCATACGCAGCAATCGTTTACGCAGCAGAGCTTCTTGGCTACTATAGCGATTTCGCTTCTGATTCTGGATTAACAGAGCTTGCAGAGACCTCTAAGCAGGAGCAGGAGAGCGCACTTGCACTTGCAGATGCCGCATATCAGCTTGCATCTGACGCAGGTTACTTCACTCAGGTAGCTGAGTCCGTAGCAGCCAGTGAGGCAACAGCTTCTGAATCTGCAACAACATCTGAAACAGCAGCAACATCTGAGTCTGTACAGGAGTCTCAGGTACAGCCAGCCACAGACACTTCCACAAATACAGATGGAAATGCAGACGCAGCAAACGGAAATGGTACCAGCGATGCGACTGCACCGAGCAGCGAAGCTTCCAATGACACAATCAGCGTTGAGGTTCCGACCGTTGCATCGATTACAGGTATCGAGGCTTGCTACCAGGGCGGTACCAAGTATGTAGGCGATGTAGTTTATACCGCAGAGTTGTTTGTCAGAGTAAGCTACAGCGATGGCACTGTTAAGGATGTTTACGATGGATGGTATTCTCCACAGGTAGGTATGACCTTAAAGCAGGAAGGATACAATGTTGTAACCATGTATTATGGTGACTTCAGTTCCAACCTTGAAGTATATGCAAATCCGGCGCAAACCCAACCGGAGACGCAGCCGCAGACAGAGCCACAGGTACAGCCGGAAACCCAGCCGCAGACAGAGCCACAGGTACAGCCGGAAACTCAGCCGCAGACAGAGCCACAGGTACAGCCGGAAACCCAGCCACAGACAGAGCCGCAGGTGCAGCCGGAAACTCAGCCGGAAACCCAGCCGGAAACCCAGCCGCAGACTCAGCCATCAAGTGCAACTGGTCAGTCTATCGTAGACTATGCAATGCAGTGGGTTGGACAGTGTAACTACGTATGGGGCGGCACCAACCTGACACAGGGCGGCGGCGTTGACTGTTCTGGATTTACCATGAACGTATACGCAGCATTCGGCATCAGCCTTCCGCACTACTCTGGTGCACAGATCAATTATGGACAGGCTGTATCCTATGAGCAGCTTCAGCCAGGTGATCTGATTTGCTTCAGTGGTCATGTAGGAATCTACATTGGCGGTGGTATGATGGTTCACGCAGCAAGTGCTGAGAGAGGTATCGTAGTCGATAACGTATTCTACAACAAGCAGCCGATCGGATATCGTCGTCTTGTATAATCATTAAATTACAGTAACTATTCAGAGCCGCACCTCGATTCCGCTTCGCTTCATCTCGTTGTGGCTTCTCGCCATATGAAATTGTATGAAAAAGTACTCATTCATGCAAGCATGATTCGTACTTTTCCCTACAATTTCGCATGGCTCTGAATAGTTACAAATTACATAAAACACCCGAGGCCGTCTGTCAGAGTTGACAGGCGGTCTCTTTTTCGTGTATGATAGCCGTAAGAAACGAAAACATTAACAGCAATCGTTGCTACGAATCTACGAATAAGTAGCACGAACGATTGCTATTAACTAGGAAAGAAGGTAAGAGCGCATGAGACGTGATAAAGTCAATTACTATCTGGATCTGGCAGAGATCGTATCCCAACGAGGAACCTGCCTCAGACGCCGCTACGGCGCCGTTATCGTAAAAAATGATGAGGTGGTATCGACTGGCTATGTCGGTTCCCCGCGAGGACGTAAAAACTGCACCGATCTTGGCTATTGCATCCGCCAGCAGTTAAAGATTCCGAGAGGTGAACGCTACGAGCTGTGCAGAAGCGTTCACGCCGAGGCAAACGCCATCATCAGTGCGTCCAGAGATCAGATGATCGGAAGTTCCCTGTACCTGACCGGCGTTGAGGCTGATACCGGTGAGTACGTAAAAAATTCCAACAGCTGCTCCATGTGTAAGCGAATGATCATCAATGCAGGTATCGAGACCGTTTACGTGCGCGATGACAAGGATCATTACCGCGTAGTAAAGGTTGCAGACTGGATTGAAAATGATGAATCATTGGAGGGTACCTTCGGATACTAATTTCGGCTAATTTTATGGCTAATTTTATCTTGATTTTCGACAGGCGGTCATATATAATTAAGACTGGTGTCCGTGTGGCGATTTTTATGTACAAAAAAAGCCATTTAATCCAACTAGGTAAGAGTTCCCCTGCTTTTAAAGCAGTGGAAGAATTGCCAGAAAACATAACGGCAGTGGTGGGCGGAGAGAAATCGGTATCCCCTACTGACATGAGGCAGACGAACTATTTTCAATATGTCAGACTCTGTGAAAATACCGACTGAGAATTGAAATGGTGTGAATGTCACAACAACAGGAAGGAAAAGACAAATGATACATCAGCAATACGAAGTAGATGACCATCTTCATGAGGAATGCGGCGTGTTCGGCATTTACGACATGGATGGCGATGACGTAGCGTCGACTATTTATTATGGTCTTTTTGCTCTGCAGCACAGAGGTCAGGAGAGCTGTGGTATTGCAGTCAGTGATACCAACGGTCCCAAAGGACTTGTGCTGAGCCACAAAGGAATGGGCCTTTGCAACGAGGTGTTTACCCCGGAAGACTTAGAGTCAATGAAAGGAAACATCGGCGTAGGCCACACAAGATACTCGACGGCAGGCAGCTCCACCAGAGAGAACGCACAGCCGCTAGTATTAAATTACATCAAAGGAACACTTGGCATGGCACACAACGGCAACTTAATCAACACGCCGCAGCTGCGCCAGGAGCTTGCAAGAACTGGTGCGATTTTCCAGACAACGATTGATTCTGAGGTAATCGCGTACATGATTGCAAGGGCCAGAGTGGAACAGCATACCGTACAGGCAGCTGTCGCAGAGGCCATGAAAAAAATCAAGGGAGCCTATTCCCTTGTCGTTATGAGCCCACGAAAGTTAATCGGCGCGAGAGATCCGTATGGATTCCGCCCGCTGTGTATCGGAAAACGCGGCAATGCCTACATACTGGCATCCGAAACCTGTGCACTTGACACCATTGGTGCCGAATTTGTCCGTGACGTAGAGCCGGGCGAGATCGTCACCATCACACAAAAAGGAATTGAATCAAACCGCAGCATGTGTATCCCAAAGGAGCAGCATGCAAGATGTATTTTTGAATATATTTATTTCGCGCGTCCAGACGCGTATATTGATGGCGTGAGCGTTTATGAGAGCCGTCTGATTGCCGGACGATCTCTGGCGAAATATCATCCAGTCGATGCCGATCTGGTTGTTGGCGTACCGGAGTCTGGTAATGTTGCAGCCATGGGCTATGCGATGGAGAGTGGTATTCCGTATGGCATGGCATTCGTAAAGAACAGCTATGTCGGACGTACCTTCATCAAGCCAAAGCAAAGCAGTCGTGAGTCGAGCGTGCGTGTTAAGTTAAACGTTCTGACCGAGGCCGTAAAGGGCAAGCGCGTCATCATGATTGATGACTCAATCGTGCGTGGAACCACGAGCGACCGCATTGTCGGTATGCTGCGTGAGGCTGGCGCAAAGGAAGTTCATGTAAGAATCTCCTCACCGCCGTTTAAGCATCCATGTTATTTTGGAACCGATATCCCGTCCGAGGATCAGCTGATCGCACACAATAGAAGTGTTGACGATATCTGTAAGATTATCGGAGCCGATTCTTTAGCATACTTAGATGAGGAATGTCTGATCGAGATGTCAAAAGGATTTGGCATTTGTACCGGCTGCTTCAATGGCAAGTATCCGATGGATCCGCCGACCGAGGATATCCGCGGCGAATATCAGAAGTAAAACATACGAAGTAAAACACACGAAGTCTGAACTCTTATATGAAAGATATGAAAGAAAGGTTGGTTTACTATGGCAACAGATCGTTATACAAGCCCGCTTTCCGAGCGCTACGCCAGCAAGGAAATGCAGTATATTTTTTCACAGGATAAGAAGTTTACTACATGGAGAAAGCTTTGGATCGCACTCGCAGAGAGCGAGAAGGAGCTGGGATTAAATATTACCGACGAGCAGATCGCAGAGCTCAAAGAGCATCAGAATGACATCAATTATGATGTTGCAAAGGCAAGAGAGAAGGAAGTTCGTCACGACGTTATGTCTCACGTATACGCATACGGTGTACAATGTCCGAAGGCAAAGGGCATCATCCATCTGGGTGCAACCAGCTGCTACGTAGGCGACAACACCGACATGATCATCATGCGTGAGGGTCTTGAACTCGTTAAGAAGAAGTTAGTCAATGTCATTGCTGAGCTGTCCAAGTTTGCAGACCGCTACAAGGCACTTCCAACACTGGCATTCACCCATTTCCAGCCAGCACAGCCGACCACAGTCGGTAAGCGTGCGACACTGTGGATGATGGATCTCGTTCAGGACTATGAGGATATCTGCTACGTCATTGATTCCTTAAAGCTTCTTGGCTCTAAGGGAACCACCGGTACACAGGCATCCTTTATGGAGCTGTTTGACGGTGACCACGACAAGATCCGCAAGCTGGATCAGATGATCGCAGACAAGATGGGCTTTGCAGGTGTGTATCCGGTTTCCGGACAGACCTACTCCCGGAAAGTGGACAGCCGTGTATTAAACGTACTGGCAGGCATCGCAATGAGCGCACACAAGTTTACAAATGATGTGCGTCTGCTGCAGCATTTAAAGGAGGTTGAGGAGCCATTTGAGAAGCATCAGATTGGTTCTTCTGCAATGGCATACAAGAGAAACCCGATGAGAAGTGAGCGTATTGCGTCTTTAGCAGATTACGTGATCTCCGATGCGATGAATCCGATGCTCGTTGCATCCACTCAGTGGTTCGAGCGTACACTGGATGATTCTGCAAACAAGAGAATCAGTATTCCAGAGGGCTTCCTTGCAATCGACGGTATCTTGGATCTGTACCTGAATATCGTAGACGGCATGGTTGTTTACGAGAAGGTAATCCACAAGCATCTGATGGCAGAGCTTCCATTTATGGCAACCGAGAATATCATGATGGATGCCGTAAAGGAAGGCGGCGACCGTCAGGAGCTTCACGAGAAGATCCGTCAGCTGTCCATGGAGGCTGGACGCAACGTCAAGGTCAATGGTCTGGACAACAACCTGCTTGATCTGATCGCAGCAGATGACACATTCCATCTGACAAAGGAGCAGCTGCAGCAGTGCATGAATCCGGAGCGCTATACCGGACGTGCAAAGGAGCAGGTAGAGGACTTCTTACGAGATGTCGTTTCTCCGATTCTCGAGGAAAACAAGAAAGACCTCGGCATGACAGCAGAAATCAACGTATAATGAGAATGCATAAATTTGTGCACTCATAGGTTTGTGTATGGATAAGTTTGTGTATTTGTGCTATGCGAATGTTTTATAAGAAAGGTTAGGTAACTGATATGGCAAGAGCAATTGTAGGCGCCAACTGGGGCGACGAGGGCAAAGGTAAAATCACGGATATGTTAGCACAGGAGTCTGACATTGTAATCCGTTTCCAGGGCGGAAGCAACGCTGGACATACAATCATCAACAACTACGGAAGATTTGCAATGCATCTTCTTCCATCTGGTGTATTCTCCCAGCACACCGTAAACATCATTGGAAACGGTGTAGCGCTGAACATTCCATATTTCGTAAAGGAGTTAAACAGCTTAATCGAGCAGGGCGTTCCGAAGCCGCACATCTTAGTTTCCGATCGTGCACAGATCCTGATGCCATATCATGTGGCACTGGATACCTACGAGGAAGAGCGTCTGGCAGGAAAGTCCTTTGGTTCCACTCGTTCTGGTATTGCTCCGTTCTACTCTGATAAGTACGCAAAGATCGGCTTCCAGGTAAGCGAGCTGTTCGGCGACATGGACGAGTTAAAGGATAAGTGCGAGCGCGTTTGTACCTTAAAGAATGTACTGCTTGTTCATCTGTATCACAAGGAGCCATTAAAGGCTGAGGACATCTTCAATACACTGATGGAGTACAAGGATATGATCGCTCCTTACGTAGCCGATACCGGTCTGTATCTGCATCAGGCAATCAAGGAAGGCAAGAAGATCCTGTTAGAGGGACAGCTTGGAACCTTAAAGGATCCGGATCACGGCATCTACCCGATGGTAACATCTTCCTCTCCACTGGCTGCATACGGCGCAATCGGCGCAGGTATCCCGCCATATGAGATCAAGGAGATCACCACAGTTGCAAAGGCATACTCCAGTGCAGTAGGTGCGGGTGCATTTGTCAGCGAGATCTTCGGCGAAGAGGCTGATGAGCTTCGTAAGCGCGGCGGCGATAAGGGTGAGTTTGGTGCAACCACAGGCCGTCCGAGACGTGTCGGCTGGTTCGACGCAGTTGCAACCAGATATGGCTGCCGTATGCAGGGTGCTACCGATGTTGCTCTGACCGTTCTTGATCCACTTGGTTATTTAAAGGAAATCCCGATGTGCGTAGGTTATGAGATCGACGGCGTTGTAACAAAGGATTTCCCGACCACTCAGAAGCTGGAGAAGGCAAAGCCAGTATACAAGGTAATGCCAGGCTGGAACTGCGATATCCGTGGAATCCGCAAGATTGAGGATCTGCCACAGGCTTGTCAGGATTACATCGATGCCATCGAGCAGGAGATTCAGGTTCCGATCACACTCGTATCCAACGGACCGGGAAGAGACGAGATCATCAAGAGAGAGACCAAGTTAAAGTAATCCGTAATCGTAATTGAAAAAAGATACGAAAAGCAATAAATGGGCAAAACGGCAGTGTGAAAGCTGCCGTTTTTCTTGCGGATTAGGAGAAAAATCGTTGCAATAAAGAAAACAAAATGGGAAATTATGGTAGACTTTCCTTTTTTTTGTGTGATAAAATGAAGCCGTCAGAAGTGTCAGAAATGACCAGAATTGGCTGAATTCCCGCCCCTTTAGGGGCGATTTTGCAATGTGGCTTGAGATATTGAACATTTACTCAGCTGTGTAGTCGGCCATCTCAGCGTTAATCTCATCCTCGCAAGCTGCCATTGCTTGAAGTGTCATGGTAAGAAGCTTTTCAAGTTCCCAGCCTAACTGATCGGCACCGCGCTCAATCACCTCGCGGGAGCAGCCAGCAGCAAAGCCCTTGCTCTTATACTTTTTCTTTAAGGATTTTAACTCCATATCCTTTGTGCTCTTGGAAGGGCGCATCAGTGCTGCAGCCCAGATCAGTCCAGTCAATTCATCAGCAGCAAAAAGGACCTTCTCCATTTCGTGTTCTGGCTTTACGTCGAGTGTCTTACCGCAGCCTACAGTGATTCCGTAGCCGTGGGAGCAAACTGCATGGATGATATCGTCACTGACACCGCCGTCTTTTAACAGCTCTGGTGCCTTGAGGCAATGCTCCTCAGGATACAGCTCAAAGTCAATATCGTGAAGCAGGCCAACGATGCCCCAATATTCGGCATCGGCCTCATAGCCAAGCTCTTTTGCGTACCATTTCATGACGGCCTCCACGGTGAAAGCGTGCTGGATATGAAATGGATCCTTGTTGTACTTTTTTAGCAGCTTTACTGCATCTTCTCTTGAAATGTGTTCCATAATCGTGCCCTCTTTTCTGTCTTATTTTGCTGTCTTGTGCCATTTGCATCTAGTGGTGTGATAGACAACATCTCCTGACAAACCGCCAGTAATGGTAGTGCTGTCAGGATAGATGTTTCACTTATTTTAGCGCGTTTTACTGAGAAACTCAAGTAAAAATAAGCAGAAGAATGAATCTGATGAAGAGACAGTGAAACGGAAGAATACACAAAATAATTGGAATATCAGAACGTCATTCTTGAGGTGATATCAGCCCATGCTTCGTCATCAAATTCCTCGTGACGGAATAGATAGCGGCGGTCATCGTCAGTAATCTTGCGGATTACCTTGCATGGATTTCCAGCGGCAATGGACCAATCTGGGATATCCTTTGTCACAACGCTTCCGGCACCGATGACAACGTTGTTTCCGATATGGACGCCTGGACAAACGACTGTGTTGCCACCGAGCCATACGTTATCGCCAATGGTGACTTCCTTGCCGTACTCGTAGGCAGAATTGCGGCTAACTGGATGAACTGGGTGGCCTGCGGTGTAGATGGCTACATTTGGAGCAAGCAGACAGTTATCACCGATCTTGATCTTGGCTACATCGAGCATGGTACAGTTATAATTCGCGAAAAAGTTTTTGCCGACTTCAATGTGGCTTCCATAGTCGCAAAAAAATGGCGGATTGACAAAGGCACCCTCTGATTTCCCGAAAAGCTCCTTAACCAGCTTGCTGATGCCGTCCGCATCGCAACGGTCGATAAAATTCAGCTTTTGCAGAATTCTTTTGCATTTTTGCATTTCCTCAAAAACGGCATTGTCTGCGATATAGGCAAGGCCGGCATCTCTTCGTTCATTCTGGTTCATGTTTGTGCATTCGCATTCAAGAACAATTACTTCACAGCTGTCAAGTGTGAGCGTTCCCTGCTGTGTCAGTGCATCATCTTGCTCTTTGCCCTTATTTGAAAGAAGAATGCGTGTTACTGGGAACTCAAGTGTCACAGTAACTGGCTCTTTTCCAAAGTTTCCAGCAACGAGAACGCACTTGTCGTTTTCCATTCTCCGATAGAATGCCATGATGCTTTCTGTGTCATCATAAACAGGAGCAAATTCGCCGTAGGTGAAAACATTCTTATATTCAACTGACTTGCGAAGCGCAACGAGCTTGCGGTAATAGTTTAATACAGAATTTGCGTCAGCTTCCTGATTCTTTACGTTGATATCGGTATAATTGCTGTTTACCTTCAGCCATGGCGTACCGGTTGTAAATCCTGCATTTTCGCCGTCGGTCCACTGCATTGGTGTTCTGGCATTGTCACGGCTCATTTTGCTGCAGGCCTCAAGGGCAGAAGCGTCGCTTAGTCCAGCTTCTTTTGCAACCTGATACTGATCCTTTGTGCTGATGTCATCGAATTCGTCGATGCTGTTCCATTTGGCGTTCTGCATACCGATTTCCTGACCCTGATAGATGAACGGGATTCCGCGAAGTAGGATGTTGATCGTGCCGAGCATTTTGATACCGTCTGGTGTGCGGGCATATGCTGGCAGGAAACGGGAAACACCGCGCGGCTCGTCATGATTTTCAATAATATTGGCCTCAAAACCGTATTTCTGGATGTGAAGTTGAGAGTCAATGATGGTTCGTCTCCAGTCCTTAAAGTTAATGTCCGGTGCATCGTACCAACCGTGTTCGCCGTCGCTTAAGCAGGAAGCACTGAAATCAAAGATGGTGGAGAAGTGACCATTATCTCCAATGAAATCACCTAACTCGTCATCTTTCATGTTGAAGACTTCGGCAACCGTGAACGCATCGTATTTTTCAAAGGTATGTTTTTTCATATCTTCCAGATAATCGCCGATACCATTTACATGCTGCACCATCTTCCAGCAGCTTGCCAGTCCATCGTCGGCGTCTGGCTCAAAATCAGGGAAGGTTAGATCCTTCTTAATATTGATGATCGCGTCAATTCGGAAACCACCAAGACCCTTTTCCAGCCACCAGTTGATCATGTCGTAGAGCTTTTGACGAAGCACTGGATTTTCCCAGTTTAAGTCTGGCTGCTCTTTGGCAAACATATGGAAATAATACTTGTTTGTTCCCAAAACTGGTTCCCAGCAGCTGCCACCAAAATAGGAGCGGTAATTGCTCGGCAGATTGCCGTTCTTGCCCTCGCGGAAAAAGAAATAGTCGGCGTATTCGCCATCTGGGTCGGCCAGTGCCTTCTGAAACCACTCGTGCTTATCCGAGCAATGATTGATGACAAGATCCATGATGATGAACATGCCGCGCTTTTTGGTCTCGGCAAGTAGCTCGTCAAATTCTTCCATGGTTCCAAATTCTTCAGCGATTGCATAGTAATCGGAGATGTCGTAGCCCTGATCCACAAATGGAGACTTATAGATCGGAGAGAGCCAGATGATATCGATGCCAAGCTCTTTTAAGTAGTCAAGCTTTGAGATGATGCCTCGCAAATCACCGATGCCATCGCCATTTGTATCCAGAAAGCTCTTTGGGTAAATTTGGTAGGCAACCTTGTCGTGCCACCATTTCTTTTTCATATTTGTATTGCAAATCATATTCATAACCAACCTCACTTGATATAAGATGTAAAATGTATTAAGATATAGTAAGATGTAACATATAACATGTATTGGTATATATTGGTATATAACATGTATTATGTTGCTATTATAGATCGCAATAATTGATTTTTCTTGCAATATTTTTTCAATATATAACACGATCCTGCTCTGTTGGGATACATACGAAGAAAGGTGCATGTAGTCATATGAAGAAGCTGTATTCGCTGGCATTGGAGCAAAAAGAGGCGGCAAGACATGGGGAAGCCTTATTTCCAATGCAAAAATATATCACAACGCTGAATTCAAGTTATCCGGCGGTGACAACGCACTGGCATGAGGAGGCAGAGCTGACACTAGTGACGTCGGGGCACTGCCTGTACCAGATTGATCTGGTGAACTATGAGGTAAAAGAGGGCGATATTTTATTTGTCTTACCGCTTCTTCTTCACAGTGTTTCACTCTCGCAGAGGAGGGAGATGGTTTCCGAAACGTATGTGTTTCATCTGAATTTCTTAGGTGGAAATTCAACGGATGTCTGCTCAACGCGCTATTTTGTGCCGATTATGAACCATGAGATTTCTTTGCCATGCCTAATTACACCGGAACATCCGGCGTATGTGTCGATTCGAAAAATCTTTAATCAGATCGCATCGATCTATAATGAAGAGGTGCCGGGATATGAGCTAGCACTAAAATCCTTATTTTTACAGGTTATCTTTTTATTATTGCAATACAGCGAAAAGCACACATCACCGGACGAAGGAACCCTATCGGACAAGCTAAAGAATGTGTTGGACTATATTGAAGTGCATTATGCACAGTCGATAGCAGTGGAGCAGTTAGCAAAGATTTGCTGTTTTAGCGAATATCATTTTATGCGATTTTTTAAGAAACATATGAACCAGACCTGCATCGAGTATATTAATAATGTGCGTCTGGAAAAGGCGGTGGAGTTGTTTGAGCAGGGAAATACGTCAATTCTGGATGTGTCCTTATCGGTGGGATTTCATAACCTGTCTTATTTTCATCGTGCCTTTAAAAAGAAATATGGGATGACACCGCGCAGTTTCATAAAAGAATTGAAGTGAATGGGGAATGGAACGATAAATTGGAAAGTAAATGGAGCAGAAAACAGAAGGGTAAATTGAACAGAAAGTGAATGTGAAGGGAAGGCTGCAAAATGCGAGTAAAATTGTGCAAAATATGGAAATTAGCCAGAATTCCAAAAAAACGGAAAAAAACCACTTACATCAATAAAAAATTTATGCTACAATAGCACAGCAATGAAAAATAGAATATGGTTGTAATGATTCAGTGTCTAAAATGATTCAGCATTTAACGAAATTTGCTTTAAAAATTTGCTGTTTGCTTTTTAATTTTTCGCTGAGTTGATTATATTGGAAACGCACAATCCTCTTCAAATGATATGGATGATAACGAACAACACATGACAATGAATTGCCATTTTGTTTTAGTACCAATATCATCAATCATATGGAGGGGATTTTTTATGCCAAAAAACAAATTTCAGGATGCTATTTTTACACTTATCATGGCGACCATCATGGTCTACGGAATGATCGTTTACAACGTTGCACTCAATATGGGCGGCGTGAGAGCGGAAACCTTTGTCGCTGCACTTCATGAGATGCCGATCATGGTTCCAGCTGCTTTTATTTTAGAATTTTTTGTAGTTGGAAAGATTGCGAGAATGCTTGCATTTACGGTAATGCGCCCGGATGATCGTCCGCAGTTTATCACATATGCGATTTCTATCTGCATCTGCTGCATCATGTGTCCAATCATGAGTCTGATTGCAACGATTCTTTTTAAAGACACAAAGGATTTTTCAACATGGGTACAGACCTGGGCAATGAATTTCCCAATGGCAATTCTGTATCAGATGTTTTATTGTGGCCCGCTTGTGCGCCTGATTTTCCGTACAATCTTCAGAGAGAAGAAGGAAAAATAAAGAGAGAAAAAGAAAAACAAGAAAGAAAAATAGAAAGCAAAAGTAGAAATAGAAAGAAAAGAGTGTAATAAAAGATCATAAAGAAAAGATCATTAAAGAAAAGATCAGTGAGGATTTCCCCGCTGATCTTTTCTTTTTTGAAATTTTTTAAAAGATTTTTTTTGAAATTTGAATTTAAATTTGCTGTTTCAATACGGATGCTTAGATGTTTAACAGATCGCTGTAAGCCTTTAATGCACCGTCAGTATCATGTGCAAGAACGCGCTTTGCAAGAACCTTTCCAAGCTGTACACCTTCCTGATCGAAGCTGTTTAAGTTCCATACGAATCCCTGGAACATGATCTTGTTCTCGAAGTGAGCAAGAAGAGCACCTAAGGAAGCTGGAGTCAGCTCATCACCAGTGATGATGCTGGATGGACGATGTCCCTTGAAGTTCTTGTTTAAGTTGTCATCCTTCTTACCGCAAGCGAATGCAACGATCTGAGCAGCAACGTTTGCGCACAGCTTCTGCTGGCTGGTGCTATTCTCGATGTCAACATCAACACCCATCTGGCTCTTTCTAAAGCCGATGAACTGAAGCGGAACAATATCAGAACCCTGATGAAGCAGCTGATAGAAGGAATGCTGTCCGTTTGTTCCTGGCTCACCGAAGATAACTGGTCCGGTCGGGTAGTCAACTGGCTCACCGAAACGGTTAACGGTCTTACCATTGGACTCCATGTCACACTGCTGTAAGTGAGCTGGGAAACGGCTTAATGCCTGAGAGTACGGAAGAACTGCGGTAGCCGGATATCCCTGAACGTTTCTCTCGTAAACACCGATCAGTGCGTCGAGCATATCTGGGTTCTGGAAGATGTCCTTGTTTGCAGCAAGCTTGTCTTCCTCAGCAGCGCCGTCAAGCAACTGTGCGAAAACGTCTGGTCCAAATGCAAGGGAGAGGATTGCACCGCCGACACCAGAAACGGAAGAGTAACGTCCGCCGATGTAGTCATCCATGAAGATTGCGGTCAGGTAAGCATCGCTCTTTGCCAGAGGAGAGGTCTCACTTGTAACAGCTAACATATGCTTGGATGGATTTAAGCCAGCCTTTACCAGTGCATCCTTTACGAAAGCTTCGTTTGTCAGAGTCTCAAGAGTGGTTCCAGACTTGGAAACAACGATGAACAGTGCGTGTGCCAGATCAACGCTTGCAAGTACAGCTGCTGCATCATCCGGGTCTACGTTGCTGATGAACTTTGCTTCCATCTTGAAGGTGTTGTTTGCCTTTGCCCAGTTCTCAAGTGCGATATACAGAGCGCGAGGACCAAGGTCACTTCCGCCGATACCGATCTGAACAACAGTGGTAAACTTCTCACCATTCTCATTGGTGATCTCGCCTGCATGAACCTTGTTTGCAAAGTCAGCGGCCTTCTTCTGCTGTGCGACATAGAACTCACGCTTGTCAACGCCATCTGCGATAACAGCCTTTCCGAGCTGTCTGCGTGCCAGATGATGAAGAACCATACGATTCTCTCCGGTGTTGATTACAGCACCATTGTAAAGCTCCTCAAATTTTTCGGAAAGCTCAGCCTCCTTTGCCAGCTTTGCAAGAGCGGCAAGAACAGTCTCGTCAACCTCTTTTGCAGCGTAATTGTAGTTTAATCCTGCTGCCATCGGTACGCTGTATTTTGCGACACGCTCTGCTCCCTTAGCACCGGACATTGCCTCAGCGATGTCTACGTGATTTTTCAGTTTGGAAAGCTCGCTGTAAGAAGCAAGTGTGTCCAGATTTTTCCATGCTGCCATAATAAAATCCTCCTTAAATCGGGTGGCTCAGTACATGACGCTGCTTGTATGAATGTGATTTGTGGTCATGCCGACAGCCATCTCTATGATTGATTATACCGAAAAACAACAGGGATTTCAACAGAAAAGAGCAAATCCACCTGATGTATACAATGGAATCGTTATAAAATCATAAGGACGAAAACCCAGAGGATTGCCTCTGGGATGAAGTCCATTGAAAAAACTTAACTTATACATAGATTGGATATATAATATATGCATAATCTAAGCTTGGAGGCAGAAAGATGGGACGACCAAAAAGTAACAATGTTCAGATCAATATTTCAATTCCGGCTGCTTGGAAAAGAGCAGCTAGAAAACCTTGCCAGAATCTATTCTGTCGAGGAAGGAAAAACAGTCACATTTCTTGAACTGATGCGTCGAGGAATCCAGGAAAAATATCAGTTGGAGGATGAGGATAAGCAGTGAAGGATGAGGAGTATCACAGCAAAAATCATTGCAAATATTTGACACAGTATCATATCGTTTGGTGTTCAAAATTTCGCTTTTCGATCTTGAAAAATGGATATGATGACACGCTGAAAACGATCCTGTCCGATATCTGTACTCGCTATGGATATAAAATAAAGGCGCTGGAAGTAATGCCCGATCATATTCATATTTTTGTGGATTGTTCACATACCGTAGCGCCGTGTGATATTGTGCGAACTTTAAAAAGCATTAGTGCAATTGAACTGTTTAAACGATATCCAGAACTCAAGCGTTTTTATGCGCGTTGTGGAGTTTTATGGTATCCGGGACATTTCATATCGACTGTTGGACATATTAGCGAAGAAACGGTTCGCAGGTATATTGAGGAGCAAAAGCAGCAGGATTAACTGCAGAAAGGAGTCATATGGCGGTCAGACAAAAGAAAGAGCTAACCGAAGAACAAAAGGCACTGCGTCAATTTCATAAGAAATCTGCCCGACACGTCTACGGAAAAGGGAAAGTAGGATGTGATATTGGCACACAGACGATTGCGTATACATCAAATTGGGAGGTCGGATTAGAAAATCTTGCTGAGAGAGGCAATTCAATCCGCCATATTGAACGACAGGAAGCATTGATTTTGCGGGCAATGGAACGCTCACGAAGAGCAACAAATCCTCAAAACTATAATCCAGATGGAACGATCCGAAAAGGTCGAAAACAATGGCAGTTTTCAAAACGTTATGGAAGGCTGCGGCAAAAGCATCAGGAGCTTTGCAGAATTGCAGCTAAAAATCGGGCATTTGCGATTCGGGAGCAGGTGAATCATCTTCGGACACTTGGAGATTGTTTTGTTACAGAACCTGCGAATGCAAAGAAGCTACAAAAACGAGCCAATCCCGAAGTGGAAACAGATAAGAATGGTCGTATGAAACGTAAAAAACGGTTTGGAAGATCCATTAAGAATCGTTGCCCGGGCTATATGCAGGCAAAAGCAAAGCAGCTGTTCGAATCAACTGGTGGAACGTATATTGAAGTTCCAATGGAATATCGAGCCAGCCAGTACGATCACACAGCAGATACCTACATAAAAAAGAAGCTGTCACAAAGAGTGTATTGCTTGTCGGATGGAACGAAAGTTCAAAGGGACTGGTATTCGTCCTATCTGCTATACTGTATAAATAACACGTATACACAGATTGACAAACGAAAATGCAAACAAAAATTTAGTGCTATGGATCAAAAAGAAAAGCAGATGATTGAGACAATCATCTGCTCAGGAAAAAAGATTCAAAACTCAGGCATTCGTGCCATGTAATAGATATACAAAAATGGGTATTCGACTTAGTATCCATCTGAGAGAATCAAAGCAACATCTGATCGCTCTCAGAGAACGCGAACGCCAATGTGGTCGTTGGACTGCTTGTTCGCGAGTTCTGCTGCTCCGGAACAGATGTGCCTGCCAAAGTCCTTGAGATGTACGCAGGTACTAGAACTCCGCCAATGGAACCCTAGGGGCTTGCCCCTAGGTTAAGTCAGAATCAGATGGATTTGCTCTTTGGTTATTTATTTTTGATTATAGTTTCTTAAATACCGGAATCGAATCAATCGGTGCGTCTGCGGTGATGGTCTGGCCACCCTCGTAAACCTTGCCGTCTTTGGTGTCTTCCCACTTGCCAGCTGGCAGATAAACCTCACGCGCAAACTGGTTCAGGTGGAAGATTGGAGCAACCAGGTACTCGCTTCCGAACATGTACTGATCCTGAAGCTCCCAACACTTTGCATCCTCTGGGAATTCGTAGAACATCGCACGGATAAGTGGAGAACCGTTTGTGGAAGCTTCCTCATAGAGCTGCTTGATGTAGTCGTGCATCTCAATACGGATGTCATAATACTTCTTCATGATGCGATAATTTTCCTCACCGTAGCTCCAAAGCTCATTCGGCTGACCGGTGTGAAGATATCCGCCACCCCAGTCACGTGTATCTAACGGCGGGATGTTGTAAGGACCGCGGTCGCCGTGCATACGAAGAACTGCGGAATATACAGCAAAC
This sequence comes from Acetatifactor sp., assembly GCA_963626545.1. Taxonomy (GTDB): domain Bacteria; phylum Bacillota; class Clostridia; order Lachnospirales; family Lachnospiraceae; genus Anthropogastromicrobium. The sequence continues at coordinate 11,763 of CAVFYJ010000017.1, read as the reverse complement.
TCATACCAGCGAATTAAAAGCTGCTGGAAATCTGGATCGTTTACATCGTCGGTCATGAAGCCGCCGATATCGGTTGTCCACCACGGAATTCCGGCAAGACCCATGTTTAAGCCAGCCTGTAACTGATCATAGAATGCCTCGAAGGTACTCGGAACATCGCCGGACCATACGACATTGCCGTATTTCTGGCTGCCTGCCCATGCGCAGCGAAGTAAATTCACAACGGTGCCATCGCCGAGATCCTTCATATTGTCATAGAAGACACGGCTGTACATCTGCGGGTACATGTTGCTGCAGGAGAGTGCCGGGCCAGCAATATAGCGATAATTCTCGAAATCATAGACACCATAATCTGGCTCAGAGTTGTCCAGCCAGAAGGCATCAATGCCAAAATCATAATAATTCTTCTTACAAACTTCCCATACATATTTTCTGGTCTCTGGGTTGAAGACATCAATCTCAACACAGTCGCCCTGATAATCGTAGGTCTGAGCAGCGCCGCGCTCGGTGCGGATTAAGAGACCGCGATCCATCATCGGCTGGAAGTTCTCGCTCTTGCGGTCAACAGATGGCCATACAGAAACGATAACTTTGATGCCCATGGAGTGAAGCTCGTCTACCATAGCCTTTGGATCTGGCCAATACTTGGTATCAAACTTCCAGTCACCCTGAACGGTCCAGTGGAAGAAGTCGATAACGATCTGGTCGATGTGGATGCCCTCCTTCTGATACTGGCGGGCAACGGTCAGTACTTCATCCTGGGTACGATAACGAAGTTTGCACTGCCACAGTCCCATGCGGTCCTCCGGGAACATTGGTGCGCGTCCGGTAACAGCAGTGTAATTTTCAAGGATCTGCTTCGGGCCGTCAGCAACGGTCAGCCAGTAGTCCATCTGCTTGGTGGAACGGGCAACCCACTCGGTGTAATTCTTTCCAAATGTAACTTGTCCGACTGCCGGATTGTTCCACAGCATACCATAGCCAAGATTTGATACAGCGAACGGAACGGAAATCTGGGAATTTCTCTGGGCAAGCTCAAGAGTACATCCCTTTAAATCCATGTATGGCTGCTGATACTGACCCATGCCGAAGATCTTCTCGCCGTCGTTGCTCTCAAATTTGAGGTTCAGGCTATACTCGCTTCCGCCGATGATGCCCTTCCACTCACGGTTAACGGTCTTTAAGCAGCGGCTCTCGCGGCTGAGTGTACCGTCGTAGCTGCGGAAATACTCGCGTAAAAACTGCTTGCCGTCACGATAAAAGGTGATAACACCGGCAAAGTTTACAACGGCACTGATGCGTCCGTTTGTGATGGATGCAGATTCGCGCTTGTCGATGGTGCCGTCGCCAACCCAGTGGTCAACCTCGTGGCACTCCACCTCTGCGTGGGAGCTTTCTGGTGTCTCGGTCAAAGCCCAGTCCTCATTGGTAAATTCAGGAAGGCGTGTTGCGCGCACACGAAGGGAGTTCTTTCCCCACGGTTCGATGCGAAGACACTCGCCGCCGTTTCTGGCGATAAGCACGCCATTAGCTGTTTCAAACTGCATAGTAAAACCTCCTTATAACGTAATAAAATACGGATTATAAATATAGATTACGATTTTCGCATTTGGTATCGCGTTTTTCATCTGATTGTATTATACTAACAGAAGAAGAAAAATACTTGACCGTTTTTCACAAATTCTAACACAGATTTGATGTTACAGTTCACACGTCACGTTGGACTCGGACAAATCTCATGCTTGCATGAAGATTTGACGAGACAATGTGACGATGTGGACGCCCGTTCATGAACAAAACAAAGTTGCGAAGCAACGACGCACGGAACGTGCGGTTTTGCGAATGGGCGTCCTGTGAACTGTAGTAAGAAGGAGAACCATATGACCCAACTTGAATTTGCGCGCATCCATGAGATGCAATTCCATGGAGATATTCGCTTTCATTTGCGGCTGCATGAGATGACAAAGGAACCCTTCTGGCCGGAGCCGGTGCCGCCGCACTGGCATGAAGAGTACGAATTTCTGGTGATCACGAATGGCACGGGAACAGCCAGCTTAAATACAAGAACGACACACATCGCGGCGGGGGATATCTTGTTTATCAATGCAGGGATTGTGCATTCATTTCGCGGCGAAGCGAACGATCCGCTCGGCTTTTTCGCACTTGATTTCGGACGTGAGCTGCTTAGCAGCTACGGAAACGACGATATCCAGCAAAAATACATCAGTCGTCAGGCAAATGGCGAACTGATTTTTCGTGATCATTTCCGAAGGGAGGATCCGATCTGGGAGAGTATTCACACCCCATTAGAGGAGATTCATGCGCTTTGTGCACAAAACATGGAAGAAAATGAATTGCTGATCAAGTCCGACTTGCTTCGCATCTGGCATTATCTGTGCCGTGATGCTGAATCGACCGCATTTTCTTTTAAGAAAAAGGACGATGAGAAGGTGCTTATGATCAAGCAGATTTTGCAGTACATACAGGGAAATTATGCGCAAAATTTAACGCTTAGCGGACTGGCACAGCGTTTTCACATGAGCGAAGGTCAGTTTTGCCGTTTCTTTAAGTCACAAATTCGCATGACGGCGATTGAATACCTAAATTATTATCGCATCGGGGTGGCATGTGATTGCTTAAAAGAAGGAAACGCACCCATCAGCGACATTGCGCTGGAGTGCGGCTACAATAATATCAGCTATTTTAATCGGACATTTCGCCGGTATATGCACTGCACACCGGGCGAGTACCGGGAGAAGGGAATGAATATGCCGGAATGAATAAGGCAGGAAGGAGAATGAGAGTGGAAATGGAAACGAAAAAATCAGCAATAGGAACAATAAAAGGAAAAATAAGAAAGCTGATTGATCTTGTAGGGCGTGCAAAGCTTGTAACGGTGTATGCATGGATCTGTGTGATTTCTCTTGCTGTATTTGTGGGTTCGTGGTATTTTTCCAATCGAATTGCAGGTGAGTCAATTCGAAATGAATATGAGGAATACAATGAAGCACTATTTGATCAGACGGTTTCGGATATCAACAGAGGTATCTTTGATCTGGTGCAGCTATCATATACGATTATGTCGAGTGAGACTTTAAATGAATTTTTGACGGCAGAGAATTTTGGTGAGCGAAACAGTGCGCTGTCTGGTGTGCAATATGAATTTAATCGGCTAAAAACCATTCAAAGCTACATAAAGGCGATCATTTTATATGATAAAAATGGGAAAATGGTTGCCAATACGGGTGTGACCATTCCCTCTAGTCTGTATAGCACATCAGAAAATGGAACATCCATTTCTTTTTCTGGAGTCTGCCATATTGAGAAGAATGATTATTTTCGTGTTATGGTGCCATTGTATTCGGTGGAAAATTCAATGGTAAAAGAAAAAAATGGATTTTGTTGTATGTTGGTAAGTCTTGATTTTGTGGAGCAGCGACTTCCAGATGTTGTACAATCTGGTGAGCAATGGTGTGCGATGGTAGACGGTGATTCTGAAATTATATTGGAAAAAGGGAAACGTCCATCGTATCTGGCAGATGAAAGTCAGTGGTTTTCAATGAAGATGGATTCAGATGCAGATGGAGATGCATATTCTTTTTTGTATCAGGGCAGCTTCGATAAGGCAAAGTGGAAGATTTTATTTAGCATTCCGAGAAACACGGTTTTTCGTGATATCAACAACATACAGAGAATTAATATGATTACGTATCTGGCGATGGGACTTTTGATTTTTGTATTGTTCCTTGGAATTTATGCGAGCTTTTTGCGACCGGTGAAACAGCAGATTGCATTTATGAATTATTACGCTGTAAACAGAAAAAGCAGAATGGAAGTAGTGTCGGATAATGAGATGGGAGTATTAGCAAAAAATCTAAATTCCATGCTAGATGATATTGATCGGTTAAATGATGAGAATATTCAGGCAAGCAAGAAGATATTGGAGGTAGAATATCAAAAGAAGCAGTCGGAGTTATTGGCATACCGCAATCAGATCAATCCTCACTTCCTTTATAATACATTTGAGTGTATTCGAGGGATGGCGCTGTATTATGATGTTCCGGATATTGCGGCAATTTCGGAATCGCTGGCGAGCTTTTTTACCTACAATGTTCGAGGAAAGGGGTATGCACCGATTCGGGTTATCTGCCAGCATATTGAAGATTATGCGTCCATTATCGGGTATCGCTTTATGAAGCGCTATCAAATCGTATATCATGCAGATGAGGAAGCGATGGATTGTGTATTTCCGAAAATGGTGATTCAGCCGCTTTTGGAAAATGCAATCTTTCATGGATTAGAAACCGTAGAATCGGATGGAATGGTTCAGGTAGAAATCAAAAAAGAAGAGGATAAGCTTATGATTTCGATATCTGATAACGGACATGGAATGGATGAGGAGGCGCTTGACAAGATGAACAAACGGCTCAAAGAGTATGATCGAACAAATCTGATTCCGATCGAAAAGCATGGAATTGGAATGGTCAATATTTATCGCAGGCTGCGACTGTTTTATGGAGAGAATTTTACTTTTTCGGTGGAAAGTGAAATCGGAACGGGAACAAGAGTGGAAATTTGTGTATTAGCGGAAGCAGATATAAAGGAGGATGAGTATGTTTCGGGTATATTTAATTGATGATGAGGTATGGGCACTAATCAGTCTTGAAAAGTTGATTCCATGGGAGGAGTATGGATTTTGCATCTGCGGAAAGTCAAACAGCGCAAAGGCAGCATGGGAAGAGATTCGCAAAAATCCGCCCGATGTCATTATTACCGACATTCGGATGCCGGGCATGAGTGGTCTGGAGCTGTTAAAGAAACTTCATGACGAGAAAATGAAGACACAGGTGGTATTAGTCAGCGGTTTTGCAGAATTTCAATATGCACAGGAGGCGATTAAGCACGGTGCATTTGAATATTTATTGAAACAAGTCAAGCGGGAACAGTTAAAGGATTGCATGGTGCGTCTGGCGGATTTTTTGTCAAAGCAACAGGAAAAACAGTTGGAGACAGAAGCTTATAATGAAAAGCAGTTTTGGACGAAGATGCAATACAAGCAGGCAAGAGAGGTGATCGGGGAACTGTTTCAACTGTCTGAGAGCGAGTGGACAGGAAAAATGTGTTTTGTGGCAGCGTGTAAAAGGACAGCAGAGCCGCATAGGGAGATGGAAAAAGAAAAGGCGATACAAGACAGTAGTGGATTTCGTATGTTTCGACTCGGAAATCGTGGTGAAAATGAGTATGCTTTGTGCATGGGAAGTGGAACGGATGTGCCAGATGGTGAAACAGCAAAAGAACTGTTTCAGAAACGAATAACCGATCAAAATCAAATTTGGGGAATTTCAAGAGTGAGTGATGGTACACAAAAGATTTCGGAGATGATCTGGGAGGCGGATACTGCACTTCGGACAGCAGAGTTTGCACAAAAGCAGCTGTTTATCTACCATATAAAAGGAACTGGCTGGGAAAAATGGGATGAGATGAGCCGTGCAATGCATTATCATCAGAATGCGCAGGTGCGGACACAGCTAGAATCCCTGAAATTGGACGTGGAAACTGGAACGGTATTATCGGATGAACTGTTTTCCATTTTGGAGCGAATGGATTACGCGTATAAAAAGATAGAAGGGAAAAATTTGAAACCACAGGAGTGGGTGCGTGAGATGGATTTGCTTCATGCTTACCCGAAAGCGGATCGGTTCTTTCAATGGCTGACTGAATTTTTCCCAGTTCAGTCGGAGAGTGGAAGTGATAGTGCGCAGTACATAATTCAGATTATTGAAAAGCAGATGGCAAACGCGCCGACGCTGGCTACCATTGGAAAGGAGTTGGGGATGAGCCAGGGTGCATTGACGCAGATTTTAAAACGTCAGACGGGAAAGAATTATTCCGAGCTTCTTTTGGAGCGGCGAATGGAACGCGCCAGAGAATTGCTTGTGTATACGGATAAGACAATCACAGAAATTGCAGAGGAAACGGGTTATACCGATTTGTTTTATTTTTCAAAGACGTTCAAGAAAAACAATGGTGTTTCCCCGAATGAGTATCGAAAAGAACAAAAAAACGGAGGTGCTACTGCCAATAATAAAGAATAAATAAACAAATTCCAAAAGAAAAATAAACAAATTACCAAATAAAATGACGAATAATCCATGTGCCAAAGCAAAAAGACTGTGTATAATGATGACATAACAAAAACGTAAGAGTCCTGAAATAAGGACAATATAGTGAAAGGGGTAATAACAAGATGAAGAAGGAAATGAAACGAAAGGCAATGTCACTCGCACTCACATCTGCATTAGCAGCAATGGCAATGGTTCCAAATGCGGTTCAGACAACTGCACAGGCGGCAGAGGATGTCACAATTGACTGGTTCTCTGATGTATCTGGATGGGGGCCAGCAAACTGGAATGGTGCGGAGACTTCACCGTTGATGGATTCCATTAAGGAAAATTTTGGTGTAAGCTTTGAGATTGAGCAGCCGGCGACCGATGCGGACACAAAGTTGGCATTGATGATTGCAACAGATGATCTGCCAGATCTGATTTCCATTACGGATAACGAGACGATCACACAGTTAATTGAATCTGGTTATGTATGGACAATTGATGAGTTTATGCAGCAGTATGATTCAGATTCTCATTTGTTAACCGATTTCCCATCTGATGTGAAGGAAGCAATCACGAACTCATATGGCGATTTCTGGTTCTTCCCAAGCCATATGGAATCCGTTGAACACAGAGAGACGTATCCGCTTTGCTCCGAAACATATGTAAATAACGTTGTTTATGGACAGAACAGTTCCATCATGTTTAATGAAAAGATTATGGAAGATCTTGGACTTACACAGGAAGATGTTCAGACACAGGAAGCATTTATGGCAACACTTGAAAAGGTGGCAAACTCTGGTTATACCGTAGACGGTGAGCCGATTATTGTGGCAACGATGAATGCAAATCTCTGGCTGAATTCCTTAGACGGTGTTATGAGTGACAGCTTTGGTGTGGTTCCGGTTGACGACGAAGGAAATTACAGATTAAAAGAGCTGAATCCGGGTTACAAAGAGGTTCTGAAGTTTACAAACGATATGGTTCGTAACGGTTACATGGATTTGAATCTGCTGACTCTGGATGAGAATGCACTTGTTACTTATATTGAGTCTGGCCGTGTGTTCTGCTGGTTTGGAAATCCGGCACAGGCAGATCTTAGTAAATCGAATATGACCTCCTATGGTCCGATTCTGTCCGATACTGGTGCAGTTCCAACTGTAGGAATCAACTCCTTGGCAGGTACTGGATGGATCAAGACATTTGTATCCAAGAATTGCGAGAATCCAGAAGCACTGGCAAAGGCACTTAGCTTTGCAACAAGTGAGGAAGGTCTGTGGTTAAATTACTATGGTGTTGAGGGCGAGGATTACACGGTTCAGGAAGATGGAACCATGGTTCGTACCGAGGAAGGTCTGGAGCGTTACAATGATGTGTATGCACAGAACATCTGGCTGTGGCCGTTCAACGATACCGATTTCTTCTGGGCAACTACACCGGGACCAGAAGCACAGGATGATGGCGCAAATGGCTCGGATCTGGCATATTCAGTTGCATGCTCTGCTCTTGGACGCTGGGATACAACATACATTTACAATTCTGGATTGCTCACAACTGTAAATGCAAATCCGCTTGAGGCCAGCAGCGATCTGGGAATCAAGTACACACAGATTAAGAATTATCTGGAAAGTCAGAAGGCAAAGATCATTTCTGCAACAAGCGATGAGGAATTCGAGAAGGAATATCAGAACATGATTGATACATTAAATGAATATGATGTTGAGGCAGTGGATGCTGCATTAAACGAGTATCTTCAGACCGCATATGAGCAGTATGACCAGAGCATTGAGAACCCGAATGCACAGGTTTACAGCGAGTAAACGAAATCAATGTTGAAGTGAAGTCAAGTCAATACGGTCTGCACAAGCTGTGCAGACCGTGTTTTATAAGAGGAGAGAAAGAATGGCAAAGAGGAAGCACAGATTAGGATATGGACTGGGCGTACAGCTACAGCTGCACTCAATGATGCTGCCGGGAACCCTGCTGATGATCGTTTTTAACATTATTCCGTTGTTTGGATTGATCCTGGCTTTTAAGAATTATAAGGTTACACAGGGCATTGTAGGAATCTTTACTAGCCCATTTTATGGATTTCAGAATTTCAAAATTATCTTTTCCAATCATGATTTTATGGGAATGCTTGTGAATACGCTTGGCATTAACTTAATTGGTCAGCTGGTCACCATTCCGCTTACGATTTTATTTGCTCTGTTTATCAATGAAATTAAGCATGAAAAGATGAAGAATCTGGTAAAAACCGTAACTTACATGCCTCATTTCATTTCATGGGTTGTTTTTGGAAGTATCGTAATTAATCTGTTAGCCTCAGACGGTGCAGTCAATCAGCTTTTGCTAAGCCTTGGGATTTTGAAAAATCCAGTCGTTTTTATGGCAAAGCCGGACTATTTCTGGGGAATCAGCATCACATCAAGTTTAATTAAGGAAATTGGATGGGGAACCATTTTGTATACAGCAGCAATCGCCGGAGTTGATCAGGAAATGTATGAAGCGGCGGAGATTGATGGCGCTGGTCGTTATCGCAAAATGTGGAGTATTACACTTCCATGTATTAAGGGAACGATTGTGATCATGGTTATTTTTGCAGTGGCAGGTATCATGAACAATAACTTCGATCAGATTTTCGTATTGCAGAATTCCTTTAACTTGGAGCGAAGCGAGGTAATTGACACGTATATTTACAAGGTAGGTCTGCAGCAGCTGCAGTTTGGTATGGCATCGGCAATCAATATCTTCAAGTCTGCGATTGCGCTAGTTCTGCTGTTTATTGCCAACTTTGTTTCAGGAAAGCTTACAGGAAGCGGATTGTTCTAGGAAGGAGGGAAAAACGATGGCAAAAGAAGGAAAGCTGCATTCAAAAAAGAAGAATGAAAGGCGCTTTATGGTTGGCCTTTATATCGTAATGACATTAATTATGTTGATTACATTGTACCCGATGTGGTATTCTGTTATTAACTCACTGAACTCTGCATCGGATCTTTCCAAGAATGGATATGCATATCTGTTTCCACGTGAATTTACATTAGAGAGCTGGAAGGCTGTTGTAAAGGATGGTGAGATTGTACGTGCGTTTGGTATTACAGCGAGTAGAACGATTCTGGTAACATTCTTTCAAACTGTAATAACGGCTATGTTTGCATACGGATTTTCCAGAAACAATTTGGTTGGAAAAAAGTTCTACACGTTGCTTGGATTTACTAGTATGTATTTAAGCGGTGGTGTGATTGCCTATTTTATCCTGTTTAACTATTTGAAGCTGTATAATTCTTATTGGGTATATATTATTCCGAATTTATTTGGCGGCTTCTACAATGTAATTATTTTCACAGCAAACTTTAAGGGAATTCCGGATTCACTTTTTGAATCGGCCAGAATTGACGGTTCTTCGGAGTACCGAGTTTTCTTTAAAATTGTACTGCCGTTGTCAAAGCCAGTACTCAGTGCACTTGGAATTTTCACCGCAGTTGGAATCTGGAACGATTACACCGCAACCCTTTATTACACACGTTCACCAAAGCTGCAAACATTATCGTACTATTTGCTCTCTGTTACAAAGTCGAGTAAGGCAGCAGAGGAACTTCAAAAATCAATGGACGTAGGAACAGCAGCCAATATCCGAAATGTGGTATCATCGGCATCAAACTATAAGACAATCGAGTTGGCCTGCATGGTATTTGCAGCATTGCCGCTCATCATTATCTATCCATTCCTTCAGAAGTTCTTTGAGAAGGGGGTAATGGTCGGTTCTGTGAAGGGATAAATTTACAAATTACGGATTTAAAGTATTGTATGATTAGAGTAAAATCTGAGATGTTCGTGTAAGCTTGAGCATCTCAGACTTTTTTCATAAATGTAGACAATATGAGTAGATACTATAAAGATTTTGTGAAGAATGGAAAGGAAGAATTGCAATCAAATCAAATATGTGATAAAGTGAAAACAGAGAAGAAAGTAATCTCTAAGTTACATTGCTACTGTAGGAGGTTATGGATATTATGACGGTGTTGTTTGATGAAGATTATCTGAAAATGGTATATGAAAAAGAAATCGCTGAAAGAGCAGAGCTTGAGGCAAAACAGTCGAGTGCAATCCGAATGCATAAGAAAAATTATAAGAGTAGTGTAATTGCAGAGCTGTTGGATGTGGATGAACAACAAGTCATAACGTGGATTAAAGAAGCAGACCAACAATATGATGAAGCATTACCAGAAAGTAATAATAGTTAAACGGAACAAAAGAAGTTAGTGGAAAGGAAACAATAAAAATGGAACAAAAGATGGAGAAAGAACAACAGATAAAAATGGAAAAAGGCTTTCCGGCACCGCTGTTTCGCGATCCGATTTTTGATGGCGCATCCGATCCAACGGTGATTTGGAACAAAGACGAAAAATGTTACTACATGTTTTACACGCAGCGCCGCTCAACCTCGGTTCAGGTAGGCTATTCTTCAATTCACGGAAGCAAGATTGGCGTAGCCGTGTCAGATGACAAAAAGAGTTGGCTGTATCGTGGAACCTTGGAGGGGCTTGATATTGAGCATGGGCACAATACCTTCTGGGCGCCGGAGATCATTGAGGCGAATGGAACGTATCACATGTACGTCTCTTACATCACCGGAATTCCGACCACGTGGGACTATCCGAGACACATTCTCCACTATACCTCATCAAATCTCTGGGACTGGACCTACCAGTCAACGCTGTCCCTTTCCTCTGAGCGCGTGATTGATGCCTGCGTGTATGAGGTACAGCCGGGACTTTATAAGATGTGGTACAAGGATGAGAATCATGACAGCCACATCTATGCAGCGCAGAGCAGTGATCTGTATCACTGGGAGGTTGTCGGAGAGGAAATTTCAGACTGCTCACAGGAAGGCCCGAACGTATTCGAACTTGGCGGTAAGAAATGGATGATCAATGACTGCTGGAAAGGTCTTTCTGTATACGTTTCCGAGGATTTTGCGCACTGGAAGCGCTGCCCGCAAAATTTACTCGTAGAACCAGGTGCAGACCCTTCCGACCAGACAAATGGTCATCATGCCGATATTCTGGTCGAGGCTGACACCGCAGAGATGTTTTATTTCACCGGTCAGTACCCGGAAAGCTGTACCGACGAAAGTCTTCGTGCGTTGACTGCTGTCCAGGGATGCCGACTGTACGTGGACGGAGAGCAGCTTGCCTGTGTGAGATGATATCATGTAAAGGCAGCTGAAGCGACAGTGCTTTACTTCCCTTTCACATTTTCGATAACCTTCTTCACGGACGACGCCGCGGCCTCCTTTGCGCCGCGCGCCGTCCGGCCTACCATCGCGAGCACATCCTTGTGCAGCTCGCATTTCTTCAAAAATTCAATCGCTTCTTTATAAGAATCTTTTCGTGCCTGCGCCATCTCGATTGGTCCGTCGGCACTGAAAAGATATTTTTTTGTCAAAATTCCGACGCGAATCGTCATAAATGCATTGACGGTGCCCTGTGCGGCAGAGGCAAAGACAAGCCCCGGCAGTTTCATGGCTGCATTTCCGGTGACGAGCGGAAGAAGCTCCTCAAGATCCATCTCCTCCAGACCGCCTGCAAGAAAGGTTGCTTTTAGGAATCTGGCGCGGGAATCCTCGGCCATTCAATGACCGAGATGAAAGCGC